>ASZI01000210.1 GCA_000416315.1 Osedax symbiont Rs2 | reverse complement strand
TTTTTGACTAATTAGCCTTTTTCAGTGATACCGCCTGCCCCTTCACCGCACCATCGGTACAGCCGCTGACTATAAATATCACTGCGTGACTTGCATGGTAAGCCGATAGAGCGATTGATAGAATTCTCTCAGACATTGCCCCATCTTTGACAATTATACTGCTGCTACTACAACCTTCTTGCCGGACTCCGTTTTCAAAAATGAATTGCAAATCATGACCTTCATTCAAAGTTTCGACTGCGCTAATAACCTGGGCAGGTAGCCTGGTTTGTGCGTGGCTGAGGCCACTAAAAAAAGTCGCCAATATAAATAAGTACTGGGTAATTCTCATGTTGATACCCTTTAAATTTAACCTAATTCAGAAATTTCCGCAGACTCTAAAATTACTTTTGGTCTTGTGGGGTATACCAACAATAATAGCCGTTTGGCCCAACTGCGCCTGTTGTACCCACATTCCCGCTGGTACCCATATTCCCAATTTGTCCGGACAATATTGAATTGCCTGCGAGTACTAATTCGACATCTTCACTATTCGCAATCGCTTCCCCAGCTATACCACCATTGCCCGCAGGGCCTCCCTTACCACCCGTTCCACCATAACCACCTAATGTACCAACGCACCGATCTCCTACTCCTCCTTTACTCCCTTGTGCGCCACGACCCCCAGTTCCACCAGTACCACCTTTACCACCCATCCCACCTTGCCCAGAAATGATACTACCTATATTTAAAATGGTGACTTTCTTTCCAGAGAAGCCAGCTAAGTCAATTGCCCAACCGCCTGTTCCACCTGTTCCTCCTTTAAGACCAACACCACCTACACCACCTCTACCTGTTGCGCGGCTATTTCCGGTACGAATTCTTGTACCATTATTACTCCCCGTAGGGCCTGTTGCCCCTGTAGTTCCCGTTTCGCCTACTGCACCTCTTAAAGTAGTGATGTGATCTACGGTAATTATAAAAACACCGGCCGAATTTGGGTCAATTAAACTGGCTAAAGTCACCTTCGTTAGATTGGAAGGAATCGTAAATCTCGTCCCCGGCGGATTATAATAATTCGACAGGGAAATTGCTTTTCCTAACATCATGCCATCACTACAGCTATGCACTCTAAACTGTACTTTTCGATTGGCGAAGTGTGCCGACATACCGATAGCAAGAATCCCATCCAGCTGTGGCCCCTCTTTGATTAGGACTTGATTACTGTTGCACCCTTCCAGCTTTTCGCCCTCCCTAAAAGTGAAGACAATGCCCAGGCCATCCCAAGTTGTATCTATCGCCGTTATTTTTTGGGCGCTAAGGGTTGCATCACCCTGACTAACACCCGAAATGCTAATAAATAATGCGGCGACTAATAAAGTAATAAATTTCATAATCATCCCTTTTATAATATTTCTAGCTTTTCATAACCTGCAAACAGATCTAGTCAGGTAAATGGATGGCAATCCCCTTCATAGAGCCGTAAACACAACCTTGAACCCTAAACACAACGGGCTTTTTGGCGTAATGAGCGGCCAGTGCTATATTTAGGATCCTTTTAGACATGCTGCTGTTTTTAACGAAAACACTACTGCTATTACAGCCCTGCAGTTTTTGACCATTATCGAAGCTAAACTTAAACCCCTGCTCGGCCCAATCTGAATCAATGGCATATATAAGTTGCGCTGACAAAGTAGCATCGGCAAAACTTTGTGAAGAAATAGCTGACAATAGTAAGCTTACAAATAATAATAAGATTTTCATGGATCACCCAATTATCTAATCAATTCCCTACTATTCAGTCATGTGAAATAGTTGAAATAACATTCCTAACATCACAAGGGCCATGTCTATTAGTGCTTATGTATATATTTTCCCCCGACACATGCGCAGCTAATACCAGTGAATAAATAGCATCGAAATTATCATGGGTTCTTTTAAGGTACAAATACTTAAACTTATTCGAATCGCACATTAGATTATCTTCATCTCCAGAGGTACCAATTCCAACCAGAATACGATTAACCATAAGCGCAGTTACTTTAATTTCTTCACAGTAATATTTCACGCAATCTGCATATAGATTATTAGAACAAAAAACATATAAAAGAAACACAAGAAAACATTTCATAACCTTCTCCATAGAATGATTAGTATTATTTAAACTCCATTTAATTAAAGACCTAGCCCGCTACCCTCAGTTATTTCGTTTTTGTCATGCACAAAATTAAAGTACTCGAATGGACATAAAATCAGGCCTTTCTATGGCCATTTATTCGTGGCAATTCCAGTTAATAAATTCAAATTATTTATAAACAACCAACTTCCTAGTGTAAGTTATATTCTTATCAATGAATTTAAAAATTCAACTAATATATTTCAGAAAACCAATCGATGATAAGTTTATATCAAATTCATCTGGTAAGAAAAAATAGTGGAGAAATGAGTACAACCAAACTTATATTAGCGACGACTGCACGAAGAATTTTATGGTCCTGTTCCAAAGAATAACCACTAACAATCATTGTTTTTGAATAACTATAGCAATATATATGATACAGCCCTATAATCGGAATAATGACCAAAACTAGAATTGAGTATAAAACTAGATATAAGTAATGCTCAAATAATTGCTGCGCAATGATGTTATTTTCAAAAAAATCAAACTCTTCTATATAACTTATATAAACATATCTTATAAATGATCCTATATATACTATTACACTAAATAGAATTTTTCTTAATTACTATTATTGCACTGGCTATTCTTTTTATCATCAACATATCCTATCATTCTTCTGGCTTGATTAAATGATAACGCTGGTAGATTAATTAAACCTCTAGTAAATGACCTAGCGTGACTATAATGTTTTATTCCAGGCGTCCTATTTAGTGCTCTGTTAGCCACCATTTCTGCTCCTTCTTTAACTCCTGTCACACTCACTCCTAAAGTATCATCGATTGCAATACTTGATGCTAAATTTACTAAAGTTGCACCCGCTGCAACTGAAGCAGTGAAGGGCTGGTGTGGTCCAGGAATGACGGCTACTATGGTTGCAGCATCAGCGATATTGCCTGATAAAGAATTTATTCCTTGGGCAGTGGAGACTGAATTGTATACTCCTTTTCTCCACTTTATTACTATCAAACTAGTGGATCTAGATGGGAGAGCCCGATCGTTTCCTTCATGGTGTAACCCCTCAAGGTCCACCGCCCCAACCGGATTCCCCCCAACATAAGCAAAGCTATTAACCCCACCAGACAACCCTATTGGATCACTCTGGATATACCTACCTAAACTCGCATCATAATCCCTAAAATAGTTCTGACTATAGCCAGTTTCATCAGCCTTATACTGCCCCGGGAATTTCAGATTCATTCGCGCGTTAGTTACTGTTCTAGACTCTTCGCCAAAAGTAAAAGTATTAGATTGCAAAATCTCAGTTTTTGTTTTGTCCGTCATAATTGTGGTGTAACTAAATGATTTTTATGCATGTAATAGTCGCCTATAAACTAATACTTAAACAAAGAAAGCTACTCATTGATCATGTACACTAATCTAACGAAAAATTTCAAATCTAAAATTTCTATTTTTAGCTACAAATATTTATTCTCATTCTAGTTCCTCTTTGTTTTTTTACTTTCACGTTTATCATTTTGTTCCCAAAAAAATTTGTAACATAAAAACGGTAATACAATAACATTACCTAAATACAATATAATTGAATATTTTAGTTTGAAATTTTCTTTGATATTTTTTGAAAAAATAATCAAAAACTGATAAAAAAACATCAATATCCATGTAAAGTAGACTGTGATCTTATGGAGATTAAAATAATATTCCCACTCTGATTCTGATCTTTCATTTCCGAGCACTGATATAAAATACACAACATATATCATTGGAACTATCGATATTATTAGAAATATTATATATTTAGTTTTCTTTAGCATAACTAATTCCAATCATGGACAATCATCTGATTTTATCGAACTTTTCATTTTAATTCCTGATACTTTCGTACGCCATACTTTAATATCTGATACTTTCGACATCCCATTTAATATAACTCCACTTATATCAAAACCTGTCACTTGCGCGTTGGGGATATCGACACTTAAATTCCCAATCGATAAAGGCCCTTGGGAAATCCCATTCCCGATAGAAAATGTAAGTCCACGGATTACAACTGACTTTTTATGGAAGGAATGTAGATTTGGGGTGTCTCGATCAGGGTCAGTAATAGTAAAGTCAAAATATGTGGCACCTCCTGGTATTCCAATTCCAACACCTAAACCAACCAAATCTGATGTTACTCTGAACGATGTATGTGTACCGAATTCACTAACTGGCTCCTCTATATCTAAAACTAACTGGCCACCTACGTACACTATTGCTCCGGCAGACCAAATTCTTCCTTTACCAGTGTAAATTACTTCAAGTCCATAAAAATCAACCGCCCCAACCGGATTCTCCCCGACATAAGCAAAAGTATTAACCCCGCCCAATAACCCAATAGGATCACTCTGAATATACCTGCCCAGACTCGCATCATAATCCCTAAAATAGTTCTGACTATAGCCTGTCTCCGAATCTTGATATTGACCCGGGAATTTCAGATTCATTCGAGAATTAACAACTACCTGGACTTCCTCACCAAAAGGCAATGTATTAGATTGCCAAACCACTCGAGTTGTATTATCAGTCATTAATTGTGGCGTACCTAGATGATCGTTATGGATAAAAGCAAGAATGCCTTTTTTCTCGCTAGCGTAATCTATCGAAGCTACCCGCTGACCATCGACATATAAATACTCTTTCAATACGCTACCCAGATAATCCGTTTCCGCAATCATCTGATCAAATTGATTGTAATGAAAATGTACAGTGAATTTACTACCGTCTGCATTTGTCACCAACTTACTGACCCGCTGTCCTTTGGCATTGTAATGATAAGTCGACAAGCGACTCTGCTGCTTATTGTTTGCCACTTGTCTAAGACGATTATTAGCACCATAGATTAGGCCAAGACTATGATCTGTATTGCGGTTGTCGTTAGTGATATTACCTACTGGGTCATAGCTAAGAATCCGCTCACTTACACTATTGTTTGCGCTGTGTTTCGCGACTGTCACTAAGCGGTTGCTATCGTGGGCGTAATCATAAGTTTCTATTAACGCTGCTAGGCTGTCACTAGCCGATTCCTTATCTACAGCTGAAAAGCTACGGGACAAGCGGTTGCCGACTGCATCGTACAGGTATTGCAGATGGCCGTAACTGCCTTTGGCATCAACTAGCCGATACATATTATCGTAAGCAAATTGCTGGCTTTTTTCAGTATTTAATTGGTCAGTAATAGCGGTGATATTATTGGCATTGTCATACTGATAATCCCGCAGATAGAAGTTCTGATCATTAGCTGCATTAGCCACTTTAACTTGACGGATGCGACTGTCTAAATCTCGATTTATCTGCAAGCTAGCGCCGTTGCCGTAATCCATAGACTGTAAACTACCGTTCGCTGCGTAAATTAAGTTGCTGACCACCGTCTGATTAACTGCGCCAGTGTAACGCTGAGAAGATAGCGAGCTGATCTGTCCGTACTTATTGCGTTCAAGCGCTACTTTGCGCCCGGATGGGTAAGTTATGGCGGTCAACTCACCCAACTGATTATAGTGGTTGTTAGTTTCATAATTAACATCAGCAATACGGTAATTCGTTTGACTAATCTGACCTAAAGCATTGTATTGATATTGGCTGCTACCACTTGGGTCTTGTACTTGGATTAAACGGCCTATAGCAAAATTAGCTACTCCCACATCTTTAGCACCTATATTTTGGCTTTGTTCTTTACTATAACTATCGTATTGATAGCTAATGTTATTGGCCATATCTTCTGGGTAATTGATCTGGGTTACTCGCCCTAACAGATCGTAACTGTATTGAGTTTCAATACCTCGTGCATCCACTTGTGATGTCAGCAAACCGCTGCTGTTGTAACTGTAATTAGTTGTTCCTGTGTCTGGGCTGATTAAAACGATTCGCTCACCAAATCCATTGTATTTATAGCGGGTTGTTAGTCCGCGCTGATCTGTTATGGATGTTAACTGATGCTGTGGGTTATAGGTTTTGTGCAATACCCCGCCGTTCGCGTCTGTGCTGGTGATTAAACGATTCAGTGCATCAAAGGCGAATTGGGTTTTATTGTTAAGCGGGTCTGTTACGCCGGTTAAGTTTCCGTTTCTATCGTATTGATAACTCGTAGTTTGCTGATCCGCACCTATGCTGCTTAACAAGCGGCTCAACTCGTCAAACACTCTTGTTTGGCTGCTTAACAACTCAGCGCTGTCTGAATGTACGGTTTCTGCTATGCGGTTGCCTTCAAAGTCTAAGGTATAGCTGATAATTGCACCTTGGCTATTGCTGATCCCCACTAAGCGATTGGCCGTGTCGTAGCGGTAATTGATTATATTGCCATTGGCTAGTGTCACTTGGGATACTTGCCCCTGACCTTGATAATTACCGCTGTGTGCATACTTATATTGGGTAATCGATTCGCCAACTTCAGTGATGACTTTTTTGCTGATTAACCAACCTCGCGGATTATAACTAAGCTGGGTTTCGATGCCGTTGGCATCAACTACTTTTAATGGCCGACCACTACTATCAAATGCACTAGTAATACTGCGATGGCCCAAAGCATTTTCAACCGCGATACGGTTACCGTTAGCATCGTAACTGAAGCGGGTGATATCTTGGTTGCCCGCTTGCGGGCCGTCTACTGCCGTCAATAAACCTTGCTGATTGTATTGATAGTGAGTCGTGCGACTAGGTTGCGTTGCTGTAAATTTCTGCCAAGTACTCGTTTTGCTCAACGTATCTGTGCCCACGGTTTTGATTAACAAGCCGTTGTTTGTATAGTTGAACTCTGTGGTTTTACCCGGCTCTTCTATCTTTGTGGGCAATGGCAAACTTGGGTGCCATGTCGTTAGCACGGTGCGCTCGACTGCAGTAGCTAGTGCTTCAACACGTTGTATTTCTAGATTTCTATCGTTGTACTGATAATTTGTTGCCACACCTTTCCAATCAGTTTTTGAGGCGATGTTTTTCTTCTCGTCATAGCGGTAGGCTTGATTGGCAGCCACACAAGAAGCGGTTGCATGACCACTAATGGCGATTGGCCTATCATTTTTATCAAACTGGTAGGTGGTTTCTCTGCCCAGTGATGTGCGTACTCTACTTTGTTTGCCTATACCAAACACTGATGTAAATTGAACTTCTACTCGTTCAGCATGGTTACCTAACTCACTTAAAATCGCCCGCCCTTGCTCATCGTAGGCCATAGTGTGTAATCTTTGCCCCAGCTCGTTTTTAATCCCGGTGATTGCTGTTGGATAACGGCTGTCCTGGTACAAATAACGCTTGTAGTTGTTATCAGACAGTGTCTCTGTGCTATCTGGGTATAACACTTGAGTCAGTACTTTTTCGGCTAAATTGTAGCGGTAGTAAGTAATATTGCCCTCTGGGTCTTGCAGGCTGTGCAACAAACCACTGGTGTTGTAAGCAAACTGCAAACGGGCATTAAAGCTATCAGTGACTTGTATTAATTGACCGTTTTGATTGTAATACAACTGCTGCTGGTAGCCGCCGAGCATTGTAATACTCATCAGCCGCCCGTCTGTATTGTAATGCTCCTGATTACCATTAGCTAAACTGACCAGCCAACCTGCAGCGATCTCTACAATCTTTTCTGCAGCTTTATCAGTCCCCTGCCATATACCCTCTGTATTTTTGATGAAGACAACTTGCTGGCGATCAACTTTAGTGTAAATCACTTTTATCGGGCTATTTTTGCCAGCGCTAATAACCGTTAATTTTTGATCGAAATTACTGCGCCAGGCGTAGCCTAATCCGGTTTTCTCTTGACTAAAGCTGCTGTAGAAACGTAAAAACTGCAGATTACCGGCTCCGGCGCTTTGATAATCAAACATGCTCAGGTATTTTTCGCCTGTGGCTATGTTTATGGGGTTGCAACTGATATGTGGCATCATTCCTGTATCGGCCCTAATTACATCACCAGAACCGCCCTCCATTGCCTCCAATCTTTTTTCCTCAGCTGCTGCTTTTGCTTTGCCTTGTTTCCGCTTTCTTTCACCTTCTGTATATCGGTTCGAACCATAATCAGCTTGATTACCGCCGTTTCGATAATTATGGTTACTAGTCGACGGACTATTTTCTCCAAAGTAATTACCGTTAGCATCAAATAACCAACCCGTTGGATCCGTATATTTCAACGGATTATTTATCACATAACTATACCTATTAAAGCTCTGAGAATTAAACGGCGACTGGATATGCCTATCAGCACTCAAAAACCGCCCCAACTGCGGATCGTAAATCCGGCCATTCATATGGATCAGCCCCAGCTCATCAATGTGTTCGTGCCCGGTGAAGCCGCGGTTGCTAAAGCTCGGTAAAATCGCTGCTGTTGCCACCTTCCAATCTCCGGGTCGGCGAGCACCGAAGGGGTCAAAACTGAGTCGGTCTACCACTTCGCCTCTGGGGCCGGTGATGGTATCTATCGAACCTAGAGGATCGTAGTGCACATAGCGGGTGGTGGACTTTAACTGATCATTGGCGGGGGGTATTGTTTCAACATTGGTGGCCACTAGTTTGCCGTCGGCGTAGATCATGTTCTTATGGCTGACTTCACCGCTGCTGGCGCTGGTGACTCGCTCGTATATCTTGTCTAAATATAAAGTGCGGCTGCTGGCGCTGGTTTTCAAATAGCGGCTGCGATCCGGGGCGTAACTAAAGCTGACCTGGTTAAGGTTATCTTTAATTACCACAGGCTGGTTGGCACTGTTCCAGGCAAAAGTACGACCACCGTTGCGGATCATATTACCGTTTTGGTCGTAAGTAATCGCCCTGCTGTTGATTCGAGTGACCGCGTGGGGGCCAGCACTGCCGGCTCCGTAGCCCATGGTACCGGCACCGGTTTTGTAGGTTAGGTTACCCAAGCTATCGTACTGATAACTAAAGCTGCGGTTGTATTGCCCACTGGCCATTAAATTACTGCTGACAGAGGCATAATTAAGACGGTCCAGGGCATCGTAACTAAATTGCTCTTGGACACCCTGAATTAGATCGGCGCGGCGGGGTAAGTTGTTTAACAAGTCGTATTGGTATTGAAGATCGCGAATTTTTTGTGAATAGAAAAAACCCGATTGAATGTTTAATAGCTGTCCAGTTGCCGGGTCGTAATTGCGGGTGGTGGTTAAACCGCTGCCTGCAACTGAGTGGCTTAGGCGACCCTCAGCGTCGCGTTTTTTCGCCTGCCAAAAAGTCACATAGTCGGCATCTAAATCAAACTGTTGGTAGTTATCGACCCACAGCTGCAAGTTATTGGCCTGTCGGTAGCTGTTCTCTGCCAGAACTAAAATATTGTCGGCCAGCTGCTGATAATCAGTGGCCTGTTTTTGTAGGAACACTGCCACTGCTTCAATGACATCGGCCTTTTTTTGCAATTCGATAAAAAAGGCCAAACCTAGAGGCTCTCTGTCATCAAAGGCACGGTATTTTGGCGGGCGGGCCACTGCTAAATCGGTGTTACCATCTTGATTATTATCACCTATATATACATTTTCGCCGGTGGCAATGAACTTGCTAGCGAAATCCGGGTGGGCAAAGGTATCAGTGGCGCGGGTCAGTCGGTACTGACCGTTAACAACGGTTAATTCCAGAAACTGTATCACTGGCATGGTCACTGGAGTGATGGAACTAGTGCCTAGCAGCATACGTACGCCACCGCTGCGAGTCGGGTGCGGCAGACGAATGTATCTTTTTCGATCACGGGTATTGTAGAACAGTTGGTATTTTGTACTGTTGATGTCGATTCCCTGTGCTACTAGTACTTTAGCTGCATCTTCTAATAGCTGCAGGTGTGCGCCTATCTCAATGTCGCGGTTGATTTGCAGCAGCGAGCTGGCTGCGGCCGCCAAATGCTGACCACTGGGATGCTCTCCATTAACCATTATCAAATCTTGCTGGCTGTCGCGATTAAAGTCACCGACATAGGCAAAGCTGTCGACCTTTGTCAGTTGTGTGGATACAACATCGACATTGCTCAATTGCCAACTGCCATCCCCCTGCTGCTTTAGCAGCGCATAGCTGTATTGCTTTTTCACCTTTGGGATAAACAAGGTATGTGCGCCAACGGCCAATACCCAGTGCGATTTTTTTGCACCAGAGTCTATTATCTGCATTTTTCGTAAATACTGATTGCCATTACTGTCGTGATAAATAGGGTAGCGCTGGTCGTTTTCTACTAATATTTGTGAGCTATTGGCGCTGATCGGGGTGACAATTAAACTTAGACTGCGGTAGTAGTCGGCTTTATTAAAGTAACTTTGTACTTGTGCCTGAATAATGTCTGCCTGGTGAATAATATCGGCAGCTTGCTGGGTAGCCTGGTTGATCAGCTGGGTTAAATGGCTGGCACTGTAGTCGCCTACTAGCCCTTTATGACTGCGCACACTCTGTAAAAAACCTTGTGGGTTGTACATATGCTCCAGGACAAATTCACCCTGGGCACTGGGTCGATATTGGCGGTACAGCCGCGAAAATTCATCGTATTGGTTGCGCACCGTCAACAGCCTATCCACGCTGCCATCACGTATTTGCGTCTGGGCAGTGATGGGTCGCGACAACGCATCGTAACTAATAGTTTTCTGGTAGTTGTTGGGACCGTTAACCTTAGCCAATAGCCCAATGCCATTGGCGGCGCTGTCGTACTGCCAACTATTGACCTCTGTACTGGCAGCTTCCAGCCCTACCTCCTGGCGCTTAACCATACGCCCGAGTGTGTCGTACTGTAGTTGGCTAGTCTGGCCTTTGGCATCGCTCTGCGAGACTAACTCGCCAAAGGCGTTATAGCTGTACTGCCAAAAGCCTTTGTCTGGGTCCAGCATCGATATTTTATTACCCAGTTGATCATACTTCAGTTGTATTTTATTAGCATTATTATCAATGGTTTGCAGCAAGTTGCCCGCTGCATCATAGCGATAGACTATGCTGGCAGCCAGCGGATCTTGCAAATGCACTACCTGGCCCAGGACATCTGTTGTCGTCACTTTAGTTTGTTGTTTAGCATCGATCACTTTCGTTACTAAACCTGAATACTCACGATGGGTAATTGCCACAGCCGCGTTACTCGCCGGTTGTCTCTCAGTGATGATGCGATCTAAAACGTCGTAACTAAACTCTGCCCAGTAGCGTCTGTCACTTTGATAGTAGGCGCGGCTGGTTTTAGCCAGCAGCCCAGCACTATTGTAGGTTTTATCGATAAAGACATTGCGACCATCGAAGCCAACACTGCGGATGCGTACTTCACGGCCTAATTTATCATAATACACAGTGACCGGGGTTTCCCCCTCAGGCGCACTAGTGCGACAACGCGCAGTATGCGCTGGAGCATACTGACAGCCGACAGCACTGTTATCAGTGTAAAAAGTACTTTTGCCGTTGGCGCGCTGCTCTTTACTTTTTCGTCCCAGCAGGTCGTATTGCCAACTGGTGGTTAGTCCATTTATATCGCTATGGTTAATTAAATTGCCGTAGTGAGACTCATAAACGCTGCTTTGTTGCTGTCCCAAAGCATTACTGGTGCCAATCACAAAACGTCCGTTAACGTCGTATTGATTGCTGCTGGTTCTGCTTTGTTTTACGCTATTCCCATGACTGTCTCGTACGTTACCTATTGCTTTAACACTGGTGATGTTACCAAAGCTGTCGCGGCTATATTCGGTGCGCAGCGCCAGTGGGCTGCTCTGCTGTAGTGTCTGTGACTGTAGCCGTCCCCTGTTATCATAAGTATAGTGATGGTTAGTGGTTATGGTTTCTTCGGTCAGACTACTGTTACTTTGACTGTGCTTAGACACTAACCCCAGCAACCACTGCTGCTGATCGACAGAATAAAAACTGTAATAATCTAGCTGATTAAAGCTCTTGCCACCCCCTTTTACGGTGCGGTTGCGCCTAAGCAAGTTACCTTCGTTGTCATAGTCAAGATACTGAGTAGTGGTAGTACTGATGGGTTGTCCGTTCAACTGGAACTTTTGCGCCACTGACTGGGATAAATAGGCAAAGCGACTGTGGTTATTATGCAGCGAACGCTGCAAGTAACTGTTACTGAGTTTGCTAATTAGGTTGTTATTGTGCTTTGTTTCAGCGTCTAGCATACCGGTAAAAGGAAATTGTTGTCGATATTGACGCCGAGTGATGATGTCTCTTTCTCGATCAGTATGCTCTATCCATTTAAAGCCCTGATAGCCCCGACCTGCTACTTGCATAACTGCTGCACCGTAGCGGTAATCAACAACAAAATCAGCACCTATGCCATTATCGCTGCGACTTTGGGCAACTAAAAATGAGGCACGGATCATATCCCGGGCCGGATAAATGGCCGCTGAACCTTTAGTATAGATACTGGGATCGGTCATTTGACTGTAACGAATTTTTATCCGCTGCTGATAGCCATTGGTGATAGTGGCAATCATTGAGCGACCACGGTCCGCCAGCTTGTCCTGGCGCATAGTGGCGACATCGACACCTTCACTGTGAAAACCAATCACATCCAATAGTCCATCACCATTGACATCGGCAAGGTTATGTTGATCCCAGTCGCGGTTGAGGTTAGAAAAATCGCTGCTGATGATAACTGCGTTGCTAAAGCTCTGACCGTCACCATAACTCACATGGATACCGTCTCGATTAATGCCCAGCAGGTCCACTATTCCATCGCCGTTGACATCGACAAGCATGCGCCGGTGCGGTTTAATTCGCCAACCGGCCGTGTAACCGTAATCGCTGGACCAAAGCTGAGATGCAGCAAAGCGAGTACCAGTGGACAGTGCCACTTGCAAGCCGCGATTCGAGAAACCGACTAAGTCAGCTTGGCCATCAGCGTTGATATCCAACAGCTGTCGGGGATGTTTATTTGGTTGCCAGCCATCGTTAGCTTGGGTAAACTGCGTACTCTAGGGTGTTTTTGCAGAGAAGTGACTGCCGTTACCCAGTGCCACATATACTTGTGATGCATTGATCGCCACTACATCGATATAGCCATCACCGTTGACATCCGCCAAACTGCGCATGTGCTGATCACTGCGCCACCCCTGATTGTGGCCAAAATCAATACTGTAGCGCTGTGGGGCAGCAAACTTATTTCCCTGCGAGAGTGATACATAGACACCATCAACAGCAAAACCCAAGATATCGGCGCGACCATCGCTATTTACATCGACCAAGCTCCTTTGCGTTTTGCTGCTATCCCAGCCCTGTTGACGGCTAAACGCATTCACCCAAACTGTTTCACTGCTAAATGTTTCACCACTAGAGATCGCAACATGTACCCCATCGTCATAAAAACCTACAATGTCTGACAACCCATCTCCATTTACGTCCGCCAACATCCTCGGATGAGTGCCACTGCGCCAGCCCTGCTGATAAGAAAAACTGTTAATCCAGGAGGTACTAGGAGCAAAGTAGCTGTCTTTCGCCAGCGATACTTGCACTGAATGATCACCAAAGACAACTATGTCAGGGCGGGCATCACCATTTACATCCGCCATCTGTTTGGGGTGTCGGTCTTTTTGCCAGTTGCCAGTGTTACTGCCAAAATCATCCAGCCAGCGGCTAGCCGGGTTAATCCCTGCGGCTCCATAGGTCAGCCAGGAAAACGTTGTCGCTGGCAGACACTGATTAGCTGCGCACTGCTGTATAGTGCGAAGTAATTCTACTTGGCTTGTACTGTTGTATTGGTAGTTAAAAAGCCAACTGTTGACCTCTACGCCTTGGGCATAGGTGCTGACTTTATCTAAGCGCTGGGTCTTTTTTAGCGGGGCGTTGGCCAACCATGACAACTTGGCAGTACTGCTTTTATCTGTATAGCTAAATTTAATACTGTTACCAGCATAATTGATCTCACTGATCGCATAATCACCCTGTTCGACAAAGTTATTGTATTGATAGTAAATGCTGTTGTCGCTGCGATCACTGCTGACACTGACCAGCCAGCTGATGGGCTCAGTTTTATCCGAGACCCTGATCCTGGCATCCGCTGAACTACCGTATTCCAGTATCCTTCCAGATTTTGTCCATACTTTAAAGCTACTGGGCCCTGTGCCTATCGAGCCGTATGACACTATTTTGCTAAAGTTGTCTATATCAGTTCGATACTCAGTAGCTTGTTCCCCGTACTGGCCGGCGATGGCTTTTAATTTCCTGCCATTGAGACAAAACCTGTCATTCTTGTCAAAATAAACTGCCGCTTTGTAACCATCCTCGGCCAGGTTAGCCCGACAGCGATGAATAGCTGAAAGACCGCCTAAACTCCAACCCTCACCCATGTTGCCTGCACTGTTGCCACTGCGATAATTAAAGCTCAACTGCGGCTGCATATCTGCAACACCCGGAGGGACAGGAACAGCGACTGAATAGTTTGCAGCACCTTCGCTAATCTGAAAATCAGCCGCAATGCTGCCCACCATTTCGGCCTGCAGCGGATTGATTAGAGCTTGACTAATAAATAAAACTATAGAACCGCTAAAACACTGAAGTAGATGGCGATTTGGATATAAGTCCATTGTAAATCCCCTAAATCAATACCGTTAGAGGCAGCACGCAATCATTGCGCTGCTATTTACTTGATCTCGAACTGAGGGTGTCTTGTAAGATTTTTAAACGCTGTTTTAGCCCAGTGGAGACAGTCGTAGTGTTTAAAAAAGGCCCCTGAGGAGGGGCTAAAGCTGCTCTGGAATTTGGGTCGATAACAACGGAATTTTTCGCAATTGTGCTAACGGCTGTAATTTTGGCTGCCGTAAAGCCTGCGTTTAGCAACTGATTGTCAATTGCACTGACCAGTTGTTCAGCTTGTTGTATGGATTGCAGTGCAATTAATTGACTACTAGGATCGATCTCGGTATTTAACAGCGCCGCGGAACTTTCAATTAATTGATCCAGCTGCTTTAAGTTATTGGCCAAGGTCAATCTACTGTTACTAGCTATCACTAATGGTGCGCTAGCAGCGACAGAACTGATCGGCTGCATTGCCATTGAAGTTGTTTTTTTTGCAGAGTGGGATGAGATTTCATCAACAACTTCAATCACAGGATAATGCCGCTCTTCTGGGATAAAAGCGCTGATAGCTACGCCGATGATAATTAGCAGACAAATTGCGCTTAAGTATTGTTCTCTTAAAAATTTATGCATTGCAACTTCCCTGAAGTATTTAAAAGTTAATGGCTGCATGGCCTTGCAACTTCATTTACAACTTGAAAATTCTGTGGGTGACCTATGACAGAGGATAGATAACAAAATCGTTGTTATTTACATTTGTTAGATCTTTTAGATTCGCTGCTGATTTTATATACATATTACCTATATTCAGCCTGAGTTCAGAATACTAACTCAAGCTTTT
>ASZI01000209.1 GCA_000416315.1 Osedax symbiont Rs2 | reverse complement strand
CGGCCTCCATTAAAACAAAAGTGTTGTTGCTCAGTACCTTTGCACGAAGCTTTAAACTGCTGTCGAGAAAATCCCAGTGATTGCGCGTATCGGCTGCAGATTTAAACATGATCAGCTGATGATCATTTAAATCTTCGATCTTGGCGGGGGGTCCCCACTTTTTCAAATAGGACGGGGAAGCGACCATCACCAAACGCATTTTCAATACATCAGTTTTATACAGTGGACTGTCAGAGAGCTTAGTCCAAGTGCGAAAGGCCACATCAATGTCTTCTTCGATCAAATCCATCACTTTGTTACTTAAGATAATATCCAATTCAATTTGCGGGTGCGCCAACATAAAATCCAGGGCTATTTTACTCAGCAAATTCTGCCCTAATACTACTGGGGTTGTGATTCGTAGCAGGCCCTTAGGCGCGTCAGTCAGTTCTTTTACACTGTTGTCCAGTTCTTGCCAGTCGCTCAGTAATCGTTTGCCCTGTTTATAGTAAATGTTACCGGCATCGGTCAAGGCCATTGATCGGGTGGTTCTGTACAGCAGAGTTTGACCTAGCTCTGCTTCCAATTGGCTGACTGCTTTACTGACAGAAGAGCTGGGTATGTGTAAGTATTTAGCAGCTTCAACAAAGGACTGCCTGTCCACTACCTGACAAAATATTTTTAATAAGTGATATTTATCGGTGGTTCGTCTCATAGATTCATTCTTTTAAAGAAATAATATCTTTGATTATAGGGGCTTTAAGCGAGTTAAGAAACTAGTAGAATCACCGTTTTTGTCTGTAAACAAAGGGGACAGCATGTCCAGTAAATTATTCTTTAGCTCTCGTCTGGCGGTTTCACTGGCGGATCAGTTCTTGTTATTCGTGGTACCAATCATGGTGTTTCAAATTACTCAAAGCATTGCCTGGTCGAGTCTGGCTTTTGCCCTAGAAACAATTCCCAGGGTTATTTACAACCCATTTGCCGGGATAATAGGTGACAGGTATTCTCCTTTAAAGGTCGTCAAAATCAGTTTGTGGTTAAGGTCGACTTTTTGTCTTGGGGCACTATTATTCTCCTGGCTACTGGGGGAGGACGCGCTGCTGAGCATTATCGTATTGTTGTCGGCGCTGGTGGGGCTGGCATCTACACAGGGCTTTATCTCAACAGAAGTACTGCTACCTTATGCATTTAAAAAAACGACTTTTGCCCGGGTTCAAGCCTGGGTGCAATCGGTGGATCAGCTGTCGATCATTTGCGGACCTTTACTAGCGGCCATAGTGTTGCAGTACCTATCATGGCAATCGGTGATAATAATTGCCTGCGCCTTGTTTGTAGCCGGTCAGTTGCTATTTGCGTTGAGCTGTCGCCAGCTAATAGATGATAACAGAGCTCTGCCAAGTAATACTGCTGCGAAAATGGCTAAAAATCCGTCGATCATCTGCCAGTTGCGCCGATCACTGGATTTATTGTTAAGCAATAAAAAACTACTGAGTGTCGTTGCTCAAACGGCACTGGTAAATTTAGTGTTTGGCGCCGCCATGGCAACTGCCGCGGCCTTTGTCAGTGGTAAGTTCTCTCTGCCGCCAACATCTTATGGGCTGCTGCAGATGATGGGGGCCCTGACTTCAATTGCTGTGTTGAGCTTAACGGCACTGTTCGTTAACAAACTGGCGCTAAAAGCCATAGGTTACATCGCCTTTAGCTGCATTTGTTTTGGTGGAACTGTGTATGCGCTAGGTGAAACTTATTGGCTGTTTTTTATCGGTTTTATGATAGTGCTCGGATTTGATGGCATGTTCAATGTGTACATTCGCACTACCAGACAAGCGTTAATTCCGCCGGCGGACTATGGTAAGACCACAGGTATAATCATTTTCTTTAACAACTCAACCAAACCGGTAGCTGGACTACTGATAAGTGCTTTTAATGGCTGGTTAAGTGCTGAGACGGTAATAATCGCATTGGTGATTTGCTGTGCTGTATTGGGAGCTCTGCTGTTCGGTTTGAGCGAGCGGGGAAATGTAGGGATTAGTGGGAAGGGGGAAGTAGGAAGACGGAAGACGGAAGCTGGAAGTAATGAGTTGGCTTAGTTAGGGAAAAAAGGGCACGTTAGTAAGGGGGGGCTAACGTGCTTAAAATTCACTCTAAAGGGTAAGTGACGCCTTTATTTAAAGGCGATCTTATAGTTTACTAATAGACGGTTTTCGTTAGTATCTACAGTCTCGCTGGAGCGAACTGTAGAGTTACGCCAGCGTACTGATAAACCATCGACATCCTGGAAAGCGTATTTAAGTTCAACGTTGCGCTCCCACTCGGACCCATCTGCCTGGCCGGTTTTAGTGATGTTATCGCCGTGGGTGTAGCGAGTCATAAAGGTTAAGCCTTTAACTTGCTGGAAACTATGATCCAGACGAAGCTGCCATGACTGCTCGTCAGCTCGGTTAAAATCCAGGCGCTGCACAGAGTTCCAGGTACTTAAACCAGTTTCGTCAGATCCACCCCAGCCCTGAGTATAATCGTCGCCGTTAACCCCTTGGTAAGAAGCCGTAACTTTGGAATTCTCGTAGGAGACTTGCGCTGCCAAATTGACTAAATCACTGTCATAGGTGGAAGCAACATGCCCGGTGGCGTTACCGTTTGCTTTACCGCTGTAAAAGTGGGCATCAAAATTGATTTTAATCTTGTCAGAGAAGATGTAAGGGTAGTTAACATTGACATAAGATTGCTGTAATACATCTTCAGCTTCACCGTAGGCAGCATTTACCTTTAAACCGTTATCAAAGCTATAACCGCCGCCAATCACCTTTACGTCGTAATCTTTACCGCTGGTATCTTGGTATTTATCAAAACTTTCACTGGTTTTAGCAGAAGCTCTGTCAGAGTAAATTGCGTAGACATTTGCCTTGCCAAAATTGCCTTCAGCCATCACCGCTTGGGTTGAGCTTGGTGTGGAACGCGAATCTGAATCATTTAATAGCGGTGTGCCTAACACCATGCGACCCGCTTTTATCTTGCCGCTTTCGCCAAGCTTAACTTTAACAAAAGCCTGACCAATTTTGGCGTAGCCACGCTGTGATGATCCATCATCGCGCAGCAATCCAGTACCACCGTGGCCTTTTTCTCCGCTGAGCTTTTGCGCACTAAAAATAGAGGCATCAAAACCGACAATATTGTTAAGGTAGCCAGAAGTGAAATCTAAGCGCAATGCCTGGGACAAAGCTTTGGAATCAGCCTCGTCAACTTTCTCGCGATTAAAATAGTATGTGCGTAATCCTAGATCTAATTTGCTATCGGCAAAAAAACCGCTACTGGGTTCTGCCGCCTGAGCATGCATACTGGCAGCTGCCAATATTGCAGTAGAAATAAGGGTAGGTTTGATTAACATTTTCATACTCCAAGTTTTGTAAACACCCCAATGGCATTTGTAAATTAACCCTTCAGCATTAAGCTTAGACTATCCTTCAATTTTTTTGCCACAGGGATAGAAAAAAGTGCATGTCTGAGTGCTTGAGGCAGTGTATGCAAATCATTTTTGCCTGGATAGGATTGTTATTGCATTGTTAATGTGCAAATTTGCACCATTGAAAAATTGGATGGGTTTTCTGCTGAAACTGTTACTTATCAAACCATTGGAATATCTATATAACAAAATAATCTTATGAATTGGGCTGTGTGGAGGGTATGTGGGAGATTTGTTTTGTTCATAGCCGCTGCTCTCTAATGATTAGTTTGATTAGCCGCTAACAACAAAGCCATTATAATTGGGTTTTATTTGCTGTTGTGTGCAAATAAGCACCAATAGTTTTTTCTTAAATGACAGGG
Organism: Osedax symbiont Rs2; assembly: GCA_000416315.1. GTDB lineage: Bacteria > Pseudomonadota > Gammaproteobacteria > Pseudomonadales > Balneatricaceae > Rs1. The sequence continues at coordinate 489 of ASZI01000209.1, read as the reverse complement.
AGTTACTCAATGCTGGAATGTGTGATTTCTGTGGTTTCCAAACTGTACTTGAACTCAGTTCAGAAAAATTTTAGAAATTAAAGAGGCCTTATTCTTCGATAAATACCTAAATGCCTCTGATCGATTAACTATTAAGGCGGTAGAAACTCTTTGGAAATAGCTTGTCTGGCTTACGGGTATCTATCTAAGGAACATATATGGACGCTCTATTGAATTCAAGACAATAGAGCGTCCATATATGTTTCCTAAGAAAAACTCCCCCAAATGTCACACTTATAAAGGGGGCTCCAATTGGATTACTTGAGTATATTAACTTTGAGTTTATCTATCAATTTGAAGAGAAAAAGCCTTAATGTCTGCAAAAGGTAAATGATCTCCCTGATCTTTTTCGTAATAAGCTTGCTCAATTATGCCATCCTTATTTATTAAAAAATCAGCATGCATTGTTGTTACACTGTCTTTAAATGTTGTAGGTAGGTAGGTAGGTAG
>ASZI01000208.1 GCA_000416315.1 Osedax symbiont Rs2 | reverse complement strand
CACCTATGTAGCTATTTTGCTGATACGCAGTAACCCCTTTAATTCATACTACCTCTACAGTTAGCTTGGCTTTTCTCAAAGTCCAGTGAGCCTTCAGCTGGCATGGTTTACGCTTCTAAATATGTCGACAATTCGATAATACGCATCAACACAATCCTATATAGACTGAAAATATAGACCTGCATATTAACTAAAAATTTTGATGCAGTCGTTGATAATACAAACGGTCGTTTAATTAAAAGGGAAGATAAAATATTAAAAGCGGCATAAACTGCTATTAATAAACAACGATAAAGCACATTTAGTGTCAATTAACAGATCTCAGTGTACATATGGTAGAAGAGGATAAATTTCACCATAATACCAGCCAATGGGTATTAACAGTAGTGTTCTCAGCCGCTAAGTTTGTCGTAAAATATAGTGATTATGACTAGACGCAACCAATGTTTATGATGATAATGGGGCGGTATTGAAATCGGATGATTATTTTAGATTAATATTTAGTATGGGGGATTTACCCAGATCTAATATTTATCTGCTTTAAAATTTAATCATTTGTTCATGACGTTTAATAATGCTCAACATATTTTTATTTTAGTCGCTAAACTATTTATAAGCCTTATTTGAAAAATCTAGGTAAAGTAAGATGCAAGAACAAAGCTTTATTCATCATCCCAGCGCAGTGCCAGTGAAAATGGTGGTCAGTGATAGCCAGTTTCCATTACCGACTATTCAGGTAGCTGCCAGCACTGGTGTGTATATTCATACAGCAAGCAGTTATCCCCTTAATAGTTGTGTTGAAGTTGAAATTAACGTCCAGAGCCCCGCATTTTTTGCCAAAGGTTATATCTGTAGCTGCGAGCCTGTAGCTGACGGGATTGGCTATCAAACAGGTGTAGTCTTCGACTGTCCTGAAACCGCTTTTGCAGTAAGAATGATCGAACAAGTATGCCATATTGAGCAATACCGCCAACAAGTCTGTAGTACAGAGGGCAGGGAGTTGAGCATAGACTGCGCTGCAGCTGAATGGATTACTCATCACGCTGCCAGCTTTCCCGAGTTGCACACGATCTAATAATTGATAGTCTCAATAGATCACCATCATCCGGCAACCAGTGAGTTCCCCAGGTTGCACTGTTATTGAACATTCAGCAGTTTCTATAGCTCTATAGGCCAGCTATGTCTTGTCATACATATTGAGTAGGTTTGACGAGAAAGTTTCGCTTAAGTTGCTGTGCATTTGATTTACGGTTTCTGTCGTTTACCTTGCTATCATCTTAAAGGCTAGCACTAAGGCACTTGCTTAATAGCAATGTTAAAAAGTTCGCCCTCGTGGAAAAAGCTGCAACCTTGAATTACAACTTTAACCTGTCCTAGTGCCATTGTTTTATGATTGCAGTGCGGAATGTTTAAGCGTTTCCAGTTGATCACGATAGTGCGCCGCCAATTCAAACTCCAAATCTTTAGCCGCTTGATACATGCTGTCCTCCAGTTTCGAGAGTGCTTTAGATAATTCTTTAGAGGATAATAGACTGGCATCTGTTGTGTGATCGCTGTTCTTGTCGTGGATTCGTTTAACATGTTTGGCGGCTTTGCGACCAGGAATGGTGGCAGCGCCTTCCATAATATCAGCCACAGATTTTATAATTCCCACAGGCGTTATACCGTGCTCCAGGTTGTGGGCAACTTGTTTTTCTCGCCGTCTGTTTGTTTCATCGATGGCACGCTGCATCGAGCCGGTTATTCTATCGGCATATAAAATAGCACGGCCATTTATGTTTCGTGCCGCGCGACCTATGGTTTGGATCATTGAGGTTTCAGAACGTAAAAATCCCTCTTTGTCGGCGTCCAAAATAGTGACCAGACCCACCTCCGGCATATCTATTCCCTCGCGCAGTAAGTTGATTCCGACCAGAGCATCAAACTCCCCTAAGCGTAAATCGCGAATAATTTCCACGCGCTCAACGGTATCTATGTCTGAATGTAAGTAGCGAACTCTTACACCGTGATCTGCCAGGTACTCGGTTAAGTCTTCCGCCATGCGTTTGGTCAAAACTGTCACTACGGTACGCAGCTCTTGTGCGGCCATTTTGTTTATTTCGCCGAGCAAGTCATCTACCTGAGTGCTGGCGGGACGAATTTCAATAATCGGGTCTAGCAGTCCAGTAGGTCTGACCACTTGCTCTACTATTTGCCCGGCATTAGCCGCTTCATACTTGCTCGGAGTGGCTGAAACAAAGATCATCTGCGGGACAATCTTTTCCCACTCATCAAAGCGCATTGGTCGGTTATCTAATGCTGAGGGGAGGCGAAAACCAAAGTTAACTAAATTCTCTTTGCGCGATCTGTCTCCTTTATACATGGCACCAATCTGCGGAATAGTGACATGGGACTCATCAATAATCACTAAGGCGTCTTCAGGTAGGTAATCAAACAGAGTCGGTGGCGCCTCTCCCGGTTGGCGATTAGATAAATATCGAGAGTAGTTCTCTATACCGGAACAGTAACCCAGTTCGCGAATCATCTCCAGATCGTAATTGGTTCTCTGCTCTAGACGCTGTAATTCGACCAATCTATTTTCGGATTTTAAAAATTCCAGTCGCTGATCCAGTTCCACTTTTATTTTATCTACCGCCTCCATTAATTTTTCTTTGGGAGTGACGTAGTGGGATTTTGGGTAGACGGTAATGCGCGGGACTTTTCGCAAAACCTCGCCAGTGAGTGGATCAAACCAACACAAGTTTTCTACTACATCGTCAAAAAGCTCGATGCGTACTGCCTCTTTTTCAGACTCAGCTGGATAGACGTCGATGACATCACCGCGCACTCTATAGTTGGCCCGGTGCAATTCAACATCGTTGCGGGTGTATTGTAGCTCGGCCAGGCGCCTGATAATGGCGCGTTGATCTAAGACGTCACCGCGGGATACATGCAGCATCATCGATAGATAGGATTCGGGGTCACCGAGTCCATAAATGGCAGAAACGGTTGCCACAATAATACAATCTTTACGCTCTAACAGTGCTTTGGTTGCAGAAAGGCGCATTTGCTCGATGTGCTCGTTGACTGAGGCATCTTTTTCAATAAAAGTATCCGAGGACGCAACATATGCTTCAGGCTGGTAGTAATCATAGTAAGAGACAAAATATTCAACTGCATTGTCGGGGAAGAACTCTTTGAATTCTCCATAGAGTTGTGCTGCCAAGGTCTTATTATGGGCCATCACTATGGTTGGACGTTGTATGTCTGCTATGACTTTGGCGACTGTAAATGTCTTACCGGACCCGGTTACCCCCAGCAGCGTCTGAGAAAGTAATCCGCTATTGATACCTTTGACTAAAGACTCAATCGCAGCGGGCTGGTCTCCTGCGGGCTCAAATTTACTCTGAATACGAAAAGGCTGCTTCATTATCTTGTCCCGTTACTGCTGTTGATCTATAAGTTGGATGGCGCCAGAAATTGTCTAAGAAAGCAGTTGTCTATTGCTGCAGTGTCAAGAGCTATGAACTTGCAGTAAATCGAAACACTCGTGCTTCATGTAAATTTTTTCTACTAAAATTTTGCGCGCTAAATTATATCTCAATAACGAATTTTAAGCTTATATTGATTGTCGGATAATGTAGTTGCGAGCTATATTTTGGCCTTTGCAGGGTCTGAAATTCAAAAGTTGAAAAATCCTTGGAAGGGATTGTCAGTCAATGGGAAGTCGATATCGGCTTCTGAGTTCGTCTGAAAGTTTCTGCGCTCTTGTTCGCAGACTGGTTTCCCAGTAAAATCAGCAGTAATTCGATCAGTTATAGAAACATAGTAAATTAATGACACATAAGACAGATAATATATACGCCACTCACACCAGTAAACAAGCGTTTAGTTTTGATGATCAAGTTGCGGAAGTTTTTCCCGACATGATCCAGCGCTCGGTGCCAGGCTATGCTGAAATATTAAAAAACACCGCGAAATTTGCCGAAAAATTCGTCACTGCCAACAGCCGATGCTACGATTTAGGCTGTTCATTAGGTGCCTCAAGTTTAGCTATGAGCACCGGAATTAGCGCAGAGAATGTGAAAATCATAGGCATCGATAACTCTCAGGCCATGCTTGATCGCTGCCGCCATCATATCGAAAACTTTAAACACAGTACCCCAATAGAGCTACACATTGGGGATGTTTTGAAATTCCCGATCGAAAATGCCTCGATGGTAGTGTTGAATTTCACCCTGCAATTTATTGCTCCTGAAGATCGCAAAGCGCTGTTGCAAAAAATTTACCGGGGCATGCTACCAGGTGGACTACTGCTACTATCTGAGAAAGTCTGTTTTGCAGATGAGGCCGATAATAGCTTGATGTCTGATTTGCACCACCAGTATAAAAGGGAAAATGGTTACAGCGATTTAGAAATTAGTCAAAAACGTAGCTTGTTAGAAAATGTGCTAGTACCGGATACCTTGCAGGAGCACTGCAGTCGTCTCTCAGATCTGGGTTTTAGTCGCAATAGTTGCTGGTTTCAGCAGTATAATTTTGTTTCAATTTTTGCCGTTAAATGACTTATATGATTAATTTTAAAAAACTAGTAGAAGATTTAAACGATACAGATCTCGCAGCTTGCGCGGATTTCTGGCCGCGAGCAGTAGAACAAAAAATGCTCGGTTTTACCCACGGCTATCTGCAACAATGGCAGCAGTTGATGACAGAGCTGCCGCAGTTACAAAGTAGCCAGCTGGATCTTAAGACTGAAGTCAGTGTGGGGACTGAGCAAGAACTGAGACAACAGTTAACAGCAGAGCAGATAGAGGATTTTATAGCCCAGCTAAAAACCTTGGCACCCTGGCGCAAAGGTCCTTTCTCTGTGTATGGCATTGATATAGATACTGAGTGGCGCTCGGACTGGAAGTGGGATAGGTTGCTAACACATATCAGTCCGCTACAGGATCGCACTATTATAGATGTTGGTTGTGGTAATGGTTATCACTGCTGGCGGATGTTGGGTGAGGGCGCTAAGGCTGTATTAGGTATTGATCCCACGCAAAAATTTTTAGCCCAATTTGGCGTGCTTAAAAGATATTTAGGCGAGCAGTTACCGGTGCATCTCTTGCCTCTAGGTATTGAGGATATGCCGAAATTAGCAGAGTCAGATGGGGCGGATACGGTGTTTTCAATGGGTGTGCTCTATCACCGAAAATCACCGATCGATCATTTGTTGGAATTAAAAGCGCTGTTAAAACCTGGCGGCGAGTTGGTTTTGGAGACTATTGTCATCGATGGTGATGAGCAATGTGTACTAGTCCCTCAAGGTCGATATGCGCAAATGCGTAATATCTGGTTTTTACCTTCAGCAGCTGCTCTGGCCCTATGGATGCGCAAGTGCGGTTTTAAAGATGTGCGGATAGTTGATATAGCAGAGACCTCATTGGATGAGCAGCGCGCTACCCCCTGGATGGACTTTCATTCACTGACTGATTTTTTAGATCCGCATGATAAGTCTAAAACCTTAGAGGGGCATCCTGCACCTAAGAGGGCGATCGTCATTGCGCAACTATAGATACAATTTTCACTGTGCCGGTAAAATAAGGTTTTGCCAACATAGTCATAGATAAATATCTGCAAAGCTAAAATAGCTTTTAATCGACTAACCCAGGGCTTTTTTTAGTCAAATAAAGCTGTTAGGGTTGCTGTTTTTATATTGAAGGGCGGGATATGCCAGAACGAGATGATTTACAAGTAGATGTGCCGTACTTTGGTTCTGCCAATCAAGATGATACAGAAAATAATATAGCAGAAAAACAGCAGGAGCTTGCCCGCAAAAATTTCGAGGAGCGCGGCGGCAGTGGCTGGTTCCACAGTCTGGTAACGCTGGCGTTACTGGTTGCTGTTGGAGGCATGGGTTATCTGGGGTATGATTTCCAGCAAGACCAGCAACAGCGTGAGTTAATGGCAACGGCTACCGAGGCGCGCATTGCCGATTTAGAACAACTGTTGGCTGATTCTCAAGCGCAGGCAAAGAAATCCGGGCAAACATTACAGCAGCGCCTGGATGAGCAAAAGCAACTGGTTAACCAGCAAAAACAACTGATGGATGTCCAGTACAATGAATACCAGAAGAAATTTGCTCAGTTAATAGAAGGTGCCAACGCCCAGCAACAAAAGCAGTTAGTTGCCTTTAATGGCGAAATTGGCAAAATAGAATTAAAAATAAAGCAGGCCCAGGAAGACGCCCAGGAAGAGATGGGGTTTATGACAAGTCAGCAAAAAACGGCCCTGTCAGGGCTCGAAGAGCGTCTTGCAGAAATTACCGGCTTTCGCACTAGTTTGACTAACCTGGAAATAAATCAAACCAAAGCAGATCTTGTGCGCCAGGGACTGCTAGTAGACTTGCAAGGTTTAACTAGCGAGATTACCCGCAGTAGTAAGAGCTTTGCAGGGGATGTTTTGGAGCTGAAAAAAGACACAGCAGCGGTGGATAGTTCTCTTGAAAAATACCGCAGTAGTACTCAAAAATCTGTAAGGTCACTGGCTAATAAAGTAGCTGTATTAGCCAAAAAGGCAGCGCCCAAACTCGATGCTGCGGTCACGGCAAGATTAACCAATACAGAACAGGCGATAAAGGCCATCGATGGTAGCAGGGCACAAGTCAATAAAGAAATCCAACGTCTGAAAAGCAGAGTTAATAAAATTCAATTACAACTGCAGTAAAGGTGCCGTAAAATTTATCTTACCTGCTGTGATTGATAATTGGCTAAGTGGTTTGATCAGATTGCGCAATTAAGGACTGAATTGGTGGATACAGGGAGTAAAGTTTGACCGATAGATTAGTAGAAGTTGCTAGTATTAGAACGTTCTTTGCACTGCGATTGCGCGATCCAATTGCCCGACAACTGGCAAGCTACGCCGACAGTCTGGCGGTCTATGACAAAAAAGTAGAAGTGCAGTGGGTGGATTCTGATAACTACCATCTAACCTTATGTTTTCTCGGTGATATAGCGATAGATAAGGTCGATGAAATAGCCTCTGCATCAAAGTCACTGTTGTCTACAAAAGTATCTTTGAATATTCATTTAGAAGAAATAGAGTCTTATAGTTCGGCTTCTGACTGGACGTTGTTGGTGGCTAAAACAGCCGCTAGTGTCGAATTATCTAGCCTGCACAACCTAGTGATGAGTATCGCAAAAAACGCCGGCATTGAAATCGCAGAACACGGCTTTAAACCGCATATAACCTTGGGCAGACTAGGTCTTGGGCATAGCTTTGTCCCTCCTGAGCAGTGGCCGAAAATCGATTTGTACAGTTTGGCTGACGCAGTAGTATTATTTCAAAGTAAATTAGGTGAGCGAGGCTCGGTCTACACCCCGTTGGTGACTGTTGAATTACAAGACCTGGCATAATGGTGGTCTTCCACCAGTAGCTTTCCCGCTCTGCATTCCAACAAAATCTACCTCTTAAAACACCCATAGCAATACAAACTCACAACTTAACAATTTGAAACAGCGATGTTTTTGTAACTAATAGCGGCTTTTGCGGTCACAACTGTCAATTCCTCAACTGGACTATTTAACGGGTTCTGAAAAATGACAATATCGAATAAAAAATCTGCACTTGCTGCAAGCTTTAATATCACTAGGGGGCTGTTAATAGGGTTTGGCTTATGCGCAGCCAGTTTTGGCCTATCTGCAGCCGATCAGAGCGCGGCGACAATGACTGCAAGCCCAGCCTGGCAGCAGACCTTGGCCACTGCTAAAGGGCAGACTGTTTATTTTAATGCCTGGGGGGGTTCTGAGACTATCAATGCCTATATTCGCTGGGCCGCTGAGCAGGTGAAGAGTAAGTATCAGGTAACCGTCAAGCAAGTTAAGGTCACTGATACCGCAAATGTAGTGAGCAGATTGTTGGCCGAGAAAAGTGCCGGGCGCACCTCCTCGGGTAGTGTTGATATGGTCTGGATTAATGGCGAAAACTTTAAATCGATGAAAGATAATGGACTGTTGTCTGATCCTTACACCCAGCAGCTGCCCAATTATTTACTGGTAGATATCGAGAACAAACCAAGTACTTTGTATGACTTTACTACCGCTGTGGATAATTTAGAGGCTCCCTGGGGAATGGCTCAATTGGTCTTTATGTATGATACCGCGCATTTAGATAATCATCCGCAAGATATGCAAAGCTTGCTGAGCACAGTACAGAGTAATAAAGGTAGATTCAGCTACCCGGCCCCGCCAAACTTTCACGGTACCAGTTTTATCAAACAGGCACTGTTAGAATTGATAGCAGATAAAAGCTTGCTGAGTAAAGCCGTAGTGAAAGAGGATTTCTCTAGAGTAACTGCGCCTGTGTGGGCTTATCTGGATAAGCTACATCCGTTAATGTGGCGCTCTGGCAGAAGTTTTCCAAGCAGTGGCGGTCAAATGAAAAAGTTACTGAATAATAGCGAAATATTTATTTCACTAACCTTTAATCCCAATGATGCCAGCAATGCGATTGCCAATGATGAATTGCCCGACAGTATCAAAACCTATGTGCACAGCAAAGGTACTTTAGGTAATACACACTTTGTCGCCATCCCCTTCAATGCAACGGCAAAAGAGGGCGCTAAAGTTTTCGCTAATTTCCTGATGTCCCCCGCGGCGCAGGCGCGCAAAGCTTCTCCTCAGGTTTGGGGTGATCCGACAGTGCTGGCCATGCAAAAGTTAACCAAGGCGCAGCGTCAAAGTTTCTCTGAATTACCTTTGGGGCAGGCAACACTTAGCGCCGAGCAATTGGGCACTGTGCTCTTAGAGCCACATGCCTCCTGGGTAGCGGCCCTGGAGCAAGAGTGGTTATCTCGTTACGCTAAGTAATTGAACTCTCATGTCGTTACAGCCGCTGTTGAGGTGCTGATTATTCACCGCGCGCATATCTGTCTATGAGAGCGGCTAACTACAAGTTAATCTTAGTATCGCTGGGTGCTGCTGTTTTATTTATCTTGCCTGTATTGGCCGGTTTGCTGGGTACTTGGCTGCCGGCTCTGGGGTATTTGCCGAGTATTGGCGCCAGGCAAATATCTATCGCGCCAGTGCTGGCTGTACTGTCTCATCCCAGTAGCTACAGCAGTATTCAGGCAACGCTGAGCTCAGCGCTACTGGCGACCGCGGGCGCTTTTTTCATCAGCCAGTGGTTGTGCATGCAGCTTTATGGCAGTGATAGCTGGTCGTGGATAAAACGTTCAATTGCACTGTTGCTGGCGGTCCCACATCTGGCCTTCGGTATAGGGTTTGCCTTTTTAATCTCTCCAAGTGGCTGGATAATGCGACTGCTGTCTCCTGATCTTAGCGGCTTTAATGTACCGCCGGATTGGTTAATTATTAATGATAGCTATGCCCTTAGCTTAACTTTAGTGTTGATTTTAAAGGAAGTGCCGTTTTTCTTATTAATGTCTGTGGCGGCCATGGGCAGTTTTGATGTTGCAAAAACTTTGCAAGTGGCGGCGTCGCTGGGTTACTCCAGAAGTCAGGCCTGGTTGAAGCTAGTCTTTGTGCAGATGTATCCCCAGTTGCGGTTACCTTTGTACGCGGTGCTGTCGTATTCACTGTCAGTGGTTGATTTAAGCATTATCCTGGGGCCGACGGCACCACCGACGTTTGCAGTGTTAATCAACCAATGGTATGGCGATGCCGATACTGATTTTAGGTTGTTAGGTGCGGCGGGGGCTAGTTTGCTACTGCTAATGGTCACTGTGCTGCTCGGGCTTTTATTTGCTCTGGAGAAACTGTGTTGCAAGCTGTTCTCAAAATGGCTGTTAGCTGGACCCAAAAAGCCAGTGCTGAGCCCGGTTGCCTCAGTGTCTAGAGGGATTGCAAAAGTTACCTTAGTAGGTTTATGGGTCAGTACTATACTGGCGTTGGCGGTGTTATTGGTATGGTCATTTGCCCGCCAGTGGCGTTTTCCATCGGCGCTGCCGAGCAAATGGTCGCTGAAGTATTGGCAGCTTAGCTGGCAGCAACTTGGGGAGCCGCTTTTGAATACGGCCTTGGTTGGTTTTTGCAGTGCTGCGATTGCAGTCTCTATAGTCGTTGCAATACTGCACTGGCAAAGTCAGCGCAATTCTTTTGTTACTCATGGGACCTCGAGTAGCTCGCAGCTGTTGTTGTGGTTGATTTACTTGCCCATGTTAGTGCCGCAAGTGTCGTTTTTATTTGGTATACAAGTATTGCTGGTTGGATTGGCTCTGGAGGGTAAGCTGGTTAGTTTGGTCTGGGCGCACTTGATTTTTGTACTGCCCTACTGTTATTTAACCTTGGCAAAAGTGTTTTTGCAGTTCGATAACCGCTTTATGCAGCAGGCGATGATATTGAGTCAGTCCAGATGGAAAAGCTTTTGGATGATTAAAATGCCTATGTTGTTTACACCTATTGCTTTCAGTTTTGCGATCAGTTTCTCTGTCAGCGTCTCCCAGTATTTAGCTACTTTGTACGTGGCGGGGGGGCGGTTTGATACTATTACTACACAAACAGTGGCGCTCGCCAGTGGTGCGGATGATAGAATCAGCGCCAGTTTTGCTCTCTGGCAATTCTGCTTACCGCTGTTAGTTTTTGTCACTGCAATCGCTATCCCACAATTTTGTTTTCGACGGCGTAAGGGGCTATAACATTGAGGCAAACAAATCCTATTGTTTTTGAATTACAGAAATTCCAGCTGCGACTCGATGGAGTCGCTGTATTTCCAGAAATTTCTATACAGCTAACTGCTGGAGAACTATTGGTAGTGATGGGTCCAAGTGGTTGCGGAAAATCTAGCTTGCTGGCCGCTATTGCCGGTAGTAGTGGCAGTGAATTTGAACTCTATGGTAAGGTCATTTTGCAGGGTAGGCAATTGTGTGATTTGCCGATGGAGCGTCGTCAAATAGCGATAGTATACCAAGATGATTTGCTGTTCCCGCATTTAGATGTTGCTGGCAATTTGTTGTTTGCCCTGGCCAGAGGCAATGCACAAGAGCGCATGCACAGCGTTAAGAGAGCGCTGGCCAGTGCCGGTTTAGCGGGATTTGAAAAGCGCGATGTGGCAACTTTGTCAGGTGGGCAAAGAGCCAGAGTGAGTTTGTTACGAAGCTTGCTGGCTAAGCCAAAATTACTGCTGTTGGATGAGCCTTTTTCGCGTTTAGATGCTGCGCTGCGTCAAGATTTTCGACAGTTTGTCTATAGCCAGATTGAATCTATGAATATTCCGGCACTGATGGTCAGCCACGACCGGCAAGATTGTCCCAATAGTCAATTCTACGCCTTGCAAGATGCGCAGATGCAAATGTTAAATGGAGGGTATGTATGAAATTGTCTAAGCGCCATCAAGGCTGTCAGCGATGTTAGATCGCTGGAGTTTGCGGGTGATTTCTCCTGCATTGCAGTGGACTGCCTGTAAACTGGATAATCTTGGGGTCACTGCGAATCAAGTGACTATAAGTGGTTTTTTAATCGGTCTGCTGGTGATTCCGGCGCTGGCGTTGCAGTACTATGCTCTCGCTGGCGTTATTATTGTTTTTAATCGACTCTGTGATGGAGTGGATGGTGCGCTGGCCAGGGCATCGTCAGCGACTGATGCAGGTGGGTTCTTAGATATAGTATTAGATTTTATTTTTTATTCGGCGGTGGTTTTTGGCTTTGCATTGGCGCAACCGGCTGAGAATGCGTTGGCAGCTGCACTGTTGTTGTTTTCTTTTATGGGCACAGGTAGTAGTTTTCTGGCCTTTGCCATTATGGCGGAGCGACGCTCAATTAAAAGTATGACCTACCCCAACAAAGGGTTTTATTATCTAGGGGGAGTTGCAGAGGGCACGGAAACCATTTTATTGTTGCTGTGCTGTTGTCTGATGCCAGAGTATTTTTTTGCAATAGCGCTATTTTTCAGCGCCATCTGTTGGATGACAACATTGACGCGTGTGGTGGGGGGGTATTATTCGCTGCAATACAATAGTCAGGGCGCAGTAGAGACCAGGGCTGAGCCTGGACAGTAGCAAGGTGATGGAATAGTTTGTGCCCAGTGTTTAGCTGCATCCCAACTGACGGGTTGGCTGCACCATGGCTTTGTAAACGACCTTGTTTCTACCGCTGAATTTAGCTTGATAAAGCGCCTCATCGGAAGTTTGCAGTAAATTTCGTGCCAGCTCAGCAAAGCTCTGAATATCACTGTGTACGGGCAAAAAACTACTGACGCCGATAGACGTTGTCACTTTTATGTCTGTGGCTGAGCCTGTGTCAAACAAGTGCTCTGCGATAGCTGCGCGCAGATTATTGGAAATTTGCGCCGCTTGTTTTGGGTCGCAATCGGGAAGTAGAATGGCAAATTCCTCACCGCCAAATCGAGCCAGAAAGTCGGTGTTCCTCAACTGGTTTTTCAGGATGCTGGCAAAGGTTTTAAGTATCGCATCCCCTCCTGAGTGACCGTAATTGTCATTGACTTGTTTAAAGTGATCTATATCCAAAAATAGCAAGCTCAGGCATTGTTGTCCTCTGCTCGCTCTTTGCAGTGCCTTGTCTATTTCCAGATCGAAACTGTGCCGATTATACAGCTTAGTGAGCGTATCAGTGCTGCTCAAATAGGCCAGGTTTTCTTGAATTATGCAGTTTTCAATGCAGATCGCCAGTAGTGAGGATAACCGCTCCAAATAGTCGTATCTATACTCGCTGTGATAGCGATTGAGTTCACGGGCACCTAAGTGCAAGCTGCCAATCAGCCGCTTTTTACTAATCAGCGGCAACAGCACCGAGCTCAACACAAACGGGTGGTCGGGGAATAGTTGCTTTCGCAGTGGTCGATCGAGCTCACCGGCGCGTATCTTATTTCCGGGGAAAAAATCGCTGATAACTTGCAGGTCCTGAACAATACGCAAGTGCTTTTTTAAAGCGGGCTCGACGTCTCGCAGTAGTGATTCGGCTAGTTCGTCTTTGTTGTGCAGATAGATAGTGACAACACTGAGTTTGAAAGTATGTTTGAAGTCAACCAGTAACAAGTTAATTAAGTGTGTGAGTTTTCCGCAAGCAAGCATCTGCACTTCAATATCCATAAAACGCTTGAGGATTTCTTCATTGCGTTGTGCCTCTTTAACAGCAATCTGTAAAGTCTTTTTTAACTGCACGTTCTCTTGCTGTAAAATGCGATTGTTCATAGAAAGTATTTACTGGTTAGTTGGGTTATACATCCTGTCCACTGTGCCGGTTAACTATGTCCTGTTAGCGGCGTACTCTGGCATTGTTATACTTTGTCAGAGGCTGGATAGCGACAGCAGTACTGGGCGAAAGGTTAACAATTATGCCCCGAGTAAACGGCAGCATTGAAGCCAATTCCACTGCTGCAGTTCAGCTAAGCAACGATTAATAGATCAGAGTTTACTCACCTTGCCACAGATAGGTATTTAAATCGACTCTGTTATTGGAAAAATTTATCTGTTCGCTCTGTAATTTTTCTTTTTGTACTAAAAAGCGATCAGTGCCAACAGCAAAGGAGATTTTTCCCGAGGCATTAATCACACGATGCCAGGGAATGCGGCTGCCCTCGGGTAATTCTGATAAATAGCGACCCACTGCTCTGGCGCGATTGGGCAGGCCCGCCATCGCTGCAACTTTACCGTAGGTGGACACTTTCCCCGCGGGTATAGAGTGTATTACCTGCCAGACTCGCTCTCGATTGGATGGCTCCATGATCAGATTTTCCTCCTATAGTAATCAATGTTATGGCACTGGAAAGTTTATATAAGACTAGCAATTTTATTGGCTGACCGGCAATCCATTTGCCATATTTAGTGTTAGACAAAGGCCGGGGACAAAGGGTATCTAGGTAGCGTTTTACAACTGATTAGCTCTGCGATAATTACCTTGATAGTCAAAAATTCTTTCGACAACTCGCCAAAAGTGACCATTTTTACGCGCTATGACAAAGTCCGGGCTCGGGTAGGCATTGGCTATTTTCAGTATTTGTAGTAAATCGGTAGGCTGTTGATGTTGGTATTGCACCGGCAAACGACGGCTAAATAATTTATCAAAAACGGCTCTCTGGCCCTTGTGGGCGATATTGAAATGTTCGCTTAAGGTCTCACCTTGTTCGTCGTGATAAGTTATTTTCAGTTTGCCTTTGTTTTCCTGCAAACTGATGCCGGCGCAGCGAATGACTTTGGCGTCTTTCAATTGAAGTGCCTTTTTTAGCTGATCGTCTGGGTCTACCAGAGCTTGCAGGCAAGTACGACAATCGCGTGCTGCAATATCATTCTCGGCATTGCAATGGGGGCAGCTTTTAAAGCGGAATCTGAACTGGCAGCGAGGGTCTTTGTGTGCTGTGGCATCAGCGCTGCTAAACATATCCGATTGAGAATCTGTATCAGTTGACAGGCCCTGGCAGCGTCGGCCAAAATGTTCGATAATTTCCCCTTGCGAATTACATTTTCCCCAGAAGGTATTGGCAAAATTACACTCTGGGCAAAATACTTGCACCGGCTGGCTATCGGAGTCAGGTTTTTGCTCTCCCACCTCAGGGTGAAAGATATTAAACTGACTGCCGGTGTAATCGAGGATCAGACAGTTTTCTTTATGTGCAGCTAAGCGCAGGCCCCTGCCAACTATTTGCTGAAACAAACTTACTGATTGGGTCGGGCGCAATAGTGCGATTACATCTACATGCGGGGCATCAAAGCCGGTGGTCAACACTGACACATTGACCAGAAACTTAATTTTTTTTTGTTTAAACCCCTGAATCAGTTGGTCTCTTTCTGAGTAATCAGTATCGCCAATGATTAAGGCGCTTTGCTGTGCAGGCAGGTAACTGAGAATCTCTTGCGCGTGTTTTACTGTCGCCGCAAAAATCATTACTCCCTGGCGGGACTGAGATAACTCGACGACTTGCTCGATAATAGATTGTGTAACCCGCTGATGTTTGACTAGTAACTTGTTTAACTCAGCATTGCTGTAACTGGCGCTCTGATATCCAGGTAATTGCGAGAAATCATACTCGGCAATAGTGGCGTCGTAGACTAGTGGCGGGGGGGGAAACTTATGTTTGATCATATAACTCAGCGGCAGCTCATAAATGCAATGCAAAAAAGCGCGAGGGTTATCAGCGCGGGCGAAACCGTGGTAATGGTACTGGTATATCCAGCCGGAGCCCAGGCGATAGGGAGTTGCCGTCAGACCCAGAACTTTCAAATTAGCGTTTTGTTGCTGCAAAGTTTGGATGAGAGTGGCGTACTGGCTGTCGCTATCGTCACTGATGCGGTGGCATTCATCAATAATGACCAGACTAAACTGCTGTTGGAATTGCTCAAGGTTACGCACTGCGGACTGAATGCTGGCAAAGACCACTTTGGCGCTGCTATCTTTTTGTTTCAGCCCTGCAGAAAAAATACTGGATTTGAGGCCGTAGAGGTCGAATTTTTTTTGATTTTGCTCAACCAGTTCTTTGACATGAGCCAATACTAGAACTTTGTAATTGGCAATTGCGGCGAGTTCGGCAATCACTAAGCTCTTGCCAGCGCCGGTGGGCAATACTATAACAGCTGCACTGTTGTGACTTTTGAAGTGTCGCACAGTCGCCGAGACGGCATCGCGCTGATAGGGTCTTAGGGTGAGTTTACTCATCTGATTTTGCTTTGTACTGTGCTCTGAAGAAGAGCTGCTAGTTTAGCGAATGCGTATAAAGATTAGTAGCCTATAAAAGGCAGTGGCAGTGACAAAGCCGAGCCCGCTGAAGTGTTATCTGTGCCTCAGGTTGACAAATACTGTCGATTATATAAACAGTTGTGCCAATCAAGCGGTAGTTTGCAACAGAATCAGAATTATTTATAATTTTATCTAAAACATGCTTGACGATAAGGGGAGGCGCGATTAGGATACGCACCTCTCTTGTAGCGGATCAAATTAATCCTTGAAAAACTACTCAGAGGCGTAAGTTAAGCGCCCATAGCTCAATTGG
>ASZI01000207.1 GCA_000416315.1 Osedax symbiont Rs2 | reverse complement strand
TTTTTGCTGTATTGCTTAGCTGTCTGCTATTTTTGATGGACAGTTTTGTCGTCCTGATTTAGGCTGTTATTCTTCAAGTGTAAAAAAGCAATTAGAGACAATATAAATGGCGAAGACCAGAAATTCTGTCGGTGCAGTAATACCTAAACAAGGTTTGTCATACCGATTATTGTTTTTCATTATATTATGTAATTTCATATTTGCCTTATTCACTAGCGGCTTCAGTTTATATAAAGAATACCGGGCAGATCGTTCACAAATCCTCGAAAATATCGATAATATTTATACCAGTTTTGGTCAGTCTGTGGCCGTCAGTGTCTGGAACTTAAACGAGGCACAAATAGCAGTGCAGATAGACGGTATTTTGGAATTCCCCGATATTCAATATGTACGGATCAGAGAGACCATAGAAAATGTTAATATAGTCCTCTCTGAAGTGGGGGTAGAACCACTGGATGATTCATTTGGTCGTGTTTTCGCCCTGGAGTATCAAGGTGCTGAAGTAGGTCAGTTAGAAATTTTTGCCAGCTTGGATGGGGTATACGCCAGGCTGATCGATAAAGTTATTTTTGTCGTTGCCAGCCAAGTGATTATATCACTGTTGCTGTCAGTGGTGATCTTGGCCTTAGTACATCAAGTGGTGATTAAACACTTGGTAAAAATGGTCAGCTATATAAGAACTGCCAGTCCGGATGGGGTAGAAAAGCCGCTGTTGTTGGATGGTCGTGAGGAGCGTCGTAACGACAATGAATTAGACGAGTTGGCAGATGCCTTTAACTTTGCCAGAGCTAAGACAGTCTCTGAGTTCAATGCCCGCCAATTAGTCAACGAGAAGCTCTCCTACGAGAGAGATTTTTCCAAAACGGTAATAAATTACTCCAATACAGTGATTTGCTGTCTAAACAAAGACCTGACTATAGATTCCTCGAATCCCGCGGGTTCTGAAATAACCGGTTTAACGGTCGATGAAATTCTCGGTCAAGATTGGCTCTCTATTTTTGTCGACAGCGAGCAGCAGTTTGAACTGCGCCAGGCCTTGCAACGCTATGAATCGTTTGAAAGTATCGAGATCCCTCTAAACAGCAAAACCGCAAGAAGCAGTACTTTGATATGGAGTTTCGCCCCGTTCTACGATGCGGGATCTATTCGCTTTATGATTGGTTTTGGACAAGATGTCACACAGCTAAAGCATGCTGAATTACAGTTGACCCAATTAAATAACCAACTGGAAGAAAAGGTAACCAAGCGCACCGAGAGTCTCAAAGAGAGTAATACTAAATTGGCAGTGGCATTTGAGGATCTCAAATACGCGCAGCAATCTCTGGTGGAAACAGAAAAACTGGCTTCACTGGGTCGATTAGTTGCCGGCGTTGCGCATGAGATCAATACGCCTATAGGAATCAGTGTGACTGTTAATTCGGCGCTGGAAATTGAATACAAAAAAATTAATCAGTTGTTAGAAGATCAAATATTAACCAAAAAAACACTAGAGCACTTTGTCTCCAGAGTAGGAGAGGCGGTAGTGTTAATGGGTCGAACCTTAGAGACTGCCTCTGACTTAGTACAAAACTTTAAACAGGTTTCAGCTGATCAGGTCAGTTCCAAGCGTCGGGTATTCGATCTTAAGACTATGGTGACAGAGCTTTTAGCTACCCTTGCTCCAACTTATAAACAACACTCAATACAACAGCAAGTACCCGATGGGATAAGTTTGGACAGCTACCCAGGCTCACTTGCTCAAGTGATTACAAATTTAACCACTAATGCTTTAGCGCACGGTTATGATGAAGAAGATACTGGCACCATTCGTATTGAAATAGAGCCGATCGAGCAACATAAAGTGCAGATTGTTTTCAGTGACAATGGCAAGGGCATAGCAGCCTCTAACATAGATAAAGTATTCGAACCTTTTTTTACCACTAAACGCGGCTCGGGAGGTACAGGATTAGGTTTAAATATAGTGCACAACATTGTCACCAGCATTTTAGGCGGGCGTATTTGGGTCCAATCTGAGCTGGGTAAAGGTACTGTCTTTAGCATAGAGCTACCTTTGGTTGCTCCGGTATTTATTGAGGGAAGACAAGATACTGAAGACCTGATTGGCGAGGTACTGCCAAAATAATTTCCCGCTGTTTCTGCTTTTCGCTCAACAGTCAATAATATCTGCAGCTTTGCTGCTGCATATCCAGCCCCAGCACTTTATAACAATAACAGGAATACCCTAATGCCCTCTTCTTTTGGTTTTGAACTGAAAACACTACAGGCTTTTGTCTTTGTTGTAGAGACCGGAAATTTAACCGAGGCAGCTAAGAGATTGGCGCTGAGTCAATCTTCAGTCTCGCAGATCCTGGCTCAGCTTGAAGAGTCATTAGGCATCCAACTGATGGACAGAAGTGTCAGACCGATGGCGGTCACTACCGCAGGTCGGTTCTTTTACGACCGGGCCCAGGGGATTTTAGAGGCCGCTGAAATTACCAGTAAAGAGATGCGCAAAGCTGATTTTAAATTGTTGCGCCACGTTAAAGTCGCACTGGTAGATTCTATCATTACGGCGGTGGGCAAACCTTTAATTGATGTTATTCGCAACAGAACTCAAAACTGGTCAGTGGTTTCAGGGCAATCACATCTACATTCACATATGCTGTTATCAAAACAAGTCGATATCACTATTTCCGATGACCCGCTGGATGATTATTCGGGGTTGATGCGCCAGCGAATTTTGCAGGAACCTTTTGTTCTGGCTGTGCCTATTAACTACCGGGGAGGGGCTGATATCAGTAGTGTTTTACAATCCTTGAACTTGATTCGATATACTTCTAATTCATTGATAGGACAGCAAATAGAAAAATATTTACGCCGCAATCAGCTGTCACCTGAGTCTCATTTACAACTAGATAATTCATTTGCGGTAATGTCAGCGGTCGCTTCAGGCATCGGTTGTACTATCACGACACCACTGTGTCTGTTTCAAAGCGGAGTGGGGCTTCATCAAGTTCAGCTGCTGCCTTTAACGGACAAGTTATTGAGAAATATTAGTTTAGTGAGTCGTGAAAATGAACTGGGGGATTTGCCTGGAACGATTGCCAGAGATTGTAAACGTATCTTGTTAGAAAGTTATGTCAATGTAGTGACAGCAGTTTTTCCGTGGCTCAGTGCTGATATCACAGGGGGCGAAGCCCCGCTGGGCAAAAAAGCCTCGCTAGGCGAAAAAGCCCCGCTAGGGGAAAAAGCTCCACTGGGGAAATGAGCGCCGCTATGCAAGTGAGCCAGGCCGGCGATCGAGCCGACATTTTTGTAAAAGGCGAAAACCTTCGGTAATAGAGCGGCCAATCTCAAGTGGAGCTCTGTTAAGCTCCAGGGAGTATTGTGCTACAGCTTTAACTGTACCCGGATAAAGGCCTATTTAATGGCTGTAGAAATTTAACATCCAAGCTGCCATTTTCAAATCGTCGACCTGTGCATTTAGCGAGCAGAACGCCTCTCTAACTCTGTTCGGCTCAATAATATTCAAGCGTGTGTTGATTAGCGATTTAGAGTATTGCTTGGAAAACTCTGGGTGTCCTTGAATCCCCAGTAGGTGTTGATCAACTTGAATCATAAATTCGGGACAAAACTTGTTCCCGGCAATGACTTTGCAGCTCGCTGGCAATCTACTGATTTGCTCTTTGTGACTGACAACTATATCCAGTGAGTTGGCACTGTTGGTATCACTGAAGTGCATCCAGGGCTGAACCTGCAGTACTTGAGTGAAGGCGACTCCTACACCCCAGCCTTTATCTGATACTGACACTTCACCGCCCAGTGCCTTGGCAATTAATTGGTGGCCAAAACAAATACCAATAAATTTTTTCTTTTGGCGGTGCAGTTTACCGATAAACTCGATCAGTTGGGTTACCCAAGTGAGCTCGTCGTTGACGCTGTGTTTACTGCCGGTACTCAAATAGACATCACATTCATCGACACTGGCGGGGAGCTGGTTGGCGTAGGCAAGGGATATTTCAAACTCGAGCAGGGGGGCTATTTTTAACAACAAGCTCTTAAACATCGCTTCGTAACTCTGATATTGCGCTGTTAGTTCTGGGAGAACTTGATCACAAACTAATAGACCTATTTTCATCTTTGCTTACTCAAAAAGTGTTATCTAAGGAATTAACCAAGAACTCTGCTGTACTCAAGTGGAGGGGAAAAGCAGAGTTTATCTGTATGTTGCTCAAGGCGAGCTTGAATGCTTCGCCTTGGTGGGGATTACAGCGGCTGCTGAAACAATCTGTTTAGAGGACTCCCTGCACAGCATTGATAAAGATCTGCTGGTATTGATCAGCGGTAAACTTGATTGGGTTGCCACCTGCTGAGGGATCTTCGGTTGCCATAGTAGCGACCAAACTCTGCTGCTCAATATCGATGTTAATTTCACTCAAGCTGTGAGGTATGTTCAACTGCTGGCGCATGTTTAACACCCAGTTGAGGAAGCCATCGAATGAGCTGTCTTCTAGGCCGATGTATCTGGCGACGCGCTCAATGCGTTCACTGATTACGCTTTGGTTGGCCTTTAACACATAGGGCATTAAAATTGCATTGAGCAAGCCGTGGTGGGCATCATAGAGAGCACCTAAAGGGTGAGCCAGGGCGTGCATTCCACCCAGTCCCTTTTGAAAGGCGGTCGCGCCCATCGTCGATGCAACCAGCATTTGTGTTCTCGCCTCGATATCCGTGCCATCTGCTACCGCTTTGGGTAAGTACTCTTTTACCAGGCGTATCCCCTCAACGGCTATGCCTTCAGCCAGTGGGTGGTAGAAGGGAGAGCAGAGGGCTTCCAGGTTGTGCGAAAGCGCATCCATACCGGTAGCTGCAGTAATATGAGCCGGCAGCCCGACGGTTAGGTCTGGATCTAAAATGACGATCGATGGCAGCATTTTAGGATGAAAGATAATCCGTTTAATGTGTTGGCTCTCATCCGTTATTACCGAAGCTCTGCCGACTTCGGAGCCCGTTCCGGCGGTGGTAGGCACTGCTACTATTGGTGCGACACCTTCTTCAATCACTCGTAAATAGTTATCGCCGACGTCTTCAAAGTCCCATAGCGGAAGATTCTGGCCGACCATCAAGGCGACCGCTTTGGCGGCATCTAAACCTGATCCACCACCGAATGCAATCACTCCATCGTGGTTGCCTGCATGATAGGCGGCAACGCCGTCCATGACGTTTTCGCCGTTGGGGTTGCTCTTGATCTGGCTGAACACTGCGCAGCTTAAATTAGCGTCCAGACAGCTTTTAACGGCGTCTTTGACCATGGCTAAATCAGCCAGCCCGGAATCGGTAATTAAAAGTGGTGCAGACATACCCAGTTCTTTGCAGCACTGGGCCAGTTCACTGATGCGACCGGAACCCGTGCGCAAGTTATTCGGGTAGTTCCAGTTTCCTGAAAGGTTTTGGTACGACATAGGTATCTCCTGTAAAATGTCGTGAGCAGCCATTGATCCGCTATAATAAGCCTGATGTTAATGGCTTGCTAGCCGTGCAGTTGCAGGGCTATTCAGTGACCGATATAGATAGGCTCTATCGCTGGAGTCTATCTAAACGGCAGGCTTTTTAAGCTGATAATGTTTTGATGTGGAAAGATTTTGGTCTGGTTAACTGCTCGAAACCCATGCTCGACAAAGTGCAGCCGCGGCCAGAGTTCTTAACTCCGGTCCATGCCAGTGCCGGATCCAGATAATCGCAGCGATTGATAAAGAAAGTGCCGGTCTGCAGCTGCTCTCCCAGTGCGACTCCCGTCTCAATATCACGGGTGAAAATGCTGGCTGTTAACCCAAACTCAGAATCGTTCATTAATTCAATAGCCTGTTGATCACTGCTGACCTTATGTACAGCAACCACTGGGCCAAAAGACTCCTCGGTCATAATGCGCATACTGTGATCGCAGTTGGAAAGCAGTTGTGGGGCCATATAAGCTGATCCCTGCACACTCATTGGAAACAGTGCTTCATCTATGTGACAAACAGCACCTGCAGCCACTGCCTCGTCGATTTGTGATCTGACAAAATCTGCAGCAGCACTTTTTACCATAGGCCCTAAGGTTGTTTCCTGATCATCGGCACGTCCGAGTTTATATTGGCTGATTAGTGCAGTGGCCTTCTCGATGAATTGATCGTGCACAGCTGCATCGACATAGATACGTTCTATGCCACAACAGGACTGCCCGGAGTTGAAAAAGGCTCCGTCGATGACGGTTTCAACCGCATAATCCAGATCCACATCGGCGCGCACGTATGCGGGGTCTTTGCCGCCTAACTCCAGTCCCAATCCAATAAAGCGACCTGCTGCACTTTTTTCAATACTACTGCCCGCAGCCACAGAACCGGTAAAACAAACGTGGGCGATGTGCTCATTTTGAATAACCTTACTAGTGTCTTCATGGGACAAGTGCAGGTACTGAAATACTCCTTCAGGTAGTCCTGCTTCTGCAAAAGCTGCCGCAAAGCGCTCTGCACATAAAGGTGTCTGCGCCGAGTGTTTCAAAATGACAGTATTACCTGCCATTAGCGCTGGAATTATAGCGTTGACGGCAGTCAGGTAGGGGAAGTTCCAGGGGGCTACAACAAACACTACCCCCAGCGCCTCGCGCTTGATGTAGCGAATAAAGCCAGGCTTATCTGCTAACTGGACAGTCGCCAGTGCTGACTCGGCTATATCAATCATGTGCCGAGCACGCTCGTGCATGCCTGCCACTTCGCCCTGGCCATAGCGAATAGGTCTGCCCATCATCCATGCCAGCTCTTCGCCTATCTGAGCTGCATTGTTGTCAAAATAGGCTAACATTTTATCGCAGTATGCAGCGCGCTGCGCAACTGACAATGCTCGCCACTGTTGCTGGGCACTGCTGGCGCTGTTTATGGCCGTTTCAATTTGACTGCTGTTAGCGCGTTCGCGAGTAACGTAGCTGGAACCGTCAATAGGGGAGATAGTAGTCTGTATATTGCTCATAATTAGTTCATCATTATCTATAATAGTGTGGCACAAACCAGCGCTGCACAAGTAATGGCAGCACCGGATAGCGGATCAAATGATTTCGAAATAGCGCGCCATTTCCCAATCGGTAATATGTTTATTAAACTCGCGCTGTTCCCACTCGCGGGTAGCAGCATAGTGATCGACAAACTCATCGCCAAATAGGCTTCGCGCTGCCTCGGATTTAGTCAGAGCATAAGCAGCTGCAGAAAGTGACTGAGGCAGCGTCAGTGATTTAGGGTGCTGCTGTTCGTAGGCATTGCCTTTCACTTGTGCCTCTGGCTCCAGTTTGTGTTCAATCCCATACAGTCCGGCGCCTAGTACCGCAGCCAGAGCAATATAGGGGTTAGCATCGGCAGAGCCGAGACGGAATTCAATGCGCTGCGATTTGCTCGAGCCGGGTATAACCCTGAGTGCCGTGGTGCGGTTTTCCACTCCCCATGTTGCATCTGTAGGAGCCCAGAAACCTGGAACCAGGCGTGAGTAGGCATTGACGCTCTGTGCCATCATTGCTAATAGCTCCGGCATCAGACGTTGCTGACCGGCCAGGAAGTGGCGTTGTATGTCACTCATGTTATGCTTTTGGCTAGCATCATAGAAGGCAGAGCCTGAGCCATCGGTGTTGTCTAATGAAACATGGATATGCCCGGATTGTCCTGGGTAATCATTGGACCACTTCGCCATAAAAGTAGCCATAATGTCATTTTGTTGCGCCCAGACCTTAGTAAAGGTTTTGAACAGTGCCGCTTTGTCTGCAGCTTCGCCGGCTTCGCATACGGCCAGTGCAGCTTCCATGACGCCCGGGCCCGTTTCTGTGTGCAGTCCTTCAATGGGGAAATCCATCTGCTGTGACAGTTCAATAATGCTGTGATACAAGTCGGCGTGGGTGGAATTACGGATCATCGAGTAACCGTAATTGCCTGGGGTAATAGGTTCTAAATCCCGGTAGTTTTTTGCCCGTACGGATTTTGGAGTTTCATTGAAAAGAAAAAATTCATATTCAAAAGCGGCGTTCACTTTAAAGCCCATGTTGGCGGCTTTCTCGAGGATCCTGCTTAAAGTATTTCTCGGACAGATCTTAGCTGCGGTATCAGTGAACTCACAGACAAATAACAACATGCCCGGCTCGTAGGGGATATCACGGCAAGTATGCGGCAGTACTTTTACCGGTGCATCCGGGTAGCCAGTGTGCCAGCCGGTATATTTGATACCGACATCTTCGTAGAGTTTATCGTTGGAATCCCAACCAAGCACCACATCGCAAAAGGCAAAACCACTTTCTAAACTGGAAAAAAACTTTTCCTTGTTCATGTATTTACCGCGCATTACTCCATCGGTATCGAACAGTCCCACCTTGATATGGGTAAGACCTCGCTCTTCGACAATGCGCTTTGCGTCTTGGATTGTTTTAACATCTCTAGGATTCATCATTTTTATTAAGCCTAAGTAATAGTTTTAAAAAAATTCTAATACAGGACAGAAGTCATTTAGCACCTGCCTATAGAGTGACATCTAAAAAATTTGCTGTTATTTTTTACAGCTAACTTGCCAAGTAAATATAATCCAAGAACTGAGAGTCGCAGATGTTGTGAGTATTGTCCTGATTAAGTGGCTTGGACATAGTAGCAGTAAATAACAGTGGCACAACAATAATAGTAGATTAAGCATGCCATAGTATTAATTTTGCTAATAGTAGCTGAAGGCTATGCCTCATCTGGGGTCTGAGCGGAATATTTGGCTGCTACAGCGCTTGGTTAAGCCGCTGTGCAGCTGGCTAGTCAATGTGGCAATGCCAATGGTCATTTTACCGATAAGTTGCAATCTAAGGGGCTTGCTTAGAAATAAAATTGCTGCCGTTTTGCTGGCGCTGAGAAATCAGTTCTGATGGTCGCAAATGTGGCCGTTTATCTCGCTGCTGTTTTTTTAGATCTTTGCAAAGTTAGAAATGCTAATGATATTGTTATTGGCATAAATGGGGGGCTGAACTAATGGTTAAACTAGTGCCGGTTAGCTGGCGCTGAGGAATCAGTGCAGATGGTTGCAAATGTTGCTGTTTATCTCGCTGCTGTTTTTTTAGAGCTATGCAAAGCTAAAAATGTTAATGACATAAATGCAGCGCAATCTGAACTAATGGTTAAACTAGTCCAGTATGGTCGGCGCTGAGAAATCAGTCCTGAGCGTTGAAAGTGCGGCCATTTATTTCGCTGCTGTCGGCACCCATTAAATACAGATATACAGGCATTATTTGCTCAGGGCTTGGATTGCATTCAGGTTGCTCGCCGGGGTATGCGGCCGCTCGCATGCTGGTACGCGTCGCGCCGGGGTTGATGCAATTGCTGCGCACGTTACTGGTGTTCTCCAGCTCATCTGCGAGAATCTCCATCATTCCCTGAATTGCAAACTTAGAGACACTGTAGGCTCCCCAATAAGCTTTACCTTTTACACCAACACTTGATGAGGTGAAAACGATTGATGCATTGCCACTTAAATGCAACAGCGGCAACAGGGCCTGAGTCAGGTAAAAAGGAGCATGAGTGTTCACTCGCATTACTTGCTCCCAAGTCACTGGGTCGTAGTTTTCCAGCGGCGTACGCATGCCTAAAATGCTGGCGTTGTGTAACAGTCCGTCAAGCACTCCAAACTCGCTGTCTATGATGTTGGTTATTTCAATGTAGTTCTGCTCAGTGGCTGTTTCCAGATTGAGCGGTAATATTGCAGCCTTTGGGGCGCCCAGAGCTTCAATTTCATCGTATACAGACTCTAGTTTTTTGACTGTCCTGCCCAGTAATATGACTGTTGCCCCGGCTTGCGCGTAAGTAATCGCCGCAGCGCGCCCAATTCCATCTCCCGCACCAGTGACTAAAATAGTTTTGTCTTTTAATAGCTGTGTCGGGGCCGAATAATTAAACATTTAAAATCCTATTAGAATGGGTTAGCAAGCAGCGCAATTGCGCTGAGTATAGTCTTCATCAATCTATATTAGTAGTGAGGAAAGATCTGGGTAGATAATATGAGAGCTGCGCTAAATGCGCTGCGAGATTGAATCGCGACTGGTCACTGTTTAAGCTGGCGCCTAATTATGTTAATGATTTGCAGCGGTTGCTCAACTAAAAAATCGGCTCCCCAGTGAGCGCTCTGTTCATCTTTGTTCAAGTAACCATAGCTACAGCCAATAGTCGTCACCCCGGCGCTGCTCCCCGCCTCTATGTCCCTGATATGATCGCCAACATAGCAGCAGTTATGTGCGGCAACTGATATTTTTTGACAGGCTAAAAGCAATCCTTCAGGGTTGGGTTTAGGATTGCGAACATGGTCGGGGCAGATTACCACTGCAGCGCGTTTATGCAGTTGCTGGTGGTGCATAATCAACTCAGTGTAGAGTTGCGGTTTATTAGTGACGACTCCCCAGGGAATGCAGTGTTTCTGTAAAAAATCTAGGACTTGCTCAACCCCTGGATAGAGCACTGATTTGACATTGAGATGCTGCAAATATTTGTTTAGAAACTCTGCTTTTAAAGGTTCAAATTGCGCATTTGTATTGTCTATATTGAAAGCGTAGCTGATCATTGCTCTGGCACCATTGGATACATGGTGTTGTAAATTTTCCAGGCTCAGGCTTGCTTTGCCGCGCTCTGCTAGCATTTGGTTGATGACAAAGTGAAAATCCAGGGCGCTGTCAAGCAGTGTGCCATCTAAATCAAAAAGAACAGCCTCAATTTTTGCCATAGTTGTACACAGTTCCAGTGTTGAAAGGTTAAGCTTTTAAGGTGAGTGCGCAGTGACTAAACTAGATTAATCGATGGCGGCCTGTGTCGAAATAATATAATTCACATCGACGTCACTGGGGTTCAAACTGTACTCTTTAGTGAGCAGATTGTAGGTCAT
>ASZI01000206.1 GCA_000416315.1 Osedax symbiont Rs2 | reverse complement strand
TGTAGAAATTATTTTTAATTAGACTTATGCTCCGATTTAGCGACAATCATAGAACTAGAATTTTACTATTGAACTTGTGGCGGATAGCAGTTTCTATTATAGACATTTTCTCTATCAGCCAGCTGTTAACGAATGCTTGAGCAATGCGCATGTTTACCAGCTATTTAACCGTTGTGGTTTCTAAGAATAGAATTTTCGCAGATAATAATTAAGCCTGTAACTAGTGCAGCGCAGAGGCAGTTTAATGGATACTAATATTTCCCCTTACGATCTTCGTCAATTGATCCGCAAAGGCGAGTTTACCAGTAATACTTCCGGGTTTTCCCAGGGGTATGTGCAAGGCAATCTGGCTATTATGCCCAAAGAGTGGGCCAATGAGTTTTTGCAGTTTTGCCAGTTAAACCCTAAGCCCTGCCCTATTGTCGGTATGTCCTCTAACCCCGGTGACTTTTTACTGCCTGATCTGGGCCGCGATTTGGACATTCGTACAGCCCTGCCACTGTACCGCATCTATGAACATGGCGAGTTAGTTAAAGAAGTTAGCGATGTCAGACAAGTATGGCGCGATGATCTGGTGACTTTTGTATTGGGCTGCTCTTTCTCTTTCGAAGAATCACTGCTTGCAGACGGTCTGGAAGTACGCAATATTACCGAGCGTGTTAATGTGCCTATGTACCGCACTAACATCGACTGCAAGCCTGCAGGTCGCTTTAGCGGTACTACGGTGGTCAGTATGCGTCCGATGAAGCCTAAAGATGCCATACGCGCTATTCAAATTTGCACCCGTTTCCCCTCAGTGCACGGCGCGCCGCTGCATTTTGGCAACCCGCAAGATATTGGTATCAGCGATATCAGCCAACCTGATTTTGGTGATGCTGTGACTATTAAAGAAGGCGAAGTTCCAGTATTTTGGGCTTGCGGCGTAACTCCACAAGTCGCTATCGAAAACGCCAAACCACCTTTGTGCATTACCCATAGCCCCGGCTATATGCTAGTCACAGATATTCGCAACAGCTCACTGGCGATCATGTAATACGGAGATTTAAGCATGACAGTAACAAACAAGTTAAAATTGAATTGTGATCTGGGTGAAAGTTTTGGCTCATGGACAGTTGGCATGGATGAGGCGGTAATGCCGCACGTTGATCAGGCCAATATCGCCTGTGGCTTTCATGCCGGTGATCCGCTGGTGATGCAAAAAACTCTGGCACTGGCGAAAAAATATAGCGTCTGTGTCGGTGCTCATCCGGGTTATCCCGATCTGGTCGGTTTTGGCCGGCGCTCGATCAACGCCAGTGATGCAGAAATACAGAGCATGGTGCAATACCAGATGGCGGCACTAGATGGCATGGCCGCCAATCAGGGATTAGTCATGGAATACGTAAAGCCCCATGGCGCCTTGTACAACGATATGATGTCTAAAGATGCTGTGCGTGCCAGTGTTATGCAGGCAGTAGCCAACTACCATCGCCCGGTAGTATTAATGTTACAGGGTACCCCAGATGCACAGCAGCATCGTCAAGAAGCTAATCAGTACGGGTTACAGATCTGGTTTGAAGCTTTTGCAGATCGCTGCTATGAAGATGATGGCCGGCTTATGTCACGTACCAAAGCCGGTGCAGTGCACTCCAGAGAGAAAATGCTGGCACAAGTGCAAATGCTCTGTGACACAGGCACTGTGATCAGTGCCAGTGGTAAAGAGATCCAGCTGCACGCTAATACATTGTGTGTGCACGGCGATAATATGGCAGGGGTTAATGCCATCGCTGAAATTCGTCAACTGATTCAGGAAAGCTAACCGCCATGCACGTCGAAATTGCGGGCGAGAACTCGCTGATCATTTATTTTGCCGAGGCCACCGACCCGCAGGTTTCGGCTCAGGTACAGCAAGCTATGTTGCAGCTTGAGACTTCTCTCGCTGAACACTTGATTGATATGGTGCCCTCCTATGCATCGCTGTTGGTAATTTACAATCAATTCAGTACCGATCACTATTTTGTCAGCGCCTGCATCAGGCAGGCACTGAAAAATCTTGGCAACTCCCAGCAACAACAGGGCAAAGTGATTGAGCTACCTTCATACTACAGCACTGAATCAGGCCCCGACCTGCAGCAATTAGCCGACAACGCTAAGCTCAGTGTTGAACAGGTAATTGCTATTCACAGCGCCATGGAGTATCGGGTCTACGCGATTGGCTTCGCCCCAGGCTTCGCCTTTTTAGGCGAGGTAGATCCACGTATTGCCGCGCCACGCCTGACCACTCCAAGATTAAAGGTACCTCGCGGCGCTGTGGCCATCGCCGACCGGCAAACAGCTGTCTACCCGGCGCAATCCCCCGGTGGCTGGAATTTAATTGGCCTGTGCCCGACTCCTATGTTCGATGCCACTGCCACGCCATGTATGCCAGTGCAAGTCGGTGACAGTATCAAATTTAAAGCCATAGATCGCGATCAGTATTTGGCCTTAGGGGGCGAGCTATGAGTTTTATCAGCCATCCTCAGTTTAGTGTTTTGGAGGCGTGCAGATGAGCGATTTCAAAGTCATACAACCTGGTCTACTGACCTTGATTCAAGATGCCGGTCGCTATGGCCAGCATCGTATCGGTCTGACAAATGGCGGTCCGCTGGACGCTCTGGCCTTTAACTGGGCCAACCGGCTCTGCGAGAACCCGCTTAACTGCAGCACTTTGGAGATCAGCATTGGCGGCTTAGTATTAGTCGCACAAACTGATACCTATATAGCTGTCACTGGTGCCTGCATGCCAATGAAAATCAATGGTAGAGACTGCAGCTTTTGGCAGACTCACAAAATTGTGCAAGGTGACAAAATTGAATTCGGCTTTGCCACTGCAGGTGCCCGTGCCTATTTGGCGGTTAAGGGCGGTTTTAATGTTGCCCCTTCTTTCACTAGCACATCCACCGTCGTCAGGGAGAGCATTGGCGGTATCAACGGCAATAAGCTCGCCGTTGGTGACTTGTTAGCTTGTAATAGAGCAGTACAAGCCAGTTTATTGGCCGTGCCTGATACTGAGATACCTAACTACCCAACAGAGCTATCGATTAAGGTAATTCTGGGCTATCAACAAAAGTCCTTTGATTCGGTACAGCAGCGATTGTTTTTTAGCAGTGACTATCAACTGAGCGACAAAGTTGATCGCATGGGCTTTCGGCTACAAGGACAGCAGATCAAATCCTCGCTTAGCGGCATGTTGTCCGAGGGCATCTGCCACGGCGCTATTCAAGTCCCAGCCGATGGCCAGCCAATCGTACTGATGAACGATCGACAAACCATTGGCGGCTACCCAAAAATTGGCTCAGTGATCGCACTGGATACCGCGAGACTGTCACAGTTAATGCCCGGCAATAAAGTGGCATTTGAACAAATAAGCATGGAGCGCGCCCACAACATTAACCATTTAGCCAGACAACGTTACCAAAATGTTGCATTGGTAAACATTGCCTGATTATCAGTGCGGAGAGAAGATGACAAACACAGTTATAGATGAAGCTGCACTGAGCAAGCAAATTGAAGACCTGTTGGTAAAGCGTAATTTGCGCGGTATGCAAGACATGCAGAGCGCACTGCAAACAGGCTACTATTTAAGAGCTGCCCGGATATTAAATAAGTGCAAAGGTCACGTGTTAATTGGCACCGGTTTTCCGGTGGTCGACACGTTTGAAACTGACGGCCCGGTGGGCGCCATCGCGCTGTACAAGGCACTTGAAACCTTAGGCGCCACGCCGATTATTGTCTGCGGCCCGCCGGTATCTCAAGCTTTGATGAAAGATTTTCGGGTCCATGAGATCCGCGTTGGCGAACATCAAGAGCGTACTCTGGAAGCTTTTCAGGCGCTGTATCACTACCAGCCGGATGCGGTGCTGTCCATCGAGAGACCCGGTCAGGCTGCCGATGGCGGCTACTATAATATGCGCGGCGAGAGCATCAGCGCACGCACCGCCTGCTTTGATACTTTTATCAACAATGCTAAGTGCCCTACTATTGGCATAGGTGATGGCGGTAATGAGATCGGCATGGGTAACATTACTGCGGCGCTGCAAGACTTAAACATTATCACTTCCACCACTAAAGTGGACGAGCTACTGATCGCCGATGTCTCCAATTGGGGGGCCTACGGTATCATGGCGATACTTAGCTTGTGGAACGATATTGACTTGTTGGCGGCGGTAAATTTAGAAGAGATTCTAACCTTTCTCTCAGAGCAGGGCAGTGTCGATGGGGTCACCCGTATCAATGAACTCACCGAAGACGGCTTAGATTTTTGCGAGGGCGAATCGGTTATTTTAGCCTTGCGCAAGCTGATAGGCAGAGCTTAAAGCTAGTACACTGGGCTGTATTTCAGACAGCCCAGTTTTTCAAAAGTCAGCGCTTATTTGCCATTACTACAGTGGCTGAGTCCGCCAGCAGTTTTGGCAGTGGGCTCTCTTCATCAGCTCGCCAACAACAGCAAAACTCCAACCTTAAAGGCTCTATCTCAGTATTAATACGCAACAGTGCGCCGCTGGCTAATTGTTTTTCTACCAGTGGCAAAGGTAACAGGGCAATCCCCAGCCCCTGCTCAGTTAAACTGATTAAACTGGCCACAGAGCTGCAAGTATGGATCACCGCAGTGCCGGCCTCACTTTTAAACAGCTGTTGTAAATAATGCCAGGGAGAGGTGTCTCGAGGGAAACTCAAGATAGGTCTGCGTGCCAACTCACTGACACTCCAGCAAGCCTTTGTCAGAGCTTTATCTGCTTTAATCACCCACACTTGTGGGTAGCTGCAAAGTGACTGAGAGACCACTGTATGCAGGTTAGTAGGCTCTGCCACCATCAAGGTTAAATCTATCTGATGTTGCTGTAATTGCTTGACCAGCACAGGACTGACATCGCTGGTTAATTCAAAAGAGATCTGCGGGTGCTGCTGCTGCCACAACTGCAGCAGAGGCGTTAACCACAAGTGCGCAATGGTATCGGCGATGCCTATTTTCAGCACACCTTTTTGCTGCTGTTGCTGCCCCGCCTGCAACAGCATCTCCTGAGTAATAGCCAGCAGTTTCTCGGCATAAGGCAACAGCTCACTGCCCTTCTCTGTTAGATCAGTGCCGCTTTTGCCGCGCCTGAACAAACTCACTCCAAGCTCATCTTCCAATGTATTGATGCGCGCTGAAATAGCCGGCTGACTGATGTGCAGCTGTGTCGAGGCGGCGCGAAAACTACCGAGCCTGGCGACTTTAACAAAGGAAGATAAATTTCGTATGCGCATAAATTAAACCCGGCTAAGTGAGTGACAAAACAGTTGTACAGCTTTATTCATAGACTATATTTTCGACAACTAGTTGGCCTAACAACTATGGCGCCAGGTATATTTTTTGCCAATAACACCAAACGCCAAACTATATACTTCATTAACAAAAAATCTAGGTCTTTTTTATTTTGTTAATCCGATGCTTGCAAATATATCACTTTTGATCAAATATGTTCGCCCAACTATTCATGTCGTGGAAAAGAGTATAACTGTTTGTCCTACGACTAGTGCATCAATCAGAGAGGCAAACAATGGATACAGCATACCTGAACGGCGAATACCTACCTTTAGATCAGGCCAGAATTTCTCCACTAGATCGCGGCTTTTTATTTGGCGATGGCATCTACGAAGTTATCCCCTATTACCAAGGTAAATCTGTAGGTTTAATCCCCCATGTCCAGCGCATGCTTAACGGCCTGGCTGCGATTGAAATTCAGTGCGATAAGACCTTGGATGACTGGGTTGCATTACTGGACGACTTAATCGCCAAAAATGATGGCGCCAACAGCAATCTAGGCGTCTATGTGCATGTTTCTCGCGGCACTGATACCAAAAGATATCACGCTTACCCTGAAAACGTGGCACCGACAATTTTTTGCTTCACCTTTGGCATAAAAGAACCTGAGCCTGTAGATCGTGACACTGCCACTAGTTATACAGTCACTACCAGTGAAGATCTGCGCTGGAAGCGCTGTCACATTAAATCTACAGCCCTACTGGGCAATGTCATGCACTTCCAGCAGGGGCACGCCAGCGGTAACAGCGAATGCCTACTCTACAATACTGACGACCAACTGACTGAAGGCAGCTCTGTTAATGCCTATATAGTAAAAGATGGCGTTGTGATTACCCCGATCCAGGACAACCAAATCCTGCCCGGCATTACTCGTCGCATCATCATCGACAGTATCGTCGCCGATGGTTCAATTGCCATTGAAGAGCGCACTGTGACTATGCAAGAAGTTCGCGATGCAGATGAAGTCTGGATCAGCAGC
Source organism: Osedax symbiont Rs2 (assembly GCA_000416315.1). GTDB lineage: Bacteria > Pseudomonadota > Gammaproteobacteria > Pseudomonadales > Balneatricaceae > Rs1. The sequence continues at coordinate 16,049 of ASZI01000206.1, read as the reverse complement.
TCTTCAAAAGAAATTGCGCCAATCGTCAAGATTGACGGCGTCAATGTCGGCGACGGCAAGATAGGCCCGGTCTGGGAAAAAGCTTTTGCTATTTATACTGCGGCCAAATTTAGCCACAGCTAAACTGGCGAATTAAAACCGTATAATTATGCTACAAGCCTCTTTTATAGAGGCTTTTTTATGGCCACTAGGCAGCGACTACTACTTTTTGAAAGCACTAGTGTAGCCATTTTGCCAAGCCCATTATTAACATCTCTTAGCGCACTAAAAACAAGGCTTAGTAATAAATCGTAATTGCCCCGATTGAGTTCCCAATCTATTTACTGCTTGCTAACATTAATAGACCAACGTAGCGGTGCTAAGCAAAGGCGCTGCCCGTCAAAAAGTTGCTGTATGACGAAGATGCCCAACATGCAGGTTTTAGCTCAGCTCTGTGCTAGCTGCATCTCTTTTTAGTAACGCAGATGGATAGCCAGGCTCTATTGATCTATTGCCTCATGTAGCTTTATTGAGCCGCGCATAATTGTCGTCCCCGCCACCTCCAATTCGAACCCAGATAACCTCTGTCCAACAGCGGTTATCAGAGAGAACGGAGTCACTATGCCAACGCTAATTAAACTATTTATCCTATGCCTCACTTTCAGCTACAGCTGCTTTAGCTGGGCAGAAATTGATCGACAAACCCTTAACAAAATTCTGATTTCCTCCGGCATCACCGCCCAACTAAATCAGTTTCCCGAGCTAATAAAGCAGGGCCTTAACGCGGCCGCCAAACCCAATCAACAAATCCCCGCGCCGATGATCAAGATGATGGCCAGCACTGTCGACGATTCTATTTTAGCCAGCGAGATACTTGATGGCGTTGCACTTGCAATTAAACACTCACTGAGCCAAGAGCAAGCTCAGCAAGTACTGCACTGGTACGAGTCAGAGTTGGGCAGCAAGATCACCCTCGCAGAGTTAAATGCCTCATCCAATTCCACCTTCAGACAAATAATAAAACAGAGCAAAAACTTATTGCTCAATACTAAACTGGTTAACTTCGCCAAGCGCATAGACACTTTGTACGCGGTCACCGATACAACCATGGATATGCAGAACATAAGCGGTGCCGGTATATACATGGTGGTAATGACCGCTCTGCACCCCTCTGGTCGCGCCAGCATCAGCCAGTACAACACCTATTTAAACGCCTCTAAAAAGCAGTTAAGAGCCGCCATTGAACAAGTGATAATATTGTCTTTTGTCTACTCATATAAAGACTTGAGCGAACAGCAACTATCTGAATACGAAGTATTTTTAACCAACGAGGCAACTATCAAATTTCATCGGGCGGTAGTTTCCAGCATCAATACCCAGATGAGTATCAGCGTGGCCAAGTGGGCCGATAGCTTGATGTTAATACTCAGACAACAACTGCAACAGAGCTGAACCGGCAGCGCAAAATTGCCATAGCTAAATATAGTACTGACACAAACAGCAAATTAAACACCTGGATTGCTAAATTGCAGACAAAAAAAAGCCGCTTTGCAGCGGCTAACAAAGAGAGACCAAACTGTTAGTCAGCTTGGCGTCGTAAAAAAGCAGGAATATCTAAGAAGTCTAAATCACCAGTGCCGGTTTTCTGCAATGGCTGCTTAACTGGCTCAGGCGGCATTTCTACGTGCTCTTGTAAATGAGTACGTCCTGTGTGATCACGTGTTTTAGTTTTTACCGGCAAATCCATCTGATGCTGCGAGTAATTTGTTGAGCCACTGGCACGCACTGATGATCCACCACTGGCAGCCACTTTTACCTGCGCAGTTTCAACTTTAATTTCTTCTGCTGCAACTGCAACTAAGCCCGTTGCTACAACAGTTACTCTGAGCTCATCCGTCATATCCGGATCTATTACTGTTCCCACTACAACAGTTGCGTTCTCAGAGGCGTACTCTTCAATAATTTGTCCGACTTCGGTGAACTCACCTAAGCTCAGATCTAAGCCTGCTGTGATGTTGACTAAGATACCGCTGGCACCTTTTAAATCCACATCTTCTAACAGTGGGCTTTTAATCGCTGCCTCGGTCGCTTCAATAGCGCGATCATCACCACTAGCACTGCCACTGCCCATCATTGCCATGCCCATTGAGGCCATTACCGCGCGTACATCGGCGAAATCGACGTTGATCATGCCAGGACGGGTAATAAGATCGGCAATACCACGTACCGCATTACTCAATACATCGTTAGCTGCATTAAATGCATTGATCAATGAACAGTTTTTGCCCATTACCTGCAATAATTTTTCGTTGGGTATAATGATCAGTGAATCGACATTATCTTTTAGCTCATTAATCCCTTCATCGGCGATACGCAATCTCTTGCGACCTTCGAACGGAAAAGGTTTGGTGACCACTGCAACGGTTAAAATGCCTAATTCTTTAGCCACTTCAGCCACTATCGGTGCCGCACCTGTACCTGTACCACCGCCCATACCAGCAGTGATGAAGATCATATCAGCGCCTTCAATCATCTCAGCGATTTGCTGGCGATCTTCAAGGGCCGCTTGACGTCCCACTTCAGGGTTAGCGCCTGCGCCCAATCCTTTTGTCAGCTCACCACCGATTTGAATCACAGAGCCAGTAGACATATTGTGCAGTGCCTGAGCGTCTGTGTTGGCGCAGATAAACTCTACCCCTTCAATATCTGTGGTAAGCATGTGCTGAACAGCATTTCCGCCACCGCCACCTACACCGATAACTTTAATGACAGCGTTTTCTGGAAGATTATCTGCCAGTTCAAACATGATTTTTCTCCTTCGGGCTCAGCCCTTATTTTTATCAAGCTAGCAAGTCGCAATGATCAGTCAATAAATCCTCAGACAACTTACCGCGTATACCACAGCTGCCGGATATTTTTTAACCTGATGACTAGCGACCTTTTGCCAATCTGTATTTGTCTAATATGTTCTATTGCAAATGTATGACTACTGCTGCAATAAGCTAAAAATTTCCACTCAACCAAGTTTTAAAGCGATGTATGACGCCTGGCTGATCTTTTTTCTGTCGCGCCATTACTGGTGCTTTTATAATGTCGGGCGAAATAGGTTTATTTATTTCTACCGTTGGCCTAGTGGGCGAGGCACTGCTGGATTGCGGCTGATCTTCACGTGCATAATGCAACAAACCAATACTGGTCGAAAATATCGGGTTTTCCAATATATCCCCCATTCCATTTACCCCTTTGGGCATCGCCAGACGCACTGGCATATGGAAAATCTCTTCCGCTAACTCTACCGCACCTTCCATTTTCGAAGTGCCGCCGGTTAGAACAACCCCTGCTGCTACTAGATTATCATAGCCACTGCGACGCAACTCATCCTGCACTAAAGTAAACAGCTCGTCATATCTTGGTTCTACCACTTCTGCCAGTGCCTGACGATTCAAATCCCTGGGCGGTCGATCACCGACGCTGGGGACTTTAATCGTTTCATCGGCGCTGGCCAGCTGCGCCAGGCAACAAGCGTACTTTACTTTCAGTTGATCGGCGTGAAAGCTTGGGGTACGTAACGCCATTGCTATGTCATTGGTAACTTGATCACCAGCGACCGGTATGACCCCGGTGTGACGAATAGAACCTTGGGTAAATATAGCGATATCGGTAGTTCCACCACCTATATCGACCATGCAAACGCCTAAATCTTTTTCATCGCCGGTCAACACTGCATAAGCAGATGCCAATTGTTCCAGCACTACACCGTCTACTTCCAAACCGCAGCGTCTGACACATTTCTCAATGTTTTGGATCGCATTGGCCGCACCTGTCACTAAATGTACTTTTGCTTCTAGTCGAACACCAGACATGCCCAAAGGCTCTTTGATGCCCTCCTGATGGTCGATCAGATATTCCTGAGGCAGTATATGAATAATGCGTCTGTCAGCAGGAATAGCGACAGCACTGGCTGCATCTATCACTCGTTCCAGATCAAATTCAGTGACTTCACCTTCACGCACTGCCACTATGCCGTGAGAGTTCTGACTACTTATATGACTGCCTGCGATACCCACAGTCACTGAGTGGATTTTACAACCCGCCATCAACTCTGCTTCTTCGACAGCCCGTTGAATCGAACTTACAGTCGATTCAATGTTTACAACTACCCCTTTTTTCAAACCCTTTGAAGGATGTGAGCCGATACCAATTACCTCAATCTGTCCATCGGCGGAGATTTCACCCACCAGACAAACTACTTTTGAGGTACCGATATCTAAAGCTACGATCATATTGTGCTCAATATCCATGTTCTAAACCGTTTGAAATAAAAAAACTTAACTAATAAGTATATATTTTTAGAATTATACGTCAGACTTTAATATAAATCAGTAAAACATTAAAAATAATAATATAGCTAATGTACAAAAATCCACCAGAAGATACCAGCTTTTTCCTCAGTAATTCATTTTAGTGAAATATCGCAAACCCTCATGAACAAAGGTCTTACGTTAAAGGTACTTTTTTTTGCGAATTTTTTATTATTATCTTTATGAAATAAAACATTTTTATAAATAACTCTACAAAATCAAAATCCAATTTTGATTTACAATATAAAATCAAATTTTAATTTTGATTTATATCCACTAATCAAAACTAGATTTTGATGTTTTTTATCAAATCAAAATCTAGTCTTGATAATACTAATTGCCAAAACTTCGCCATATTTCTATTTAATTAAATAGAAAAACATTCAGCGCTTAAATATTAGCCAGTCAAAAACATTATTGAAACTGCTACATATAGTGCTGTATTTTAAATATAGCACTATATATGGACGGAGGAATATTTTGAGTATGTTTTATGCACAGGCGTCTGAGAAAAACGACTGTTGATACTTCTTATACCGAGCAAAAAACTATCTGAGTTTGTGTATAACCTAGGTTACCGAGGGCGATCAACTGCCGCTGATTAGACAATAGCCAATAGCCAATAGCCAATAGCCAATAGCGGGATTAGAACTCAGGCTTTGCACTTTGCTGCGAAGCAATTTAGCCCTTGATTTGCTGCACAGTATCAGTCGCAGCTTTGATCTCGGTGGATGCGGTTAGATCTGAGGATAATTTCTTTTTACCGTTAACTCCCAGCTTTGTAAGCGCCATTGCCTGGTTGACTAAATTGCCTTTGCCGGTTGAGAGTCGTTTGTAGCTGTCATCATAAGCATTTTGCGCCCTGTCCAGATGCTTGCCCAGATCGTCCATAGACTCAACAAAATTGACAAACTTGTCGTACAGCTCAGCACCTCGACCGGCGATTGCCTGAGCATTTTGATTTTGCTGTTCAAAGCGCCAAATGTTTTGCACCGTGCGCAAGGTCACCAATAAGGTAGTAGGGCTAACCAAAATGATGTTGCGCTGAAAGGCATAGCGAAACAAGCTTTGGTCATGCTCTAAGGCCAATAAAAAGGCAGCTTCCACGGGAATAAACAACAGTACAAAATCTAAGGTGCGGATGTTATCGAGTTTTTCGTAGCCCTTTTGACTAAGACCGCGGATGTGATTGCGAATTGATTGCACATGCTCAATTAAAAATTGCTCACGCTTATCTTGTTCTGTACCACTGCAATAGCGTTCATAGCCGGTCAGTGACACTTTGGCATCGATGATCATGTCTTTTTCATCCGGTAACCTGACAATCACATCGGGCTGGTAGCGCTTGCCTTGCTGGGTCAGTGAAACCTGAGTCTCGTATTCGTATCCTTTGCGCAGCCCCGACTCTTCAAGTACTCGCTCGAGAATAACTTCACCCCAGTTACCCTGAATTTTATTGTCACCTTTGAGTGCCTGAGTCAGATTAATGGCATCTTGGCTCATCTGCTGGTTGAGCTGCTTAAGATGTTCTATCTGCTGGTACAGCGCCTGTCGATCACGGGTTTCTTTGTCGTATACATCTTCCACTTTGCGCTTAAAATCGCCTAACTGCTCACGCAACGGGTTCAGTATCTGACCGATCGACTCTTTACTGCTGTTGCTGAATTTAGTGCTTTTATCTTCAAATATCTGATTGGCCAAGTGCTGAAAGTCCTGTTTCAGTTGATCTCTGGCCTGAGTAAATAGCTGTGATTTCTCTTCGTTCATCTTCCGCTCACTGCTCAGGCGTACTTGCAGCTCGGTAATCTGACTATTGGCTCGAATCAGTAGCTCTCGAAACTCCTCAAGTTCAGACTGGATTTTTTGTTTCTCCAGCTCAGACAACTCAAAAACAGCCACTCTCTCCTGATATTGGGCATTCATCACTTGCTCAGCATGCAACAACTGCTCCACTGAGATATTGCGCTGCTGCAGTTTTTGATTCTGTTGACGCTGCACATCAAGCTGACTATTAATGTTTTTTTCACGATCCATCTGCAGCTGTAACTGAAAATTTAATTGCTGGCGCTGTTTGGCTGTGTGGTACAAAGACCAGAGCAATAGCAACAAACTGATCACAAATGCGAACACCGCACCTATCACAGCACTTTGTAGATTCAACTGATCGAAGAACATAGATTATTACCAACAGTTAGCGATTGGGGATATAAGCAGACAGTTAAGCAAACGACGCCGTCAGCTTTGATCATAACCAATGCAACTATAAATAGAATGATTTTTTAGTGGTACTTACTAGTGTTACTTATATAGCACATCTATAAACGGCTTAATTCTGGCTTGGCCATTCTAGGGCAACAGCCTGACTGTGGCCCCGCTCGCTACCAATACATGTATAGCAATACTGCGCTGACTAAGGTGAGAGGCAACATTAACAGCAGACTCCACTTATTGCCTAGAAGCTTCTGGGTCACTAATACGTGTGCCCCTGGAAAACTGATAAATATACAAGAAAGGGGAATAGCCCAGTGCAAGTTAGCAAACCCGTATGCCATAGCGCCCACTAAGGTCAAAGCCGCCAGGTTACCTGCCATCACTACCAATAGTGCACCGTTGCTGGTAGATAAAAAGCCTTCTTTTTGATCTTTGGGTAATTTGTTTAATGCCCCTGCACTTAGCGCTGTCGCCATAGATACAAAACCAGAAATCAAAAAAAGTATGATTGGATTCACCAGAAAAACCTCAAAAAATAAATAACGTACTGGGGTCATAGCGATGACCCGCTGCCAAGTTTAAAAAAAGAACCTTGCAAATATGTGAACAACTCAGGGAAGACTCTGTCGGCCTCGCACCCTTGCCCCCATGTTCCTAAGGCCAGCGGCAGCCATTTTAACAGTATGATAAATATTAGCTATCGAAGCCGCTTCATTAGACCTAACTAATTTGCAGTAAACACAACCCGCTAATCTCGGTTTGGCTACTGCTGATTTCAACTTGATGCATTTTCAGCGCCCGGGTAACTGGGTTATTTCGCTGCTGCTCTGGTTTAGGCACTATTGTGCACTTGTTCATCTGGGACTTAGGAACATGCGATTAAATCCAGTATCTTCTCTGCGGGCTCTAAAGCGATCAGATGTGAGGCTGTCAACGCAGTGTAATGGCGCGCCCTTTCCAAGTTGACTAACAAAGCAGATGATCGCTTTAGAACCCGCCCGTAGGGGCATTCAGAGCATCCCGATCTCGTTGTTATCGACTTTCGACAGGCAACCAGCATGCCTGTAGTCGATGCCTAGATCTCAGAATGCTCTGAATGCCAGAGGCGCACCGGACTTGATCGCATGTTCCTTAATTACTATGATAGCTATATGACTAATACAATTGCTTTTTTCAATTTCAGCAAAACTAAATTCGCCATCATCTGCGCTGTAATTTTGTTTCTATCAGCTCTAGTGTATGGCTTTAGCCCGCAACTTATCGCCCTAATGCTGGAGCGCCAACTGAGTAATTATGGTATTGCCAGCAATAGCCGTATCGAATACCCCAACAGCACCCAGCTTAAACTTGCCACTGGCTATTTCAACATCGATAGCGCGGCGCTAAAAGTACAAATAAAGGTGACAGATCTAAGCATTGAATACGATTTAGTGGATTTATTGCTGAAGCAAAAAATTACCGCGATTCATATAGCCAAGCTAGAGGTACAACTGCACAGCACTGATGCACAACCGCAGAGGGCTGCTGCCTCTAAAATACAGTTGCTGTCACTTCTACCCGCTGCACTGCTGAGCAGTGTCGACTTCAATCAATTAAAAGTACAAAGGTTGCTATTTTCGTGGCAAAAACAACCGCAGCAGAAAATTTCTGTCGAGGCAAATTTACTGCTTACCCCGCAACAGCTCAGCTTGCAAGGTGATTATTTTGAAAATGGCACTCGACTGGCAACACTGCAAAGCGTGTTCGACGCCCACAACCAATTTACTATTAATGGCGAACTAGTTGCCACGCCAAACACAGAGAACACCCCCGACTCTGCGCCGTATTTTAAATTTCAAATGCGCGGTGATGCCAAGATCAGCGCGGATAAACTGAACATCAGTGCCAGTCAAACGCTGGATTTCAAGCAATTCAGATTTCGCTCATTTTGGCTGCCAAAGGCATTCACACACAGCCAACAGCAGCAGATCGCCAGCTTAGATGCACAACTACAGTTAGATCATAAATTGAGTATGGCGCACAGTGGCGCTAATTTTGACCACTGGTTTAAACAGCTGCAGATCAATAGCCAGTTCAAGATAGAAGTTGCCCAGAACCAGATCAACTTGCCCCTTGGACAACAGAGCGTAACGGCCAGTGCATTGACGTTAAACAGTAGCGGTACTATCAACTGGAATAACCAGCAGTTAGCGGTTGTGTTGCAGCCAGCAACTAGCCTTTTACTGCATGACTTTAACAGTTTTGATGCCCGCTCCGCACAGTTCAAGCTTAGTTTGCAATCTGCATTGGCGCTAAATTTCGACAGTCGCTACCAGATTAAAAACATTGACGCTTTTGACGTCACTGTAGATGCCACCCCCTGGAGCACCCCAGTGGGCAGCATTAACCACCGGCCGCTGTTGATTAACATACAGCAGCTTGATTTACAAAAACCTCAGTTAGCTGTCGATTTCCAGCTGCCCAAGCTAACTCTGGATAATTCGCAAGCACGCCAACCACTGCCCTTTGGCCAACTGGAAACCGCCATAAACGGCCACTTCTCACTGCACAATAACGGCGTCGAACTGCGATTGGATAAAGACCTGAGCCTGTTAATTAAACAACTTCGTAGTACAGCCGTTACTGTAAGAAATTCGGCTAACACTGAGCCAGACAAGGCGCTGTATTTTACCGAGGCGCTGAAAATCAACATTGATTCTGCGCTCAAGTTATCCGTTGATTTGACTGACAACTCTCTTAAAGTTACAGATACAGCGTTAACTTTGCAGCCCGGACAGTGGCGCAGCCCGGTAGGAGCAATCACCCATAATACAATCGCAGTACAGCTTAGCGATATAGATCTTGCCAAAAAGAGTGTCCAGCTAAGCTTTGATGCGGCTCAGATTCAGCTGCAGGCGAAACAGTTGCCGTTTAAACAGGCCCTGCTAAAAGTCGCAGGTTCGCTGCAACTCTCCACTGAACGCATTGACATAAGCCTGCAAAAAAAACTGCAACTGCAGTTAAAAAACATCTCCACAGCGCAGCTTAGCAGCAAGGCACTGAACATTAGCAGCGCCAAAGACATACAATTGACGATACCTTTAGTCGCGGCCGGTGCTGATTTAGCCCAGCTACAGATCTCTCCCATTCACTTGCACCTCTGGGGATCTGAGCTAATTGGCCAGGGGCAAAAGTTCAGCTACCGCTTCGCCGACTTAAGCCTGAAGAAACTGCAACTGGCCCCTTTGCGAGTGCAGCTAAGCAGCAAAGTACGCAGCTTAAAATTGCGGAATAACAAGTTGCTTCAAAACATCAACTTCAGCAGTTTCGCCACGCTAACTGATAAACACTACCGGGCAAGTTACCAAATTGAGCACAGCGACTTGCCACTGCAAATCAAAGGAAAAATTCGCAGTGACGCCAAGTTCAGGCAGATTAGCGGTGACTGGCAGCTAAACCCACTAGCGCTGGCGGGTAACCTTAAGAAACTGGCTGGGCTATTAAACTTGCCATGGCCGACTGACTTACAGATCCTCAATGGCAATTACCTGCACAGCGGCCAGTTTAAACTGCACAAAAATAAGCTGGAGGCTCAAGTACAGCACCAACTGACCGAGCTGACACTTAAGCAAGCTGACACTGTTGCCCGTGGCATTAATATAAACAGTGACAGCCAATACAAAAATAAGCGTTTAACCCAAAGCGGAACAGTTAATATTGCAGAGATCAACAGCGGTATAGCTATCACCGACATCAGTTCCGATTTTAGTCTTAACAACTTATTAACCGGCAATCGTTCACTGCTATTAGAGAATACTCAAGGAAAATTATTGCAGGGGAATTTTAGTTTGGAGCGCTTTTCAACGACCTTAGATCCCCTACAAGGTAGCTCGCAGATAAGCTTCAGCAATCTTCCGCTTAATAATGTGCTGGCTCTGGAACAGAATCCCAGCCTGACCGGCAGTGGCTCACTGCAGGGGAAACTGCCGTTTCATCTTGATGCAGGCCAGCTTTATATTGTCGATGGTCAAATCAAAGCCACAGATAAAGGCTACATTCGCTACAGTGCTACCGATAGCATCGCAGCGATGGCCAAGACTAATGCTGGCCTGAAAATGGCCCTGAATATACTGGAAGATTTCTATTATGAAGTACTGTCAATTAAGCTTAATTATTACCCGGATGGCAAATTAGTATTGGAGAACCAACTGGCGGGTAACAACCCCAACTGGCAGCAGGGCTACCCGATTAAATTCAGCATCAACGTCGAAGAAAATTTGCTGTCACTGTTAAAAACCTTGCAGTTCAGCAGTGATCTGGAAAAGAAGCTGCAGCAACAAATACAAAAATCGACTCAATAGAAGGAACTAAGTCGGCGCATATAAATCTTAATGCTATTATTGACCTAGTATCAGGATATCGCTATATTTTCTATCTTTGACATCAAGTCATTGGTTAGACAAGGAGAGTTACATGTTTCAAGCTTTTTCAGCCAAAGTGCAACGCGGCATTGTTGGCTGTTCTATGGTCGCTGTTGCAACACTCTTGGCTGCCTGCTCGCCAAGAATTGCTATAGAAGCGCCTAAAGAACCAATCACTATTAACTTAAACGTTAAAATCGAGCATCAAATACTGATCAAAGTTGATAAAGAAATCGATAATTTATTCAACCAACAAAGCGATCTTTTCTAGGAGGAACACAGCGTGAACAGACTACTTTCATTTTTCTCAATTGCCCTGCTGTTAGTTTCTTTCAGCACTACCAGTCACGCCATAGACAAAGCCCAGGCTAAGGCCCAAGGTTTGATTGGTGAAACCAGCCAGGGGTACTTGGCCAGCGTTAAAGGCAGCCCCAGTGCCGAAATTAGCGCATTGATCAATTCAATCAATCAAGCTCGAAAAGCCGCCTATGCAAAGTCAGCAGGTAATGCAGGTGTCGGTGTTGATGTAGTGGCAAAAAGAGTCGCACAACGCCAGGTTGAGCGCGCTGCATCGGGTGCTTTTCTCAGAAATGCTGCCGGTAACTGGTATCAAAAGTAATCACCGGCTGCGCTAGCGCAGCCCTATAACAACAAGTCCGATTCCCCTTGCGTACTCTTGGCTCGCACGTCAGCGATCGGACTTATTTATCTGCAGGCTCTTTTTTTCACTCAGTGGCGCTTATCTATTAAGGGTATAGCCGCTAAGTGGATATCTGCCAACATGCATCTTAAAGCCCCGCCCGCCGCTTCAATTGCCGATACCTGCAGCGGTAACAAACAGACAAAGCTCTCTATTATGCCCCGCTGCTGTACACTCAAAGCATCGTATGCGTTCTGTGAAAGCGCCAGGAAGGCTTCATTTTCTCCCTGCAGCTCAAGCGCGTTACCGCAAAAATTGGCTATTTGCGACTCTGTCAGTTCAATCACTGTGCGCCCGGATAGTTGCAACTGATTGATAATCTGCGCTCGCTGCTGCGAGCAGCGAATCATGCTGGCGCCAATCAATACAAAATCTGTGGCTATGCACATCAACACATTAGTGTGATAGACGGCCACGCCGCGCTCATCACTTGCATCAAAGACTTGCGCACTGTAGTTCAGATCGGCACAAAAGCGCTGCAACACTTGTGTACTTGCCCTGTTAGAACGCACTGTGTAAGCCTGCTTATTTACATGATCCAACACCATAGCTCCAGTGCCTTCCAGGGCAAGATGCTGCTCCTCCATCGATGAATAATCAAGCAGCTGATTGACGCTATACTGTTGCTTTAGCTGCTCTATCAGGTCCCATCTACGCTCTTTGCGCCTGTTCTTTGCATACATAGGGTAAATGCAGATAGTCCCTTGGGCATGGCTAGAGAACCAGTTATTGGGAAAAACCGAATCGGGAGTTTCACTACTGTTATCTTCAAATAAATGTACTTTCACGCCTATCTCGCGCAAGCGCCCAACTACATTAGTCACTTGCAAAAAGGCCTGTTGCTGCAAAGTATTGGCCATAGTTTGTGGGTCAAGCTGAAAGCTGTTATCGGCAAATGTCTGTGGGTTAATACGAAACTGATGCGGTCTGATCATGGCGACGGCCGAGGGCGGAGTTAACTTAACTGGCTGCATAAATTTATACCTGTGCAAGTGCGACTCAAAGGTCAATTAATGATAAATCTATATTAATAGCCGATGACCTTATAAAAAATGCCATATTGTTGTAATATTTTCACTCATATTTAGCACTTTGCCAGAGCAGACCTACAAAATGACAGACTCAGTAACATATAGCCGAAAACCTTCTCCTTATCTGCATGACGATCTCGACCGGGAATTAGTGGCGGCATTAAAAATCGATGGCAGAGCATCTATTTCAGTATTGGCGAAACAACTCGGGGTCTCTCGGGGAACTATACAAAATCGCCTTGATCGCCTGCTCAGTAGCGGCGCCATTTTAGGTTTTACCTTACGCGCACATCAGGCCTTAGAGAAGGATATGGTGAACGCGGTGATGATGATTGAAGTATCAGGACGTTCTACCTCGCAAGTCATTCAAGTCCTGCGCGGCATTCCTGAACTGGTAAAATTACACACCACCAATGGCAACTGGGACCTACTGGCGGAAATCAAGACTGATAGCTTAAGTGAATTCGACCGGATACTGGGCACTGTAAGGATGATCCCCGGGGTTCTAAACAGCGAAACCAGTATTTTACTGACCAGCATCTAGACCAAAAAATCCCGGCACTTGGCCAGGATTTTACTCGCTACTCGTCACTTCCAACCTACGTCTCACGACTAACGACTAACGACTCGTTACTCACGCCTCAAGCGTAATCCCTATCTTGCCAAAGTGGCTGCCACTGCCCTGATAATCAATCGCTTCACCTAACTGCGCAAAAGGAAATACTTTGTGCATTACCGGCTTCATCTGATGGGTTTGCATCGCTTTTAGCATTCTGCCATGCATCGCTTTTGAGCCGACTTCAATGCCTTTAATATTGACGGCTTTATACATGATTTCAGCGGTATCAACAGTCCCCTCACAAATCCCCTGAATGGCCCCGATTTGTGCGATAGTTCCGCCACTGCGAATACAGCGCAAGGATAAGTTCAAGTGACTGCCGCCAACTACTTCGGCAATGTGATGCACACCTTCGCCGCCAGTAATTTCCAGCACGCTCTCAACCCATTCACTGTTAGTCGCATAGTTTATTAAATGGTGCGCCCCCAGCTCTTTAGCCTTCGCCAGCTTCTCATCGCTCGAAGAGCTGACTATCACTTCGCAACCCATCATCAAGGCAAATTGCATAGCAAATAGCGAGACGCCACCGGTGCCCAAAATCAATACTGTGTTGCCAGGTTTTAGATGGCTGCTTTCTACCATGGCATTCCAAGCGGTCACTCCGGCGCAAGGCAGCGCTGCGGCTTCCTGATAGCTAAGATAATCGGGGATTTTAATAACAGCGCTGTGCTTAAACACTCGATACTGCGCAGCCACACCGTCTGCTCCTGGGCCACCTGGCGATCCCTGCAGTTTATCGGCGGTCATTTCACCGTCCTGCCAGTTGGGGACAATCAAACTGCTAACTCGATCACCTACCTGCAAATCCGTTACTTGTAACCCTACCGCTATTACCTCACCAGCTCCATCGGCAACTGGTACCCGACCATCCTCGGCCAGTTTCCAGCGAGTAATGCCATTAACTACTAAATAGTCTCGGTGATTAAGGGCCAGTGCATGCATCTTCACTAGTACTTGATCTGCTGCACACTCTGGCATTGGCTGATCTGTTAAGGCGACTTTGGCATTGTGTATTTGATAAGTTTTCATATGATTATTTCCTATGTAATAATTAGTTAAACTGTTTATTTATAAAGTGATGATGCGTAATCCAAAGGCAATTAACATCGCCCCGAGAACGTTATCTATAAGTGTTTTACGACTCCTTAGCTGCGCTAGCAATTTGGGCTGAGTGAGTATCGTACTCAAGCTTGAGAACCAGATAATATGTGCCAGACAGATAATCATCCCGTAGCCAAACTGAATCGTTAAAGGCGTACTGGCGTTGACTAACTGGGTAAATATACTCAGGAAAAACAAACTGGTTTTAGGGTTCAATGCATTGCTGATGAAGCCGCTGCTGAACGCACTTTTAGCCGATATTCCACTTTTGCCACTAGAGTTCAGTGGGGATGCCTTTTTACTGTTATAAATAGAGAGCCCACCGAGTACGATCAGGTAACTTGCCCCCAGGTATTTCATTGCATCAAATAGCCAGGGAGAGTTTTTGATCACTAGTGCAATACCGGCGATGCTGTAGCCTATGTGTAACCATAAACCGGTGGCGATACCTAAAGTGGTATATAAGCCGGCGCGCTTGGAGCCTGTTATGGCGTTGCGAGTCACTAAGGCGAAGTCCGCACCGGGGCTGACTGCCATCAGCAGTGCGATGGCGCTGATGCTCAGCAGCTGAGTTTGATGGACACTGATCAGGTCGATTATCGGCATGTTCTTTCCTCGCGGGTTGCTGTTTTGAAGATATGATTACTTTACTCTTATTGATTTATGATGATAATAGTGATTATTTCCCAGTAACAATGTCCCGGGAGGACATAATGAGTCACAAGTTAGACCAGATGCATCTGATGCGACTGTTTGTCGCTATAGTGCAGCGAGGTTCTTTCTCAGCGGCCGCCGAACAGTTGGGCATTGCCGCCACTAAAGCCTCAAAAGATATCCGCTTTTTAGAAAGCTCTATGCAAGTGCTGCTATTAAACCGCACCACCCGGTCCATTTATCTCACCGATTCAGGGACTGAGTTTTACAAAAAGTCTCTGGATATTATTGAACTACACCAACAGATGTTGGATAGTATTCACAGCATGAAAGATACCCTTAGCGGTGAACTGCGCATAAGCGCGCCAAGTCTTTGGGGCAAGGTTGTATTAACGCCATTAATCTTTAAGTTCAAACAGCGCTACAACGCAGTGAACTTTGTCGCCAGCTATTCGAATGAACCCTGCGATTTAATCCGCGACAACATTCACATCGCCTTTCGCAGTCCCCAGCAAAAAGAGGAGCCGTATCTGGCAAAGTATATTGCCGTAGATGATTACGTGCTTTGTGCCAGTTATCAGTACTTGTTAGAGGCGCAAGCTTTTAATACTCCTGCAGATTTAGCCGGGGCACAAATGATCACTCTGGCACATAAAACTAGCCAATTTGAAAAAGTCACCTTTTGCCACAATGGCACTGAAATTGCCGAGCATTTAGTAGGTGGCTTATCTTTTAGCAGTAAAGATGCTATTTACAGCGCAGTGCAAGAGGGATTTGGCATTGCGGTACTGCCCAGATACTTGGTGCAAAAAGAGCTAAATAATGGACTACTGCAGGAAGTGCTATGTGATTACCCGGTTAAAAGCTCCAAATTTTATGCGCTCTATACCCAAAGACGCAAAGAGTCGGCACTGGTGAATGAGTTTATTGATTTTGTGGCACAGCAGGTTGAAGGGAAAGAGCAGGCGTGAGGGGGAAGTTGGAAGTTGGACG
>ASZI01000205.1 GCA_000416315.1 Osedax symbiont Rs2 | reverse complement strand
TTGAATGCACGGCTAAAAGATTCCGGACTTGAAAAGGCCGCATCTAAAGCGATATCTAACACCGACTGCTGCGGGTTAAACACCAGTTGATATGATGCTCTTTTCAATCGCAACAGTTGCAGGTACTTGTACAAGCTGATTCCGCTGTATTCGCTAAATAGCCGATGAAAATGAAATTTGGAAAAACAGGCTACCCCACTCAATACATCTAAATTCAGATCATCGTCTAAATGCTGCTCTATATAGGAATAGACCAACGCCATTTTCTGCTGGTAATTAAGTTGTTGGGCTTTTGCATTCATTATTTCTGGTTTCACATTGTTTCCTTTACGCGGCCATATTGAACGCTTTTGCATTTGAGTGCCTGATAGATCTTGCTGTTTTTGACATTAGAGAGTGTTAAATACTGGCTGATTGATCGACTTAATTTGAGCTTGTTATCCCCTATAGGTAAACCTATTTCTATAAATATGCGCTTTTAGAAGCAATAGATAAATCAACTTATCTTTTCTCAAATTTTAATTCTTCCCAGACCGACACGAAAAATAACTGGCAAAAGTGATTATTAACACAATATAAACTATCAAAAAAACTATTGACGATTAGTATTTGTTTTATTTCATCAATGCAGTGCATTTAGCAAACTATTTGAAATGATGCCATAAAATCAAGCACTTGCATTGGTTTTATAACTGTGCGATAACAATCAACTCGCATCAACGCAGAAATTTGAAAGGCAATTCGTTTTTTAGCGTCCCTTAAAAAGGTCAGAATTTCACAATATTCAGTGAAGGAAATACCATGTTGAAGTTAGTGCTAATAGAAAAACTCCCCGGTGGTCTGGTCAATAAAATTCAGTTATCACTTAATAATGTGTATTCCATCGTTGCCAAAGCAGATGCCAGTTATAGCGTTTTTGATCAGAGCACGATGTTACCTCCCGCTGGATTAGTGCTCAAACGCAAACACGCTGAACTGGAGGTAGAAGTAGACCAGCAATTAGTACTCAGTATTGATAATTTTTTTGTCGACCCCACTGCTGACACTAGCACTGCGCAGTTTAGCATTGACGGCTCCAGCTCGCAGGCGATGTTAATAACAGCACACAGCGCTGACGAGCTCGGCGAGCAGAACATCGTATGGCAACTCGCTGAAGATTCGGGCAGTTCTTTTGCACCACTGGCATTGACTGGCACAGCTTTAGGGGTTGCAGCTGGCGCAGGCGGGGGCTCCAGCAGCGCGGCAGTTGTCGCTACTTCTTCATACAACATGACAATAACTGCTGCAGCGGGCGTATTAGAATCGCTAGTGACGGTAATAATTTATGATAAAGACGGTAGTGTACTGGCCAGTCAAGAGCACAACTTTTCCACTGGTCCGCTGGTTATTAATGTCACTAATGGCTATCGGGGACCTCTATTAGCTAAAGTTGAAAACAGCAACGGAGTCATTGGCGACTACATCAATGAAGCCAGTAACCTGCTGGTTGATCTAGGTACTGATCTGAGGGCAATGGCCAGTTCAAACGGTACCGACGATGTGCACATTAATGTTACACCTGTGACTGAATTGGCAGTGCGCAAGGCAGACATTAGCGGTAATACTCTGACCATGGCCGATGTAGCGACTAACCAGAAAATAGCCGACCTTTTTGGTGTCAAAGACATTCTCGGCTCAGCAGTCACTGTGCTGGATACTGATTACGATGCCAGTAATGGCTTAAGTGCCGCCGAAAAATACGGCAATTTACTGGCGGCATTAGCCGGCTCTGACAATAGCAGCGGTGGCCAAAAACAGACCTTAGATCAATTGGAGTCACATATAATCGACACTGGCTCCACCCTGGCACTGACCCAGGAGGGAGTTAATTTAATCAAGCAGGGGATAGTTTTTTTTGAAGCACAAGAGAACAGCAGCAAAGCGGCGCTGCAAAACTCGCTGATCATGGTGCCGATTATTGATCAAGCTTCCGCAGGCCTGACACTGTCGGAGGTTAATGCCGGGGTGCTGGTACTGGTATCAGGGGCTGAAATTGGCGATACGCTAACCTTGCACTGGGGTGATCAAGTAATCACCCATACCGTTACTCAATTGAATGCGCAAAACTCGGCAGAAATCACCGTCCCCAGCAATGTCGTCTTCGCTGCCAAACAAGGCAATATCCTGATCAGCACCCAAATTAACGGCGGCGAGCGCAGTGCCGCTGTGATTATCAATGTCGATAGCGAAGCGCCGACAGTCAGCATCACTATGGCAGACAGTGCTTTAAAAATCGGTGAGACGTCATTAGTGACATTTACCTTTAGCGAGACGCCGATAGGTTTTACCCAAGATGATATCAGTGTCGACAGTGGCATTGGCAGTTTAAGTAACATCGTAGTCAACGCCGGCAATGACAAAATCTATACCGCCACCTTTACCCCCAGCGCCGATATTGAAAACAGCGATAACCTCATTAGAGTTAGTACTGACTATACGGATGCCATTACCAATAGCGGAACAGCGGGCGCAACAGACAATTTTAGTATTGATACTAAAGCAGCTACTGTCACTATTAACATGGCCGATACAGCATTAAAGATAGGGGAGGATTCCCTAGTCACTTTTACCTTTAGCGAGACACCGATAAGTTTTAGCCAAGATGATATCAGTGTCGACAATGGCAGTTTAAGTAACATCGTAGTTAGCAATACTAATGACAAAGTTTATACCGCCACTTTTACCCCCAGCGCTGATATTGAAGACAGTAGCAACCTCATCAGTGTGGATACGGGTTATACAGATGCTGCAGGCAATACAGGTATTGAAAAGACATCTGACAATTACAGCGTTGATACTAAAGTACCTACTGTCACTATTAACATGGCCGACACAGCATTAAAGATAGGTGATACTTCCCTAGTCACTTTTACCTTTAGCGAGACACCGATAAATTTTACCCAAGATGATATCAGTGTCGACAGTGGCAGTTTAAGTAGCATCGTAGTCAACGCCAGCAATGAAAAAATCTATACCGCCATCTTTACCCCAAGCGCCGATATTGAAAACAGTAGCAGTGTTATCAGTGTAGGTACGAATTATACCGATACTGCTGGCAATACAGGTATTGGAGAATCCTCTGACAGTTACAGCGTTGATACTAAAGCGCCTACTGTCACTGTTCACATGAGCAATACAGCCTTAAAGATTGGTGATACTTCCCTAGTCACTTTTACCTTTAGCGAGACGCCGATAGGTTTTACTGAAGATGATATCAATGCCGATAACGGCAGTTTAAACGGTTTTACAGTCACCGCTGAAACCAATGTCTACACAGCAACATTTACGCCTAATACGAATACTAAAGGCGGCAGTAATCTAGTCAGCGTCGGCTATGGCTACGAAGATGCGCTGGGCAACACAGGAATTGTCGGTACTTCAGAGAATTACACAATAGATACTGCAATTCCAACTGTGGCAATTACGATGGCAGATGCCGCTTTAAATATTGCTGAGTCCACAGTAGTCACTTTCACTTTTAGTGAAACTCCCAATGGATTCACTAAAGATGATGTCACAGTAGGAAACGGTAGCCTAAGTGACTTTAGCGTTAGTCCCGATGACAAAATCTATACAGCGACCTTTACCCCTAATACCGACATCGAAGAAAGTGCTAATCTCATCAGTGTCAGTAATAATTACACTAACTTGTCGGGCAACACCGGCACTAGTGCTAATTCAGCCAATTACACAATTGATACATTAGCACCCACAGTAACAATTACTATGGCAAAAACCGCCCTGAAATTAGGGGACAGCTCTTTAGTTACATTCACTTTCAGTGAAACAACGGTTGCCTTTAATCAAGCTGATCTTGCAACTGACATTATTGCCGATAATGGCAGCTTAAGTAACTTTAATGCCACCGCTGATGATAACGTTTATACCGCAATATTTACCCCTGACAGCAATGTCAAAGACAACACTAATAGCATTAGTGTCAATGCGGCATATACTGATGTGGCAGGTAATACCGGTACCAGTGCCACTTCCGCCAATTACACCATCGATACAGTCGCACCTACTGTCACTATAAACATGGACAATTCAGCATTCAAGATAGGTGATACTTCACAAGTCAGTTTTGTCTTTAGCGAGCCACCGATAGGTTTTACTCAAGAAGATATTAGTGTCAAAAACGGCAGTTTAAGTAACATCGTAGTCTTCCGGGGTAGAGTGTATACCGCCACCTTTACCCCCAGCGCTGATATTGAAGACAGTAGCAACCTCATCACTGTGGGCACGGGGTATACCAATGCTGCAGGCAATACAGGTGTTGGAGCAACTTCTGCCAATTACAGCGTTGATACTAAAGCACCAACGCTCACGATTCATATGGCCGATACGGCATTAATGATAGGTGAGACTTCCATAGTTACCTTTACCTTTAGTGAGACACCGACAGGTTTTACCCAAAATGATATCAGAGTCGACAGTGGCAGTTTAAGTAACATCGTAGTCGACAGCAACGATGACAAAGTCTATACCGCCACTTTTACCCCCAGCGCCGATATTGAAGACAGTAGCAACCTCATCAGGGTGATTACAGGTTATACGGATGCTGCAGGCAATACGGGATCAGCTGACACTTCGACAAATTACAGCGTAGATACTACAGCCCCTACGGTCACCATCACCATGTCAGATGATGCCTTGACAAGAGGCCAATCTGCACTGGTTACTTTTACTTTTAGTGAGGCTCCCATAGACTTTACTCAATCAGATGTCATCTTTCTACACGGCAATTTAAGTGACTTTATTGCTACCGATAAAGACAATGTTTATACCGCGATGTTCCCCCCCCCTGCCAATACTCAAAGCGCTTTCAATACAATCAGTGTTAGCAGCGATTATACAGACGCCGCAGGCAACAGCGGTACTTTTGCCGATTCAGCTAATTTCAGCATTGATACAAGAGCCCCTACCCTTGCGCTGAGCGTCCCCCAGGATAATGCTGCCAACTTTGCAGTTAACGAAAATTTAGTATTAGCCTTCGATGAAACTATACAGCTAGGTAGCAGTGGCAACATTGTACTTAGAGCCAATGGGCTCGCTGATATCATTATTGATGTGTCCAACCATAATGACCAACTGAGCATCAACGGTGCAACTTTAACCATCAACCCCAGTGTCGAATTACGGGCTGATAGCCAGTATTCGATACAGATAGACAGCAGCGCTATCACAGATAGCGCCGGTAATTATTATCAGGGTATAGCGGATCAGACCAGCCTTAATTTCAGCACAGCTTCTGCGATCGATACCAGCATCGTAGTGTTTGATCTCACCGACGGTCAGAGCTCTAACCACTCGGGTCGAGAATTTCAAAAAAGTGTCGATTACAACATCTACATCAAAGTAGATTCTATATTCAACCCTGACAATCGCATCAGTATTGTCGACTCCTTTGGCAACAACAATCAGTGGACAGGGGGGGCGAACCTAGGAAGCGGTGACAAAATAATTTTGGTGGGCACTGGCGAAACAATTATCGGTTTCTACGAAAACCCACTCGTTTGGGCATCCTCACCATCTAGCTCAGGCATGTTTTACTGGGTAACTGGCGGCGGCCAGAGTGACACTATAATAGGGCTAAATAGCACTCCCGGCCAAGCACACTCAAACCGCTCAAGAACGGATCCAATGAAGATTAACATTTGGACCAATGATTGGGGGGTCCCTCTAGAATTCAATGCTTTAACCCAACTTCCAGCGGGTGTCGCCACCTCGCAGGGGGTGTAAATAACTTTTGCAGTTTACTCTTTGCCAGCAAACAATTGTTTATACCCCAGAGTGTTATCTAGTCGGTAAATTAAGATGCAGTTATTAAAAATTTTAAGAAAACAGGCAGAGTATCAGCAGTATCAAGACCTGAAAGTAACTTGCCTTGATTTTTGGAAAGAGGATCCCGAGCCTACTATTTTACCACTGTTGGCCCTAGCTCATAGTCAATTAGGCGAGCGGGAATTGGCTCAGCAGTGCCTAGCGAAGGCATTGGATTCGATCAGAACATTTGACCCTAGCGCCAAAATCGACTTGGCGGCAGTACTGATTCATATGAAGCGCTTAAGTGCAGCAGTAGAGCAATTAGAACAAGCATTGCTGCAACAGCCTAACCACCCTCTGGGACTGGCACGCCTTGGTCACTGTAAGATATTACAGGGACAAACAGACAGTGGCCGTAAACTACTTTTACGAGCCTTGAAACTCAGTCCTCGCTACTTCTCCCTGGTTTTGCTGTTTGTCCAGTTGCATATACAAGAAAATGACTCCGCATCGGCACAACAGTGTATCGATATGGCACAAGCACAGTTACAACAGTCAACTAAGGAGCTCCCGGAGGCAGTATTAACGCATTACCAACAGCAAGTTGACAATAAACAGTTGCAAACCTGGCTACTGGCAGAACAGTACTCACAGATTGAGCACTGGCTGGAGCAGCTGTCACAACGGCAAAGTAGCGCCTTTGAACCTTGCTTGCTGCTCTACAGCCGGCTGCTGGCAGAACGGGACTTACACCCACAGGCGGTGGATATCCTCAGTCGCTACTGCCGTCAGCAATCGGACAAGCTCAATTTGCTGTTAGCGCTGGCTGATTTATTGCAACTGCAAGGATTCTTTTTGCAGGCGGTCCAGTTGATGCGCAAAGCACTGGGGAAACACGGCGATAACATCGATCTGTTAGTGCAACTGGGCAGTGCCTGCCTGCAGCGCTTTGACGGCCAGGCACGCGAGTGTGCGGAGCGCGCCTTATCCTTAGCTAAATCGGCAGCTGAGGATCCGCAGCAAAAAAAAACCGCAGCTTTTTTGCAAATCGCCAGAGCGACTAATTTATTAGCCCAAGTCGAAAGCCAGCAGCAGAATTTTACTTTGGCGCAGCGCCTGTTTCGACAAGTTATCAATCAGCAGGCTAATTTTATTCCCGCCCTGCAAGGGCTGGGTCAGCTGCTGATGCAACAAGGCGAGTTGGCAGAAGCCGTCAGCATATTTAAGTGTATCGTAAAAATCGATCCGCTTAAGGGACACTCATCGCTGATCAACGCCCGGCACTTTCCCGAAACTGAAGATACTTTAGAGAAAATGGCACTGGCGGCTAAACAGCCCAGTTTGGAGGGTTCGATACGCGCCGGTATTTTATTTCAGCTGGCTGCGGCCTGGGAGCAACGTGAACAGTTTGACAAGGCCTTTGAGTACGCTGTGGCGGCCAATAACGCCAGCAAAAAATTTCTAGCTTACAGTGCTAACGAGCATCGCCAGCAAATGGCGAGAATTCGCCACAGCTTTTGCGCCGAGCTATATCGCCACCGACCCAATTCTGGCATTAACTCACAATTGCCGATCTTTGTGGTCGGTATGCCGCGCTCTGGCACTACCTTGGTCGAACAAATTTTAGCGGGCCACTCGCAGGTTTTTGGCGCCGGCGAGCTAAACTTGATTCCCCAGTTGGCGCAGGGCTTAAGCAGATGGGAGCGGCACTCGGGTTCCGGGCGCTGCTATCCGGATTGCATCGATGATTTAACCGCTGAGGTCTCCCAGGGAATAGCCAAGAACTATATCAAGGAGCTGGCTGAGTTAGCCCCCCAGGCTCAGCATATTGTCGATAAACTGCCGCATAATTTTGAAAATATCGGGCTGATAAAGTATTTACTGCCCGATGCCAAAATAATTTCAGTGCGCCGTGACCCCCGTGACATCGCTATATCCAATTACTTTACAGACTATCAGGCCAAACACTCAGGGATGGGGTTTGCCTATGATCTGCAGCATATAGGCGAGCAGCTTGCTGATCACAACATGCTGATGCAGCACTGGCAGCAGTTATTTCCCACAGAAATTCTTGAGATCAACTACGAGGATATAGTCGACGATTTAGAGTCCAGTGCCAAGAAAATGCTCAGCTATATCGGCTTGCAGTGGCAACCACAAGTACTCAAGTTTAACGAATTGCAGCGCAACGTTAAAACCGCCAGTGTCTGGCAAGTCCCCCAGCCGCTCTATAGTAGCTCTAAGGGAAAGTGGAGCCGCTATCAGCAGTTTCTAAAACCTTTAATCAAGGCCTGCAACGGCGCAATACGCCCTAAAGCGATTAACATGCTGACACTGCCAGAGCCCGGGCTGTTAAATTTGGCTGTCAGTGCGTACCACAGCGATGATTTAGCCGCAGCTGAGTTGAGTTTACATAAGTTGTTACACCACATCCCCGAGCATGCCGGTGCCAATTACATGCTTGGCCTAGTCTATCTGAGCAGGGGATTGATTAATCAGGGGGCTGAAAAAATTGAGCACGCACTTACTAAAGCTCCCTGGCATAAAGAGTGGCGGGGTAATTTTTTTAGGGCTTACCAACTGCTGAAGCAACCGGATAAAGCCCGACAGTTACAGCAACATAACGGCAGAAGCAGCCCAGACCAGCAAGTTACTGTGTATCAATCAACGGATATAGATATGCAGCTCCAGCTTTCAGATTCACAGGCCACTAGAACGGAAAATTTGCAGCGCTAGCAGCCTTCTGGGCAGATCATATAACGAACAATTGGGAAGCATAACAATAATGAATAACTTTCTGAAAATAACAATATTAGGGTTGCTAATTGTCACTGTTCTCTACAGTCAACACAGCTCATCGGCGACCACAACTAACACAAAGTCAGCTTCCGGACTGTCCCATGCTCTGCAGAGCACTATGGCTCAGCACCCAGCGCTGGCGGGTAAGCAGGCAGAAATACAGGCGCAGAGCTACACTGTTGAATCGACCAAAGCCGGACGTTTTCCGAGCATCAGCGGACAGCTTGGCCAACAGAGCACTGGTGGACATCAGGGTTCGATCCGCCTGCAGCAACCACTTTGGACCTTTGGCAAGATTGATGCGGCGATCAGCCATGCGCAAGCCGGGATGCTGACACAATCCTGGCAGTTGTTAGAAGTGCAGCGCATATTAATAGAAGATACTGCCGCCGCCTATGCTAAATTGCAAGGTATTCGCCAGCGCGCTAAAGTCGCCAGCTCTAATGTCGCCGCTCACCAGCGCTTATACCGACAAATCAAACGCCGCCAACAGGGGCAAATGGCCTCAATAGCCGATACCCGCCTCGCCTACTCCAGATTGCTGCAGGCAAAAACTCAGCAGCAGAGTATTAACGGTGAACTGCAGATAGGACTGAACGAGCTGCAGGCCATCACCCAGACCCCGGTAGATTCCAGCACTAATATCAACCGACAACTTGCAATATTGCCTGCACTGGCACAAACCACACAATTGGCAATTGACAACAGCGCTGTGTTACAGGCCAAACGTCAGGATATTGAAGTGAAAAGATTAAAGGTTAAACAACAAAAAATATCCACCTTGCCCAGTGTTTACCTGCGTCTGGAACGCGATCTAGGCCACTCTTATAGCTCTGCTGACTCGACCCGAGTCAGTCTAGTGTTAGAGGGAGACGTGCAGGGGCTAGGCTATGTTTCTAGGGCGCAAGTAAAAAGCCAGGCTGCGCGCTTAAGCGCAGCCAAATTGGAGCTGCAAGTCACACAGATAGACATCGAGCGACGAATCAAATCCCTGATGATAAACCGTGACTTGCAGCAACTGTTAGCCCGCTCGCAGCAACAGGCCATTAGTGCCGTAACGGGCACCATGAATTCTGTCACCCGTCAATATCGCAGCGGGCGCAAGTCCTGGATAGAAGTACTCAACCCCCGCCGCGAGCTGAATGAGTTGCGCTTACAGCTGGCAAAAATCAACAGTGACTGGCTAGTTTCATCGCTGCGGGTGGCCACACTCATCGGTAACTTAGATGACCTGGCGGGGGCAACTCAGCAATGAACACTGCAGCTGGGCCCCTAAAACAGACAGCTGACCAAGAGAGGCTTCAGCGAGCCATTCCAGCGGTATTGATTAAATTGCTCTTGCAGCGGCTTAAAGTTGCGGTCAAAGACGGCGCTCTGGCCAAAGTTTGTCGTCAATCTGCCCAGTTTGAGCTGACAGGACCGGTCCCTCGACTACAGAAGATATTTAAGCAGTTAAAAATAAAGGGCTTGCAAGCCACCTTGTTGCACTGGCAGCGCTTTGATCAAAACAGATTACCCGCTCTGCTGCTGCACGGTGATCAATGGCTACTGATAGAGCGCAATGCTGATGCAGGATTGCAAATAACAGACCAGAAAATGCAGCTCATAAGCTGCTCAGAAGACGATTTATCTACAGCGCTGGTGCTCTGGGTGCGCAATGCTGCCTGCTTTCAACAATCAAATGACGAGCAGCAAAAGTGCGATAGCGCCTCCCGTTTAGTTCTCAAGCAAGTCTTTAAACGTCCAAAATGGATTCTCGATGTATTGATTGCCACTGTACTGATCAATATTATCGCCATCGCCACTTCGCTGTTTGCCATGCAAGTTTACGATCGTGTAGTACCCACTTTGGCCTACGCCACCCTCTGGACCTTAGTTGCTGGTATGGCGGTTGTTATCGCTCTGGACTGGCTGCTAAAAAGGGTTCGCGCCCGTACCTTGGACAGCGTTTCTTGTGCCGTCGACAAAAACGTCTCACAACAAGTTTTTGAACATGTAATGCAGCTACAACTAGATACTCGCCCACGCAGTTTAGGCACCTTAGCCGCGCAAGTCAGTGGACTGGACAGCGTGCGCCAGTTTTTCACCGCAGGGATCATTTTCAGCTTGATCGACATGCCCTTCGCGCTGCTGTTCATCTGTTTCATTTATATCATCGGTGGGCCTATCGCTCTAGTGTATGCATCCCTGCTACCCATTGCCGGGATCTTAGGTTTTATCACCCAGAAACGCTTGCGCCGACTGCTGAAACAGCAATTGCTGCGCAGCCATGAGCGTCAGGGATTACTAGTAGATGTTATTCAAGGAGCTGAGTCAGTGCGCGCTAACAATGCCAGCTGGCAGTTCTCTCGCAAGTGGCGTGAGATCAGCGCCACTATCTCCAGCTACAATATCAGACAAAAGGCCATTGCCAGCACTGGCACTATCAGTACCGGCAGCCTAGCGACCAGCGCTTACATCGCGGCGATGGTGGTCGGCGTCGGTCAAATTGAAGCGGGTAACCTCTCTATGGGCGCACTGATCGCCTGCAGTATTCTGGGTGGCCGGGTGATTGCGCCGGTATCACAAAGTGTCCAGTATTTAGCCCAGTGGCAAAATGTCTCGCAGTCACTGCAAATGGTTAATCAACTCTTACAGCTCCCCACCCAGCGGCGCCCGCAACAACACTTGTTGTTGCCAGAAGTTGTGCCGAACAGCTTAGCCTTGCAGGATATCAGTTTTTCCTACCCCAATAGTGCAGTGCGTCAGTTAAAGATTGATTCACTGTCTTTGCACAGCGGTGATCGGGTGGCCCTGCTGGGCCAGATTGGCTGCGGAAAATCCACCTTGCTTAAATTGCTCGCCGGACTCTATCGACCCTCACAGGGCCGGGTCCGTTTGGGAGATGCTGATTTGTGGGAAATTGACCCAAACATTCTCGCCGAACACGTCAGCTACCTGCCGCAAAGCGTACATTTGTTTAAGGGAACACTGCGCAGTAATTTAGCGCTCTCGGGGGCACCCAGTGATTCGCAACTATTGCAGGTCTCAAGCGCGTTGGGCATTGATCAGATGGCGCAAGACAATCCGTTGGGCATGGATTTGGAGATCACAGAGGGTGGCGCGGGACTCTCCGGTGGCCAGCGACAGCTGCTGGGATTGGGCCGGGTATTTTTGGCGCAACCGACCATATGGCTGCTGGATGAACCTACCGCCTCACTGGATCAGGCCAGCGAACAGCGCGTATTAGCGGCGATAAAAACCTACGTTAAGGCTGAGGATATATTGCTGGTGTCGACCCACAGACCCGCACTGGCGGTGCAACTGGCACAACGTATTCTGATTATGCGCCGTGGAGAAATCGTTGCAGACGGTGACCCCAGCACAGTGCTGCCAAAATTTGCGGCGCTTGCAGCAAGCTCGGTGCCACAGCCAAGAGCCGCTGCCAACAGTAGGTCTGATAATGCAAACAAGCTTGCGGCTCGGGAGTAAACGATGTCATTTGATAATATTTTTTCCACTGACAGTAGCGCTTTAGAGAATTACCATAAACGCAACTACTCCCCGCTACTGTGGGTACTGCTACTGGGATTGTGCGCATTTTTCTACTGGGCATCACAGTTTCGTATTGACCAGGTAGCCCGAGCCAGCGGCGAAGTCATTGCCAGTTCCCGAGTGCAAATCATTCAAGCGGTAGATGGCGGTGTGCTGGCGCAATTATTAGTCAGGGAGGGAGACAAGGTCATACCAGGACAAGTATTGGCACGCTTAGACCCGCGTCGTTTTGGCGCTTCGGTGAATGAAATAGACGCTAGATTATCAGCGCTAAAAACCAAAGCGGTACGGCTGCGGGCAGAAGTGACTCATGCAAAGAAACTGGTCTTTAGCGCCAGCGAACTGCGCTTTGAGCACTTAGTAAATGTGCAGCGCGCACTGTTTCAACAGCGCCGTTCTAGTCTACAGGCCGAGCTTAAAAATCTGCAAGTGGCACTGGATCTGGCCAGTGAAGAAATGGCGTTAATTGAAAAACTGTCCGGCCTTGGCGATGTCAATAAAGCGGAAGTCATAGACGCAAAGCGACTGCTAAATGAAGCTCAAGCTAAGCTGATCCTGCGCAAAAACCGCTATTTAGAAGAGGCCAGTTCGGAGCTGACAAAAGTACAAGACGGTATAGCACAAAACTCGCAAATCTTGGAGCAGCGTCAGCAGCAACTAAATGACAGCGTGTTTCGTGCCCTGCTTCCAGGCATTGTCAAAAATATCAACATCACTACTGTCGGCGGGGTACTGCGCGGTGGTGAAGAACTGATGCAAATAATCCCCATAGAAGATGAGTTAATTATTGAAGCAAAAGTGCGCCCTGCAGATATTGCGCAAATAGCTAAAGGACTGGATGCAACTTTACGTTTTGACCCTTTCGATTACACAATCTACGGCGGAGTACGCGCAAAGGTTGTCTACGTCAGTCCCGATACTTTAAAAGAGCAGACCCGGCGCGGTGAAGAAATTTACTACCGAGTACATTTATCTTCAACCACTAACCCGGTGAAAACGACTACCGGTAGGCAATTGCATATCCTCCCGGGGATGACTGCCCAAGTCGATATCCGCACTGGCGATCGCACAGTATTGGAGTACTTGCTAAAACCGCTGCGAAAGACGTTGTCGCAGGCGTTTGGGGAGAGGTAGAT
>ASZI01000204.1 GCA_000416315.1 Osedax symbiont Rs2 | reverse complement strand
GCAGCACAAGCTGGGGTAAGCCTGCAAACCTACATTAACCTGGGCCACTAGGGTGAAAAAAAGTGCTGGCGCTATTTTAAAACGCAGAGCTTGAGACATCAGACAATATTGGGTGGCTAAAAAGAAACCCAACAGCTTCACCATGAAGCACATCGATCGCCAATATTGCTGCAGAAAATGCAGCCAAGCCAACAGAGATTAACCTGATCTACTAATGCTGCTAAAAACTCTGATGCTATTTTAAGGGATCAGAGCTTTAGAGCGTTAGCTGCTCAGCTCGCCTGCTGCTGAGCTAAGTGCTCGGCGCAATGTCCACTGACAGGCTTGAGCGAGGATGCTGCTAGAGTAACTTTAGCTGTGCTGATATAGGCGTCCAGTTCAGCGCATTGCTCAACAGATAAATACATGCCCATTTTAGTACGGCGCCACAGCACATCTTCAACATTACTGGCCCACTCATGCTGCAACAGATAATCGATTTCTAACTGGTACAAACCGGCACCAAAATCTTTGCCCATATCCTTGACGCCTGTCGCACTGTTTAAAAACTTCTGGCACAAAGTACCGTAACTGCGTACATATCGAGTAATTAAATCAATATCCAGCCAGGGGTATTGTTTTTGCAACTGCTGCTGCAATTCTGATTTACTGGCGAAATCGCCACCGGGCAGTACTGCGGATTTAGTCCATGGCTTGCTCGCCTGAGGAAAAAATTCACAAAGCTTGTTAACGGCGGCCTCTGACAATTTACGATAAGTGGTTATCTTGCCGCCAAAAACTGATAGCAGTGGCGATTTACCTGCGACATCTTCTATCTCAAAAGTATAATCTCTGGTTACCGCCTGAGCCGAGTCCGACTCGTCGTTGAGCAGCGGTCGCACTCCGGAATAACTGCTGACTATTTCTGACGCAGTGATTTGCTGTTTAAAATGCGCATTACTGACATCGATCAAATAATCGATTTCTTGCTGATCAATACTCACGGCACTAGGATCACCCAGATATTCCACATCGGTTGTACCTATCAGCGAGAAGTTATCTTCATAGGGGATAACAAAGACAATTCTGCCATCTTCATTTTGCAAAATAAACGCCTGTGGCTGTGCGTGAATACGCGGCACAATGATATGACTGCCTTTAACCAAGCGGATTTTCTTCGGTGATTCACAGTGCAGAACATCTTTAAACAAACTGGCCACCCAGGGACCCGCGGCATTAGCGACAGCTTTTGCATAGACGCTTGTCTGCTTACCGGCACTGTCCTCTAGCACCACACACCAACCTGTTGCATCGCGTTTGGCTTGCACACACTTAGTCTGAACTAATATATCAGCCCCCTGCTGCTGCGCTGCCAAAGCATTACAAATTACCAGTCTGGCATCGTCCACTTTTGCATCTGAGTACTCAAAGCCCTTAGTCATTTTGGGCTTCAAAGGACTGATATCTGTAAATTTAATACTTTTTGATTTAGCTAAAGTGGCTCTCTTGGCCAGATTATCGTACAGAAAAAGTCCAGCTCTGATCATCCAAGCTGGGCGCAAATGTGCGCGATGCGGCAACTGAAATCTCAGTGGTGAGATAATGTGCGGAGCATTTTTCAACAGTACTTCGCGCTCAGCCAGAGCCTCCTTTACTAAACGAAATTCATAATCCTCGAGATAGCGCAGCCCGCCGTGGATTAACTTGCTGCTATTAGAAGAAGTCGCACTGGCCAAATCGTTCATCTCACACAACAGCACTTTAAGTCCACGACCTGCAGCATCTGCTGCGATACCGGTACCATTAACACCGCCTCCGATTACCAGCAGGTCATAAATATTCTTTTGTTCAGCTGTTGCTTGCACCAGTTTTTTCTCCCTATCACTCTAGCTATAAATGTAAAATGTGCAGATTAATTTAGCCAAACAAGGCAAAAGAATGAACACATATAATTAACCATCGATACTATAAACCTGAATTATGAAAATAACCATTTATAAACGAACATATTCGAATATTTTTAAACAATAGCTTGCTTGATTTAATGCACTTTTGCCTAATCAACTATTGATCCGTTACTATGCAGTGGGTTTAATAATTCAAGAAACCTGTGAGCTGGCGGACTCTACTTGCAAGCATATTTAAAAACAATTACTTACCCAGGGGGGTTGCGGGAGAGAATATTCAATCTGGTGCTTCTGCAGAATCTTCTGGTAACTACCATCGTCTTTGAGTAACTGCAGACCTCTGTTGAAGTCGCTAATAATCTGTCGGTAGGCAATTTTTTTGGAAATAGTATTGTAAATACCATAGCTTTTGATCGAGGGTTGTAAGGTTATGATTTCTGCCCGCTGCTGGGGATAGTATTGGTTTAGCAGATATTGAAAATTTAATTTATCGCTGGCGACTAAATCAACCCGTCTGCGCAACAGTTTTCTTAGATTGGTCTCGATATTATTCACAGGTGACAATTTTAAACCTTTGCTCCCTAGCATTTTTGCCGTTAACACACCCCTTAGCACGCCAATTTCATACTGGTTCAAATTGTTTGCATCTGATATCTCAATCGGCTTCTCACGGCGACAAAAAAAACACTACTTCAGAGTTGTAAACAAGGTCGCTATAGGCCATATACTCTGATCTTTGCAAAGAATGAAAGATGCCTAGGGATCCCTGCACTTCTCCTTGCTTAACTTGCGAAATCATCCGCGCAAAAGGTAAAAACTTTACTTGCAAGTCATAACCGACACGGGCAAAAGCTGCGTGGCTAATTTCTGAGATAAAACCGCCGCCGGGCAGCTTTTCACTAAAATACGGTGGCCATTTTAATGCCCCTAAGACAATTTTAGTATTTTCACTGGCGTAACGTTGACACTTAGCGCCATGATCAGAGCCAAGCAGTGTATTGAGCGATAAAGTAAGTATTTAAGCCTCATGCTAAGACCCAATCTAAATGTTCGGCACTGTTGTGCTGCTCTCGCTCTGGCAGTCAATCGAGTTTCAGCTTAACAGGCCTTGGTGAGCAGATATTTGGCTATAAAATAGATCGAATACTGTTATCGTGATATAGGAGCAATGATTATAAATGTCATTTTCCAATCAACATTTATATTTTTCAGTTGAGAGGCCCGCGCTCAGCGAGGATGCCAGCTTCACTTTTAAGCAGCATATGAGCGGCAAAAAAAACAGCTAAGGGTCAACTTAGCTGTTTTTTTATCGGTGCAGTCTGTTTTATAGACTAGCTTCTAACTCTGGGACCGCTTCAAACAAGTCAGCCACTAAACCGTAGTCTGCAATAGAGAAGATAGGTGCCTCTTCATCTTTGTTGATTGCCACTATCACTTTAGAGTCTTTCATACCCGCCAAGTGCTGGATAGCACCGGAGATACCAACGGCAATGTACAAATCCGGTGCAACTATCTTGCCGGTTTGCCCCACTTGCATATCGTTGGAAACAAAACCTGCATCAACAGCAGCTCTGGAGGCGCCAACGGCTGCTCCTAGCTTATCCGCTACTGCTTCAAGCAAACCGAAGTTTTCACCGTTACCCATGCCGCGACCACCAGAGATCACTATTTTAGCGGAGGTTAGCTCTGGACGCTCTGACACTGCTACTTCTTCGCCAATGAACTTAGACTTAGCTTCATCACAGACAGCTGAAACTTCTTCTATGCTGGCCCTGCCTGTCTCCCCCGCCTCTTCAAAGGCCGTCGTTCTGACGGTAATTACCTTAATGGCATCCAGTGACTGGACTTTGGCGACAGCGTTACCTGCGTAGACAGGGCGCTCGAACACATCGGCGCTCTCTACTTTAATAATTTCTGAAATTTGTCCCACATCTAACAGCGCCGCAACACCCGGCATAATATTTTTGCCAGAGGTAGTGGCCGGTGCCAACAGGTGAGTTTTACCCGCGGCAAGCTCAACAATCAGCGCACGCATATTTTCTGCCAACTGGTTTGCATAGACGGGGTTATCGGCGACTAATACTTTACTGACACCGGTAATTTTCGCAGCACTTTGCGCAGCACTTTGACAATTGCTGCCCGCGACTAGGACGGTCACATCATCAGCAATCGCCAAAGCTGCAGTTACAGTATTTAAAGTGGAATTTTTAACACTGTCGTTATCATGTTCTGCAATGACTAAAATAGACATAATATATTTCTCTACTTATTTCTCAAATTCATTAAATAACTTTGGCTTCGTTTTTAAGCTTATCGACCAGCTCAGCGACGTCGGCAACTTTAATACCTGCTTTACGCTCAGCGGGAGCACCTACACAGAGAAGCTTAGTGTGTGCTTTAATAGTGACGCCTAATTCCTCGGCAGTCTTCACTTCCAGCGGCTTGCGCTTAGCTTTCATAATGTTTGGCAGCGAGGCATATCTTGGCTCATTTAAGCGCAAATCAGTGGTGGCGATAATTGGCATTGCTAGCTCTACAGTTTGCAAGCCGCCGTCTACTTCTCTGATCACTATAGCCTTGTCACCTTGGATGTCGATCTTAGAGGCGAAAGTCCCCTGAGCCATACCGGTTAACGCAGATAACATTTGCCCGGTCTGGTTGTTGTCGGTATCGATGGCTTGCTTACCTAAAATCACTACCCCAGGCTGTTCCTGTTCAATCACTTTTGCCAGTAGTTTAGCGACATTTAAAGACTCTAACTGCTCTTCTGTCTCGATGTGAATGGCGCGATCGGCACCCAGAGCCAGAGCTGTACGAAGCTGTTCCTGACAAGCTTTAGGGCCCACTGAAACTGCGATCACTTCTGTGGCAGTTCCCGACTCTTTTAATCTAATTGCTTCCTCAACTGCGATTTCGCAGAACGGATTCATAGCCATTTTTACGTTGTTGAGATCGACATCACTACCGTCTGCTTTGACTCTGACTTTGACGTTGTAGTCGATAACCCGCTTGACTGTTACTATTACTTTCATAAAAATACCTAGTTCACATGAGAAAAAAACTGTTGTTCTGACAGCGACATTATTGTGTCGCCACCGGCTTTAATACTTGCCAGGCAAGTGTTTGTTCTTACTAAAAAATGTTCTGCGTAGAACTTGGTAGTGACTAGTTTTGCCTGCAAGTAATCACTGTCTCCCAAGCCATTATCTAACAGATTACTGGCTATTAAATGCGACTTAGCCATCAGCCAGCCGCCGGTTAAATAGCCCCACAACTGTAAATAATCACCCGCCACGCAACTGCTTTGTTGCACATTAGCACGCAGCCAATCCAGGGCTGCACGCCCGTCTGCCAAAGCAGTGTTCAAGCTGTGATAGATAACATCACCCCTTGGAGATTTTTCCAGCTGGGCTAATGTCTGCTGTATTTCTGCCAACATAAGCCCTGCCTGCGCCCCGTCATCCAGTAGCGTTTTACGCTTCACCAGATCTAGCGCCTGAATACCGGTAGTGCCTTCATAGATAGTCAGTATCCGGGCATCACGTACCAGCTGTGCTATCCCCGCCTCTTCAATATATCCGGCGCCACCGTGCACTTGCATCGCCAATGAAACCAACTCTTGTGTCAGTTCAGTACACCAACCTTTAACTATTGGGGTTAAAAAGTCGATCCGAGCTGCGCTTTGGCTAGCTATCTCACTGTTCGCTGCAGCGGCGCTTTTCTTGTCAGTTTCGAATCCCGCATAGTAACACAGTGCTCGCATCGCCTCAGTACCAGATTTAAGTAGCATCAGCATTCTGCGCACATCGCCAAATTCAATAATACGCAGGCTATTACCTGCTCTATCTGTCCCTTGAATTCTATTGCCAGCGTACTCCAGGGCAACTTGGTAAGCGCGTTCTGAAACACCCAACCCCTGCACACCGACTCCTTGGCGAGCGTGATTCATCATACTGAACATATAATGCAGGCCATAGTTATTCTCGCCTATAATGTATCCAATAGCGCCATTTTCATCACCATAACTCATCACACAAGTCGGACTGGCGTGTATTCCCAATTTATGCTCCAGAGAAATACAGCGTAAGTCATTTTTAATACCAGCTTCGCCCTTTTCATCTAACAAATACTTAGGCACTACAAACAGCGATAACCCCTTCACCCCTGGAGGTGCATCCGGCAATCTGGCCAAGACTAAATGAATGATATTGTCACTCATTTGATGATCGCCCCAAGTAATAAAGATTTTTTGTCCGTAAATCTTATAGTGATCGCCTTCGGCTACGGCTCTGCTCCTGATCGCCGCCAAATCACTGCCCGCTGCAGCTTCAGTCAGGTTCATAGTCCCCGTCCATTCACCGCTAACCAGCTTTTGCAAAAATTGCTGTTTAAGCTCACTGCTGCCGTGACGTTCAATCGCAGTGATAGCACCTTGTCCGAGCAGCGGACAGAGCGAAAATGACAAATTGGCACTTTGCCAAATTTCATTGCAAGCCACCGCCAGTATATTAGGTAGCCCCTGGCCACCGTACTGCTCGCTGGCGGACAGTGAGGCCCAGCCCTGCTCGATAAAAGCGCGATAGGAATCGGCGAAACCCACAGTCTCTAGCACTTTACCGGCAATTAACTGCGGCGGCTGCAAATCTCCCTGGCGATTTTGCTCAAGAAGATATTTAGCAGCAAATTTTTCCGCCTGGGTTAATATCTGCTGCGAAAAATCGCTGTTTAGATCATCCAGAGCGTTATCGCGACAAAAATCATCAAAGGCCAGCAAGTGCCGAATAACAAAATCTGCCTCTTTGTATGGGTGTCGATAAACGCTCATCTGAACTATCCTTAAGTAACATGCAGCCAAGAGTTAAAGTTATCTCTCAGGCAAAGCATTTATAATGGTTTGCGTACTAAACAGTCAATACCCCATAGCATAAAAGCATTTACTTTATACTTAAACTATTTTAACGACTATTTTTTACAACCTCAACAAGCATTCATTCTCAGCCCACCATCGAGTCGAATCACTTCGCCATTTAAATAGCTATTATCAATAATATGGGCCGCCAGCTTGGCGTATTCAAGAGGGGCGCCAAAACGTTTCGGGCTCTGAACTAATGCAATTAACGGCTCCCGCACTTCATCTGACATTGCCTGCATCATCGGCGTATCGAAGATGCCCGGTGCGATAGTCATATTGCGAATACCCAGCTTGGCCAAATCTCTGGCAATCGGTAAGGTCATACCGGCGATACCCGCTTTACTGGCACTGTAGGCCGCCTGTCCCATCTGCCCATCGTAAGCGGCCACAGAGGCTGTATTAATAATCACCCCGCGCTCACCTGTTGCATCGGGCTGATTCTTGGCCATTTGCTCAGCCGCTAATCGCAGTACATTAAAAGTCCCCAGCAGATTGATCTCTATTACCTGAGTAAATTTTTCCAGTGCCAATGCACCATTGCGACCGACAGTCTTGCCACCTGGGGCAATGCCCGCGCAGTTGATACAGACGTGAATGGCACCAAAGGCAGCTATTGCCTTATCGATACCCGCGCTCACTGAGTTGGCATCGGTGACGTCAACCGATACAAAAATGGCATCGTCTAATTGTGCAACAAGTGCCTCGCCTGCCTGCATGTTAAGATCAAAGATCACCAGTTTGGCCCCTGCTTTGGATAACTGCTGGCATGTCGCCAGCCCCAATCCGGATGCGCCACCTGTCACTACTACTACTTTTTGTTGAATATTCATGTTGCTTTTTAACTCACTTCTTTAAGCAGTTCCCTGCTGATAATGACGCGTTGGATCTCGCTGCTGCCCTCATAGATAGAGGTAACTCTTACATCGCGAGCATAGCGCTCCAGTGGATAATCACTGATGTAACCGTAGCCACCTAATAGTTGCAGTGCGCTATAGCAGGCCTGATTGGCTTTTTCACTGGCATAGAGTTTGGCCATGGATGCCTCTTTAGAGAAAGGCAATCCCCGCTGCTTTTTATCTGCAGCACTCATCAATAAAAGTCGGGCAGCCTCCAGTTCGGTGTAGGCATCCGCCATCATCCACTGCAAGCCTTGAAACTTAGCAATAGCCTGGCCGAACTGCTTGCGCTCTAAGGTATAATTGCGGGCGTAATCCATGGCTGCCAGGCCTATACCAAAAGCCAGGGAGCCAATACCGATACGCCCGCCAGCAAGCTCAGTGACTGCAATTTTAAAGCCTTGATTGAGCTGACCCATCAACGCATCTTTAGGTATACGACAGTCATCGAACAACACTTCATTAGTCACTGAAGCTTTTTGCCCCATCTTCTGCTCGGCTTTGGAGATACTCATGCCTGGCGCGCCCTGCTCAACCAGAAAGCAGGAAATACCTTTGCCCTTGGCTGCGCTGACATCTGTTACTGCCCAAACCACAAACACTCCGGCATATTCAGCGCTGCTAATGAACTGCTTTGCACCATTAAGCACCCAAAAATCACCGTCTAAATCGGCACTGGTGCGCATGCTTGCCGGGTCTGATCCGGCGCTAGTCTCTGTCAGACAAAAAGCCCCGGCGGCGTACTCTCCACTACAAAGCTTGGGCAAATAAAGCTGCTTTTGTGTCTCTGAGGCAACGCTTTGAATCACTTCACCGACCATATTTGTCACTGACATAGTCACAGCGGTGGCGGCACAAGCTCTGGCTATTTCGGTAATAGCCAAACTAAATGCTACAGACCCCGCTTCTGATCCCTGGTATTGCGCATCTATGTTCAGCCCCATAAAGCCCAGCTCAGCCAGTTTCTTTAAATTTGCTAAAAATGCTTCCCGATCACCGCTGTTATCCAACTTCTCGGCCAGTGGTTCAAGCTCAGTGCGGGCAAATTTGGCCGCCATTTGCTGAATCAACTGTTGCTCTTGCGATAAACTTAAATCCATGACTGTACTCTCTAGAATATTTGTAGCTAGATCAATTCAAGGGCCACGGCTGTGGCCTCTCCACCACCGATACACAGTGAGGCAACCCCTTTAGTTTTCTGCTGCTGCTGCAAGGCGTAAATCAGTGATACTAAAATTCTCGCACCGGAGCAGCCGATGGGATGACCTAGTGCACAGGCACCGCCATTAATATTGACTTTGTCCTGATCCAACTCTAGATCTTGTATCGCTATCATAGTGACTGCGGCGAAAGCTTCATTTATTTCAAACAAATCCACATCAGCGACGCTCCAATTAACTTTTTGCAGCAGCTTTTGCATGGCAGCTACAGGCGCCAAGGTAAACTCGGCAGGCTTTTGCGCGTGAGTGCTGTGCCCCACAATACGAGCAATAGGTTGTAAATTACGCGCTTTGGCTTCACTCTGGGTCATCAAAACCAATGCGGCGGCACCATCTGAAATAGAGCTGGAGTTAGCTGCAGTGACAGTGCCGTCTTTTTTGAACGCCGGCCGCAAGTTTGGAATTTTCTCGATGTTGGCTTTGAAGGGTTGCTCGTCTTGCTCAACAATAATGTCACCACTGCGGGATTTCACCCTAACTGCTGTGATCTCGTTGCTAAAGCGCTGGGCTTCAATTGCCTGTTTAGCTCTGCTCAGGGATAAAATCGCAAACTCATCCATTGCCTCGCGACTAAACTGATAGTCATCAGCGCTCTGCTGGGCAAAAACACCCATCAGTTTCCCCTCGTAAGCGTCTTCAAGGCCATCGTAAAACATTGAATCTAATAATTGTCCATGGCCCATGCGCAATCCTGTACGCCCCTTAGGCACCAGATAAGGTGAAAGGCTCATGTTTTCCATGCCTCCGGCCACCATCACTTTGGCACTGCCTGCCTTGAGCTGATCGTGGGCAAACATTACCGCCTTCATTCCCGAGCCACACATTTTATTGATGGTGGTACAGTTGGCGGCTATACTCAGCCCCGCTCCCAGAGACGCCTGGCGCGCAGGTGCCTGGCCTATACCTGCTGAGAGCACACAACCCATGATTACTTCCTCGATATCCTCTGCTTGCAATTGCGCTCGCTGTACCGCCTCTTTAATGGCGACTGCGCCTAAATCAGCGGCAGATACAGAACTTAGCGCCCCCTGTAAACCTCCGATGGCTGTTCTGGCTGCTCCGACAATAACAATTGCATCTTGTTGCTTGGTCATAATCTGTCTCCAATTATCTGATTTCTACTCTAATCTATTCAAGCCGGC
Source organism: Osedax symbiont Rs2 (assembly GCA_000416315.1). Taxonomy (GTDB): domain Bacteria; phylum Pseudomonadota; class Gammaproteobacteria; order Pseudomonadales; family Balneatricaceae; genus Rs1. The sequence goes on along the minus strand of ASZI01000204.1, from coordinate 7,079 downwards.
ATGCCTGGGATGCCTTATAAGCGGCTTCATTCTTAATACTTTGCCTGATTCAAAGAGCGAGCTATATAGCCGATTAAATTATAGGCGACACTATAGTAAAAACGAGAGAGTTATAAAATGACATTAAGTGACTAAATCAATCACTATATGTTACATTTATTTTCTGTTTTTACCTGATCGGAAACAATAATGGCAACAGTAGACATGCACTACGCCAGAGCAATATTGCGGTGCAGTTTACGCAGGGGAATCTGCGTTACTCCAATAATGGCACAGACACAACTATCCGCACAGCTACTGGCGAGCGACCAGCAGCGGGGCGCGGGGGAAAAAATTACCCAGTTGGTTAAATACACTTGGGCGAAATTGCAGGATGAGTTTATGGGCTGTACCGAACATCCCTGTAAACCCGGAGTATTTGCCTTAATGGCCAGACACTCTCTGCGCTATGATTCATTGCAAGAAGTACTGCAACAGGGCATCCACTTTTACGACTTGTTTACTGACGACTTAAAAATGCAGTTAGTAAAAAAAGGCACACTGGCTGAATTAACCATTCAATTTAGCCAGCCAGATAAAGATCCCGGTAACTTTTTTCATGAGTTTTGGCTGATGATATGGCACCGTTTTGCCAGCTGGATTATTGGCAGGAAAATCGACCTCAAGCAAATCTACTTCCCCTATGCAAAACCGGATCATCATCACGAACTGAAGAATGCTTTTCCCTGTCGGCATAACTACAACCGAGCTGAGATGAAAATAAGCTTTCGTAGCGATTATCTGTCCCTGGCACCTGTACGCACGCAAAGAGATCTCTCTATCTTTTTAAAAAACTCGCCGGCTGATTTGATTACTATTCCAGGAGAGGAAAATAACTTTAAAGACAAAATCCGCACACTGTTGTTACACCAGCAACAAGAAGTGCTCTACTGTCCGGACTTTGAGCGATTGGCGCAGAGCTTTAATATCAGCTCACAGACACTCAGACGCAGGCTCAAAAGTGAAGGTAGCTCCTATCCACAAATTAAAGATCAGATTCGCCGGGATTTAGCCGTAGAGAAATTGCTGTCACAGACAGTGGCTATCGCCGATATCGCCCGCTGTTTGGGTTTTAGTGAGTCGAGATCTTTTAGCCGCGCTTTTAAAAAATGGACCCATTGTACGCCCACAGAATATATGGCTAAACAACAGAAGTAAGATTGCAGGTGGGGGATCGAGGGGGAAATCGCCTGTAGTGCCTTTAGTAGGCACTACAAGCTTTAAAGCGGGTGCTAATTAACTCCCCTAGGCAAGAGAGTCGTCGGCCACTCTATATTTAGGGTCTTCATCTGCATTTGCTTCAACTAAACTACCGGATTTTTGCAGCAGCGCAGTGCACTCGGTGCTTAAGTGACGCAAATGCAACTTGATGCCTGCAGCCACGTATTTATCTGCAATGGCATCTATTGCTTCAATTCCCGAGTGATCGACCACTCGAGCATCTTTGAAATCTATGATCACATCAGCGGGATCTGATGCCGGAGTAAAGTTATCCTTAAAACTTTGCACTGAAGCAAAAAATACTGGCCCATGTGGTAGGTATACTTTAGTGTCACCCTCCTCACGGGTTTCCATTTCCACGTGCTTTGCGTGGCGCCAGGCGAAGATTAGCGCCGACATTATTACCCCAACTACTACCGCTATGGCCAAGTCAGTGAACACTGTCACGACCGCCACTGTGATGCCAACAAAAGTATCTCCCAGTGGGATGCGACCTAACAGGCGGAAACTGGACCATTCAAAGGTACCCAATACCACCATAAACATTACCCCAACTAATGCAGAGAGCGGAATCATCTCAATGTAACTTGAACCAAACAAGATAAAGGCTAATAAAAACAGTGCGGCAGAGACACCGGACACACGAGATCGACCACCGGAGTTAATGTTAATCATACTCTGGCCAATCATCGCGCAACCACCCATACCCCCAAAGAAACCAGTGGCTACATTGGCAACCCCTTGACCGATACATTCTTTATTACCACGACCACGGGTATTAGTTATTTCATCAATCAGCGTCAAAGTCAGCAGCGATTCTATCAGGCCGATTGCCGCCAGAATCAGCGCGTAAGGGAATATAATCAGTAAAGTTTCCATGTTCAATGGCACCATCGGCAGATGAAATTCCGGAAGACCACCCGCGATAGTGGCATTCACATCACCGGTTTTTTCCTGAAGAAAATCAACTACTGTCAATGTATCTAAATCTAGGCCTATTACCAGCAAACTGACCGCCAGGATAGCCACTAGTGCAGAGGGCACTGCGGTAGTCAGCATCGGCAGGAAGCGAATAATCGCCATGGTTAAACCGATCAAGCCCAACATGATCCACAGCGCAGAATCAGTTAACCAAGTCCCTGACATCCAGCCCCACTTACCACCTGGAGTTTCTGATTGCAGCATTGGAATTTGTGAAAGGAAGATCACTATCGCCAGGCCGTTAACAAAACCTAACATCACCGGGTGTGGTACTAAACGGATAAACTTACCCATGCGAAACACACCCGCAAGCACTTGTAATATGCCCATCAGCACGACAGTAGCAAATAAATACTCGACACCGTGATCGGCAACTAACGCCACCATCACTACTGCCAGCGCCCCGGTTGCCCCGGAGATCATCCCGGGACGTCCACCTATCAGCGCTGTAATCAAACCTACCATAAACGCCGCGTAGAGACCGACCAGTGGCGCCACGCCTGCGACAAATGCAAAAGCAACGGCTTCGGGCACTAAGGCAAGGGCAACGGTTAAACCAGAGAGCAAGTCGTTTTTCATGCTCTGTGATTTTGAAACTAGCATTTGGAACATTGAGTTTGAAGTCCTTAAACTGTGTCGCCAGAAAAGCCCAGCGAAAAAATGGCTGCAAGTCTAGCAAATTGCACAGATAGTTAGAAGCTGGGAAGTAAAATAGCGCAATATTAATACAGTTATTTGCATATCACTGTCAGGGAGGAGAGAAATGCGCTCTATCTAAGGATGATAGCGCTACAGCGGCAACTCTAACAGCGAATAAATCTTAAATTTCCAACATCAATTGCCTGAAGTCATTCACAGGCACGGGCGCCAAGCGATAACCTAACCCCAATAGCCGTACCGCTTTGTTACCTCGATGGTAGGCTTGTTGTAACAAATTCATATAGAGTTGCTCCTGACCAATAGCGCCCTGCTGCTCAACCGTGGTCTGGGTAAAATCATGAAATTTAACTTTGACAAACAGTCCTGTGACTATCCGCGGCTGTTTAAGATTCTGATAGCGCTTTAGCAGTTCCTGCTGTAACGAACTGATCTGTTCGATACATTCTGATAACTGTTCAATGTCACGAGGGTAGGTATGTTCCACGCTGATGGATTTAACATTTCTAGTATTGCTGACTTTTCGGTTGTCTATCCCCTGGCTAAGTTGGAACAAACGCTCGCCAAAAGAGCCAAAATGCTGCTGTAAATAATCCGGGCCCTTCTCGCGTAGTTGCTGACAAGTTTCTATGCCCAACAAATACATCTTCTCAGCGGTTTTTTTGCCCACCCCATGGATTTTCTTCACTGCTAAGTGCTCTACAAACCCACTCACTTGCTGCGGTGTTATGACTTTTAAACCATTAGGTTTATTCCAGTCACTGGCTATCTTGGCCAAAAATTTGTTGGGCGCAACCCCAGCAGAAATCGTAATACCTACTTGCTCTTCTACTTGAGCACGTAAGTACTGCGCTATTCTTGTGGCACTGCCAGAATACAAAGCGGAATCGCTGACATCTAAATACGCTTCATCCAGAGAAAGAGGCTCTATCAGTTCGGTCACTTGACGGTAAATGTCAAATATTTGTCGGGAGGCATCTCGATACTTTTGCATGTTGCCAGGCATCAGATGTAATTGTGGACAGCGTTTTAACGCTTGGGCGGTGGACATGGCGGAGTGAATGCCGAATTTGCGGGCGACATAATTACATGTAGAAATTACACCGCGTCTATCTGACCTTCCACCAATGGCTAAGGGGATGTTAGCCAGAGATGGATCGTCACGCATTTCAACTGCGGCATAAAAACAATCACAATCACAGTGGATTATTTTTTGCATCATTTAAACCAATACTGTATTTACATACAGTATATAGTGGCTCAAATAATTTTTACAGTCTTAATCCAAGCAACTTTTACAGGACACTACTAACTACCTGTTGACTGCTGAATATTTCAAACCAGTAAGTTGTTTAAAATTACCTGGCTAGCTTTTCGACTAAAAACATATTAGTCGATGAGTTGGCGATATCACGCTGCGAAATGAACAGTTTACGTACTGCCTTAGCGGCACTTTTAAAGATGGCTGTTAAGTGCTCGCTGCGAATGCGACTAGCTTCAGCCTTATAGAATTCAATATCTACAGCACCGGATTGAGTTGTTGCAATTTCTACATCATATTGGAAAGACATGTTAAAGCTCCTCGTTGGGCCAGGAGTCTCCACTTGAGGCCCCTGTAATAATATGCCGCTATTTTAATCAACTGAAGGCCCTTGCACAAAAGATCAATTTTCAGCACAATGCTGAATATAATTCAGCAATGGAGTTTGTATGTTACGTCTTCCCCCGCTAAACACACTGCGCAGTTTTGAGGCTGCTGCACGCACCGGCAGTTTCTCACAGGCCGCTGAAGAACTCGCTGTTACAGCTTCTGCGGTATCCCACCAGATAAAAAGCTTAGAGAGCTACCTGGGAGTGATCCTCTTTTATCGCAAAAAACGTAAAGCCGAATTGACAGACAGTGGTGAGAAATACTTAACCTCTATAACACATGCCCTGCGCGAGATAGCCAGTGCTACTGAACAGCTCAAATCCAGCGCCGGCACAGATGTTATTACTATCAGTATGACCCCGCATTTTCTGACCCGCTGGATGATGCCACGCATCGGCAAGTTCCAGCAACAATACCCCGAGATAGAACTACAAATTAATGCCTCGATGGGTTTAATCGATTTTGACAAAAGTAGTACTGATATGGCGATTTATTTTGGCAGCGGTGACTGGCCCGAGATACAAGTACACTTTTTAAAAGATATTCATTTAGTGCCGATTTGCAGCCCGGATATAATCACCAACAACAAGCCGTTAACTGTACCCGAAGATATCCGTTTTCACCCCTTGATACATGTCAGTAAACGTCGCTCTGAGTGGAGCCAGTGGCTGGAGATGGCTAAAGTACAGTTTCGTGAACGTCGCCAGGGGTTACAGCTTTCCAATAGTATGCTGACCAATGCCGCCGCCGCTGAACGCTTAGGTATTGCTCTGGGAGACCCCACCCTGCTGGGGCCTGAACTGCAGGCCGGAAAATTAATTATCCCCTTTGATTTACCCCTGAACATCCACCGCTCATTTTATCTGGTTTATCAAAAGGATCGCCCGTTAAGTTATGGCATGGAGGTTTTTAAGAAATGGGTAATGGCTGAAATGGAAACTAAAACAGCTAATACCGTCTAAAACACCAGCAGCCGAAAAATGACTATTAGACTCAAAGACCTTCCTGCCAGAGTTTACTATTTGCACTCACTAAATTGAAAACTATCAAAGTTTAAAGCCACTACAAGCACTTAATTAAACTGATCAATGCTAAGGATAAGTAAATGAGTTTGAACCCCGATCTACAACAGATGTTAGAAGAAAACAGCCGAGCTAAAGGTCCCGCTCTGCAGAACATGCCGATTGAAGAGGCCAGAGCAGCCCTGCGAGACAGTTTTATTAAGCGTGGCTACCCATTAGAACATCCTGCAGATATTGAGCATTTTGAGATCAGCACTGATAGCGCCAATTTCAGCATCGACATTTACCGTCCGATCAACAGTCGCGATACTGCGCTGCCAGTACTGTTGTACTTCCACGGTGGCGGCTTTGTCTTAGGAGATGCCCAGGCATATGACAGACAGTCACGGGCCCTCGCCTATTTACTTAAAGTCGCTGTGGTATTTGTCAATTACCGACTGGCACCAGAGCATCGCTACCCCGCTGCCACTAATGATGCAAGAGAAGTGGTCAATTGGCTGGCGAAGCACGGTAAAGATAACAATTTAAATGTGCAAAAAATTATTGCCTGCGGTGAGAGCGCCGGTGGCAATCTGGCTGTTCACGCTGCCTTGCATTCTAGTTCTGTCAACACAGGGAAAGATAACAAGCTCAATATTATTGCCACTACTCTGATTTACCCGGTAACTGATCTGCGCCCTTTCTATCAGCCAAATATGCACTACCCTAGCATGCAATCCTATGCAAACGGCTACAACCTCGACATAGCGGAACTAAACTGGTTCTGGCAACAGTACTTAGAGCGCGAAGAACAAGCTGAACTTGCGGATAACAGCCTGATATTACACCCGCAGTTGCAGCACCTGCCAAATACTCAGATCTTTGTCGCCCAGTGCGATCCACTGCGAGACCTTGGCATAGCTTTCGCAATGAAGCTACAGGAACTTGACGTTAATACTTCAATTGACTGCCTACCGGGCATGTTGCACAGTTTTATGTTCCACGGTGGCGTTTGTGGCGATGCATTAAGACATTTCTATAAGGTTATAGAAAAAATTGACGCACAGTTTCACAGCTGCTAAATACTCTTAGCCGGCGCTGCAAAAACCTGCAGAGACAAAAAAGCCGCTCGAAAGCGGCTTTTTAAGGTGTTTAGCTAAATGATTTACATCATTTCGCCTACCTATCCTTAAACTTGTTATTTTTAAACTAATAAACATATACATTGGTACCCTTCTTAATACCCCCCCTAAAACTAGCACCCCTACAGTTAACAAATATCGATATTCTAATTCTAATTCTAATTCTAATTCTTTTTGTTCGTTAAATTTGTATCCTAGGACCTTTTAACCTTTCTCACTTTTCTTCCACATTCGCTTTAACATCGAACAGTCATCAATAAAATCATAAACATGGATGATTTTTTATTACTCGACTGATCGTTTAGCAAGTGTATTAATATGGCTTTAAGGCATACGCATAATCCTAGAGAAATACGATTAGAAATGTTGTGATGGATCCATGCGTTG
>ASZI01000203.1 GCA_000416315.1 Osedax symbiont Rs2 | reverse complement strand
TCAGTCGTCAGTCGTCAGTCTTATTTTGACTTTGGCTCACGACTTATTACTAGCTACTTACGACTGGTTTTATAACTCACTACTTCTCATCGTAAACGGCCTGTGCATCCTAATCGAGCTGATCCCCACACCCTCAACTTGAAACTCTTCCCCTTCGCGCAATTGATACGCGGCGTAACCTTTTCCCGCCGACACTAATTGCTGGCGCTGCAGATCAATTTTTTTACAGACAAAGTCACCGTTTAAATTGGCCACTATTACATCGCCATCATTGACCTGCGCCGCTGTGCAGACGATTAACATGTCACCTGAAAAAATGCCGAACCCCTGCATGGAATCACCCTCGGCAAAACACAGGTAAGTGGCTTCTGGGTCTGCGACTAAGTGCTGATCAAGGCTTAAGCCCACTTGCGTATATTCACTAGCAGGTGATTCAAAACCGGTCATGCCGCACTGGGCAGGAGTAGGAATAATTTTTAACATGCAACAACCATATACTGTATTTATATACAGTATATGGTAGATTTGTTGTCGATCAAACCTATATTCAGGCTGCTAAGTAAAACAGCTGTTTACAGTTAAGAGGTGTCACTTTTTGGACACACTGATAAAGATTTTTTAAATCCCGTAACATAACTGGTCAAATAATAGACAATCATTCAGCCCTGAAGGAGTTACAAATGACGGTTCATATTTATAACTATGCTCTGAAGTACCTCAATAACAGCGACGGTATTCAACCTAAAGCGTACTCAACCGAAATAGAACCTTATACTGGAGACGTAATCGAACTAGACTCTGGCGATTATCACTGTGTGGTCAAAATTAACCGCCTGAAAGCAACCAACCAACTGATCCTCTCTGAACCCGCCACCACCCATGAAGAAGCCTTTCGCTTAGCGTCACAATCCGGGCACCTAAGCGAGATGTAGTAACCAATGATAGTCATTGAATGAAGCCTGGCCAAGAGAATATTTAGCATAAAAATCACATGCCCAGGTTATATTTATTAATATATCCAAGCGTATTCAGTCATAGCTCTGCTGCCCCTTAAAGATAGAGTTTTTTCTTTAATATAAATCACTCTCACTCTTGTTACAGCCCCGACGATGTTCTGTATAGGAGATAATCCTGCTAGAACTTCCACTCGCCTCTTAATAGTGTTTTTACCCATCCCATCAAATTGAGAATAGTGTTTAGATAACCCATCATTCAATGTTGCTAAATAGCGACAAAGCTGTCATCTAAAACAGCAGACCAATCTCTGAATAGCGAAAAACTTTTGCATTAAAATTTTTAAATAGCTCAACAATAAACCCAAGGAGGGAATATGAAGTCTCTCATTATGCTGATGATCCTATCTTTGCCCATGCCCACTATAGGCTCTGGACATGAAATAATTATCTATGTGGACGATGGCTATAAACCTTATAGCTACCAAATTGATGGTCGTGCCGAGGGTATCTATATAGATGTGTTAAGAGCTGCTTTTAGCAAAATGCAAAATTTCAAGGTCAAACTACTGCCAGTCCCCTGGAAAAGAGGCAAGCAATTTATGAAGCTCGGTAAAGGTTTAGGTTTGACCCCAGCGTTTTTTCACGGCCACGATTGGCCTTACCTGTATCCGTACTCATTACCATTTTATAGTGAAACCATTATAGCTGTGTGCACAGCTGCTGTATTACAACAGCCAAGGCCAAACTGGCCAGAAGATTATAAGGGACTCATTATAGGAAACGTTGCCGGCTTTGATGGCTGGGGCGGAGAGCAGTTCAGACAATTAGTGGCTCAGGGAGAGATCAGCTACCGTGAGGCAGGCAGCCCGGCTGCACTGATAGGCATGCTGGCGAAAAATCGCCACGACTGCATCATGATGGAAAGCCGTGCCTACGATTACCACTTATCGAAAATTCAGACAACTGCAAGTACAACCACAAACATCTATCTAAAGCTAAAGAAAGGGGCATTAATTGGCACTGACCCGATTTACATCGGTTACTCCGAAACCGCCATAAAATCCGGTCAGTACCCGCAGAACTATGCATTTCGCAAAGCCTTTGACGCCATTATCTACCAGATGCTGAAAAGCGGCGAAGTAGAGAGGATAATGGACGCCTATAAAGACTGAAACCTGTGTAAGCTGTTGTGCGAAAAAAATAGCTAATCATCACAGATTAGCCTGGCAGTGCACCCTTCATTTAGGCTGTTTGACGATCCGCAGATATGGTTTTAAGGTTTTCCAACCGTCGGGATATTTCTGTGCAGCCTCCTCGTCAGAGACCGAAGGCACAATTATAACATCGTCCCCCTGCTGCCAGTTAACCGGTGTCGCCACTTTGTGTTTTGCTGTTAACTGCATAGAATCGATGACCCGTAATATCTCATCAAAGTTGCGCCCGGTGGTCATTGGGTATGTCATCATCAACTTGATATTTTTATCCGGACCTACTACATACACTGTGCGCACTGTGGCGTTGGTCATCGCGGTGCGCCCTACTGCCGTTGCTGATTCATCCGCGGGGAACATATTATAGAGTTTGGCTACATTTAGATCGGTATCGCCAATCATCGGGAAATTTATCGCATAGCCCTGAGTTTCTTCAATATCTTTGGCCCAGCCCTGATGAGCATCAATCGGGTCTATGCTCAAGCCAATGACCTTGCAGTTACGTTTTTCGAACTCAGGTTTAAGTTTAGCCACGTAGCCTAATTCAGTAGTGCATACCGGTGTGTAATCTTTAGGATGAGAAAATAAGATCCCCCAGCCATCTCCCAACCACTGATGAAAGTCAATTTGACCCGCAGTGGTCATGGCAGAAAAGTTAGGGGCTTGATCGTTAATTCTAAGAGACATAATCATTTCCTTATAATTTGTTACTTTAAACATAGCGAAAATCTTCGCCAGTATAGCTCAAGCATCAACAGACAATTTACCACCAACAAATATAGGAATAATACTTAGGAAGTCCCGCTGTAGCAAAACAGCATAAGGTTGTAGCAGACTAACTTTCTGACTGCCAGGCGAGAGTGTAGTCAATGAAGTACTGCAGTAACGGGCTGACATAGCGATCTTTTGCGTAGACTAAATACAATTGCCGGCGACAGCTGGCAGATCTATTTAGACGGACTAATCTATTATTTTTAATTGCCTGTGCCACCGATAGGTTTGACATAAATCCCAGACCTATACCGGCGGCCACCGCATTGATTAACGCTTCATTAGAGTTAAATTCAAGGCCTAAATCCCAGCTCGATAACAGCGGCGACAGACGTTGATCAAACTGTTCACGGGTACCGGAACTCGCCTCGCGCAGCACCCACCGCTGGCCCGCTAACTGAGCATCACTGACTTCAGTGGTGTTTGCCAGCGGATGATCGGTACTGGCAATCACATACATCTGATCATCCAGCCAGGGGATAATATTTAATCCGTCGCTGTGCATTCGCCCCTCAACCAGCGCAACATCCAGCTCATAGGCTAAAATTTTGCCACTTAAATCAGCAGTATTGGCGATCGTCAGCTCGGGACGCTGACTTTTAGTACTCGGTAAAAAACTGGCCAGCATAGCCGGTAATAAATGGTTACCGACAGTGACACTGGCACCAATACGTAACAATCCAGAGTATTGGTTGGCATCAAACAATGCCGCAATGCCCTGCATTCGCTGTAACAACTCATCGGCTAATGGCTGTAATAGTTTACCTTGAGCATTTAACAACAAGCGATTTTTCACCCGGTCAAACAGCGGCTGACCCAACTGAGCCTCCAGCGTTTGCAAGGCGATAGACACTGCCGCTTTAGTGACAAAAAGCTGTGCGGCGGCGCTGGTTAGCGACTCAGCTTTAGACACAGCACTAAATACTTTTAACTGCTTAATTGTAATATTGTTGATATCTCACCTCAGAGAAGTCGTTTAATATAATTTAACTAAATGTAAAATATGTTTAAATATATTAGCAGACATAAGCCGAGCTATACTAATTTTCCAGCCTAAAAACTCAGCAGGAAAACAGTATGGCACATAACTTTTCACTTAAGCTCAGCCAGTTCCCCACAGGCGCAGCAGGCCTGGCATTGGGCTTGATAAGCAGCGGTTCACTGCTGCAATTATATGGCTTGGCGCAACCATTAAGTTTGCTGCTGGCCTGCCCTATCATGTTACTGCTAGTCACCAAGTTCAGCTGCAACTTAAAGCTGTTATGGAGCGAGCTACAACAGCCGCTTTTAGGCTCAGTGATCCCCACGTTATGCATGAGCGCAATGCTGCTTAGTGCGCAACTACCAGAGCAACTGTTGGGCTCAGTTATTTGGTACAGCGCCGTTACCTTACACTTGCTATTGCTCTGCGCTTTTACCTATCGACAAAGCGCTAACTTTAGCATGGAAAACTTGCTACCAAGTTGGTTTATCCCCCCCGTCGGCCTAGCCGTAGCCGCCTTAACTTACCCGGATACCCAGAGCTTTGCGATCGCCGAAATCTTATTATCTTTCGCCATCGGTAGTTACTTTTTACTGCTGCCAATCGTCTTATATCGACTGATACTGCTACCGCCACTGGCTGATAACGCTAGACCAAGCCTGGCGATATTAGCTGCCCCGCCAAACTTATGCCTGGCGGCGTACCTGAGCACAGCACAACAACCCTCACTACTATTAGTTATCACTTTACTGTCACTTGGTATATTGATGACCGTTGTCGTTTACCTGGCCCTGATTAAACTTTTGAGCTTAGAGTTTACTCCAGCCTTTGGCGCATTCACTTTCCCACTAGTGATTGGCGCCACAGCCATGAGCAAAGCCGGCCGTTTTTTTGCCGAGCAGGGTTTTGAGCAATCGATTGTCAGCACTGCGCAATACCTGGCACATTTCCAGCTGGCGATCGCCTTAGTTATGGTTGTTTATGTATTGAGTAGGTACGTTATGTTTTATCTGCGAGGTGCCGGAGTTTATGAGAGCACGACAAGCGTGAGGGGTGAGGCGTGA
>ASZI01000202.1 GCA_000416315.1 Osedax symbiont Rs2 | reverse complement strand
CTAGTCTGAGAAAAAATCCTATATATCTATTTTGCAACAATAAAGCTCTGTAAGCCTTTGGACAGCGCTGAAAAATCGCGATTAACTCGAATTTGTGACTATTCTATGATCTAGAAGCTTCTATGGTTGTTTGCCCCCAGGCTTTTCTATAGAATCGCTAACCCGTGTTAATTTTTAAATGGAACAACACCTATGTCTGAAGATCTGAAAAAAGCTGCCCTTGATTATCATGAGTTTCCTCGTCCAGGTAAAGTCGCTATGGAGCTGACTACGCCCGCTGAAACGGCGCGAGATCTGTCATTAGCATATAGCCCAGGTGTTGCCGAGCCCTGCCGCGAAATCGCTAAAGATCCGGAAAATGCCTATAGATACACGGGCAAGGGTAATTTAGTTGCTGTTATTACAGACGGTACTGCCGTTCTGGGTCTGGGTAATCTTGGACCTTTGGCGTCGAAGCCAGTAATGGAAGGCAAATCGTTGTTGTTCAAGAGATTCGCTGGAATTAACTCTATAGATTTAGAAGTCGACTCCGAGAGTCCACAGGCATTTATAGACACGGTTGCCCGCATTGCCGATACTTTTGGTGGCATTAACTTAGAAGATATCAAAGCACCTGAGTGTTTTGAAATAGAGCGCGCCCTGATTGAGCGCTGTAGTATCCCTGTTTTCCATGATGATCAGCACGGTACTGCGATAGTGACCGCCGCTGGCATGATCAATGCATTAGAGATCGCCGGGAAAAATCTTGAAACTGCCATTATCGTTACTTTAGGTGCCGGAGCTGCAGCAGTCGCCTGTATGAAGCTGTTGATCAACATGGGTGCAAAAGTAGAAAATATTTACATGCTGGATCGCAAGGGAGTGATCCACTCTGGTCGCGATGATCTGACCACTGAGAAGGCAATTTTTGCCACACAAACGGATAAGCGCACTTTAGACGATGCTATTGATGGTGCGGATGTGTTTGTCGGTTTGTCAGGTCCTAATTTGCTGGCGGCTGATCAATTGAAAAAGATGGCTGCTAAACCGATAATTTTTGCCTGCGCCAACCCGGATCCAGAGATTAAGCCCGAGTTAGCACATGCCACGCGTGACGATGTAATTATGGCAACAGGTCGTTCAGACTATCCTAATCAAGTGAACAACGTGCTGGGCTTTCCGTTCATTTTCCGTGGTGCTCTGGATGTGCGTGCCACAGTTATCAATGAAGAGATGAAAGCCGCGGCAGTACGCGCTCTAGCATCGCTAGCCAAAGAACCGGTACCCACTGAAGTGCTCAAGGCTTATGACTTAGAGTCGCTGTCTTTTGGTTCGCAATATATTATTCCAAAACCTACCGATGATCGTCTGTTGGGCAGGTTGTCGCAAGCAGTAGCGCAAGCGGCGATAGATTCGGGCGTGGCGCGTTTGCCGATGCCGAGTAACTACCCGTTGAAATCACTAGCGGATTGCTAATTCGAACAGCAAAAAAAGCCCGGTTAGCCGGGCTTTTTTTTGTCTGGATTTTCTGTTTAAGAAAGCTATCCGACGAGGTCGATACTATATTCCCCGTCTGGGGGCTTAGTTGAACAGATCATCGGTGGTTGTGTCATTGATTTCTTCGCTCTGCGCGGTCAGTCTGCGAGCATCTTCCGATTTTATGATTTCACTGACAGTCTCTGCTGTGCTGCTCTTGGAGCGCAACCCAGTTTTTGCATCCACCCTGACGTTTACCAGTCCCGGAGGGCGTGTAAGTGGTGCCTCGGGTCGCTCTGCCAGCGTTTCTTTCATAAAGTCAATCCAGATAGGCAGTGCTGCTGTGCCGCCAAATTCGCGTTTTCCCAGTGGAGCCGGAATATCGTAGCCAACCCAGGCAGTGGCGACTATTTCGCGATTAAAGCCAGTGAACCAGGCGTCGCGCTGTTGGTTGGTGGTGCCGGTTTTTCCGGCCATGTCAGAGCGCTGCAGGACCCGTGCTTTGGTTGCTGTGCCACGGCGGATTGTGTCTTTTAAAATGCTGTAAATTACATAGCCGTCTCTGGCGTCTATGACTCTGGGAGCTTCGACATAGCGATTGCTATCTAAATCACTGGTTGCTGTGACAACTGTTCTTGGCTTAGCTTGAAAAATACTGACGCCTTTTTGGTTTTGTATTTCGTCAATAAAAAAAGTGTCGACACGATAGCCGCCATTGGCAAAAGGGCCGTAGCCGGCAATCAAGTCTACGGGGGTTAGATCGGCGGCGCCAAGAGACAATGACAGATTTTGCGGCAGTTGTTCTCTCTTGAAACCGAATCTGACCAGGTAATCCAGTGCGTTATCTATGCCAATTGCGCGCAGTAAGCGTATTGAAACTAAATTGCGGGATTTGTAAAGACCTACCCGCAATCTAGTCGGGCCATAAAATTTACGCGATGAGTTCTCCGGCCGCCAATTGGCTTCTAGGGTGTCTCCCTGTAGTACTAATGGAGCATCATTAATCGTAGTTGCCGCTGTGTAGCCAGCTTCCAGTGCTGCGCCATAGATAAATGGTTTTAAATTGGAGCCTGGCTGTCTGATCGCCTGTGTCGCCCGGTTGAACTTGTTATGAGTAAAGCTGAAACCTCCAACCAGTGACAAGAGTGCGCCATTGTCAGGATTCATCGCTACCATAGCGCCTTGTACTTTAGGGATTTGGCTAAGGGCCCAGTATTGGTTTGGCTGCGGTTCTTTTAAATCGAGTTCGCTTTTGATCCGCACTAAGTCACCGAGCTGTAAAATATCCTTAGCCAGTTTAGGTTTTGGACCTATGCTATTGACGTTGATGAATTTTTGCGCCCAAGAGAGTCCTCGCCATGGGATGCTAGCTTGTTCTCCGTTCTTGCGCAGTACACTAACTTGTTGCTCTTCAATCGCTACCACTATAGCTGGTTCGATGCCCGCGTGGCTGGTCTCAGCTCTTAAGAGCTTTAGCCGCTGTTCAGTGTCCAGGTTGGTTATCTCTAGTTGTTTTTCGGGACCTCGGTAACCGTGGCGCTTTACGTAGGCCAGCAAACCATTTTGTACCGCTTTGTTGGCAGATGCTTGCATCTTACTGTCCAGTGTAGTGATCACTGTGTAGCCGTTGGTGTAAAGTTGATCCCCGAATTGCAAGTATAATTTTTTGCGCACCATTTCGGCGACGTAAGGAGCGTATAGCTGTATGTCGGCACTGTGGTAATAAGCGCTGACTGCTTGCTTAGTAGCCTGGTCGTGTTCAGCCTGGCTAATGTAATTTAAGCTGAGCATTCTGCCGATGATCCAGTTGCGTCGAGTAATCGCCCGTTTGGGATTGGTGATAGGGTTAAAAGCGGAGGGAGCTTTTGGCAGTCCGGCAATCATTGCCAGTTGTGCCAGGGAAATATCGCGGATGTCTTTGCCGTAATAGACAAATGAGGCGGCTTGGATTCCATAAGATCTGTGGCCCAAATAAATTTTATTGACGTAGAGTTCAAAAATTTCTTGTTTGCTGAGTGAGTTTTCGATTTTTAACGCCAGCAAAATTTCGCTAAATTTCCGCGAGAAAGATTTTTCCCGGGTCAGGAAAAAGTTTTTTGCGACTTGCATGGTAATAGTGGAGCCACCACCTTGCTTTTTACCTGTAGTGACTAATTGTACAACCGCTCTAGCCAAGCCTTTGATGTCCACACCGTGGTGCTCAAAGTAGCGAGAATCTTCAGCCGCTTGTAGTGCTTTGACAAACTTGTCTGGAACTTGCTGAAAACTGATAGGTGTTCTGCGTTTTTCGCCAAATTCAGCAATCAGTTTGTGATCTTTGGAAAGTACTTTTAAGGGTGTTTGAAAGTGTACTTGACGCAGTGTTTCTACATCTGGAAGTGAGGGCGAAAAATACAAGTACAGGCCTACCATGCTGACAGTGCCCAGAATCATGCCTAATACCGTCATTGAGAGAATGAATTGGAAGAGCAGTTTTATTGCGCGCATGTCGTTCCTGTATGCTGGAAATTAAAAACAGCTATTATATAGATTGCTTATATTTTGCACCAGCATCCTTTAGCTAGTTGGTTGTCTAAGCAGTGAAACTCACTGAAAAAGATGCTTTGCAGGCTTTTAGGCTCCAGTAATGGCATTGGTTATTGACTGGGACTGTTTTATTAAAGCAGCCAGTGTTTTCAAATGATTGCAGAGTGTCGGTCATTTGCGTCACTGCAATTTTGTTGTTGCACTGTTGGGGATAAAAAGCTTTAGTGAACCTGTTATTAATGTTTTAATATCGCTGGACGTCGCTGCAATTCTTATCCAATACCCTGAAATAAATTGAGCATAGATGCTTAATTAATATAAAAATAAACTACACTTAGACTCAATGGTCTAGTAACAAAGGGATAGATTAGTTGTTTGGTCTTTTTAATAAAAAAACATCGACTTGGTTGGGCGTGGACATAGGGTCATCAGCGGTAAAACTGGTTGCTCTGAGTCGCTCTAAACGTACACTGTCTTTAGATTCGTATGCAATCGTGGGTTTGCCGGCATCCGCGATTGTCGACGGTCACCTGCAAGAATTAGCTGTAGTTGCCGAAGCTATTGAAAAAGGTGTGAAAATCTGCGGCACAAAACTCAATAATACTATCACCGCCGTGCCATCTTCCGCCGTTATTATTAAGCAGTTAGAGCTCTCTAATGCCTTTTCAGACGCCGAGTTAGAAGATCAAATTAAAATTGAAGCTGACCAGTTTATTCCCTATCCATTAGATGAAGTCGCCATAGATTTTGAGGTTCAGGGACCGCACCCGACCAACCCGGATCTCAACAGTATCCTGCTGGTCGCCTGCCGGGACAATGATGTAATACAGCGTGAGGAGGCAGTAAATTCCGCCGGCTTAAAGTGCGACATAGTTGATGTTGATACTTTTGCGATTGAGCGCTTGTTAACCTATGTCAGCAGAGATCATTTGCAAAATGGCGATCTGATCGCCTCCATTGATATAGGTGCATCGACTATGACCCTCAATGTGCTGCATCAGGGTGATATTATTTACAACCGAGAGCAAGGCTTTGGCAGCAATGAGCTAACTAATGCTATCCATGTGCAATGTGGTATGTCAGTGGAAGAAGTTGAACAATCATTTCGTCTCAATGAAATCAGCGTTGAAATTGAAGCGATGCTGATTGAGCCTTTCAGAGATACTGTTGCGCAGCAAATATCCAGGGCACTGCAGTTCTACTATTCCTCAAATGTACAAAATCAGTTATCGAAAATCTATTTAAGCGGTGGTTGCTCCTCGATAAAAGGTCTGGTTGAAGTATTAGAAGAAGAAGTGGGGATCCCGGTGGAGCTGACAAATCCTTTCCAGACGATGGATGTGCAGCCGAAAATAAATCGTGACCGACTAAATAAAGACGCACCAGTGTTGGTGAAGGCTTGTGGCTTGGCATTAAGGGTTTTTGATCAATAGGTAAGTTATGGTAAAAATTAATTTAAGGTCGTGGCGCGAAGAGCGTGATGAGCAGTTACAAAAGAAATTTTTTACTGGCCTTTTCATCGCGGTAATTGTAGCGGTAATAGCTGTGCTTGGTGCAGGGGAATACTACAACGAACAAATTCAGCGACAGGCAGTCAGATCTTCCTTTATATCGACAGAAATCAATCTGCTCAAAAGCAAGCTTAAAGAGATAGAAAATTTAAAGAAGCTTAAAGACAAGCGCTTAGCCAGATTGCAAACCATTAAGAAACTACAGGGAGACCGGCCGCTTATCGTGCGTTATTTTGACGAGCTGGTAAGAGTATTGCCGGATGAATTGCACTATAGCACTTTGCGTAGAAGTGGTGACATATTAACCATTAACGGTTTGGCTAACAGGAATCAAAATGTATCGACACTGATGCGCAACTTAAATGCATCGCCATGGTTTGGAGAGCCCAATCTCACAACAGTCGGCTCACAGCAACTAAGTCGTAGCTTTAATCTTAATGTGCAGTTATCTAAGGGGCCAAAAGTTGATTGATGTAATTAAAAACTCCTTCAAAGGCTTTGATGTTAACAATCTGGATTTCGCGGCTGCGGGTAGCTGGCCTATCGGGGCTAAAGTTATCTGCTACGCGCTGGTGTTCGTCATAGTGTTAGTGTTGGGAACTCATTATTACATCAGCGATAAAGAACAGGTACTCAGTACAGAAATTAGCCGTGAGGGGCAGTTAAAAAGGCAATATGCAACAGAGTCGAATAAGGTGGCCAATCTAGCGGGGCTGCGTAAACAAATGGCAGATGTAGAAGAGCAGTTCAAAGAAATCAGACGCCAGCTTCCAACTGAAAAAGAAGTCCCAGGACTGTTGGAAGATATCACCAATATTGGCATCGAGTCCGGGCTGGTAATTAACAGTATCGCACTGCAGGGAGAGCGCAAAGAGCGATATTACATCGAACTGCCGATTCAAATATCGGCACAGGGGACTTATCATCAAGTAGGCAGTTTTGTCAGTGGCATAGCGGCAATAAAAAGAATAGTGACCTTGCACGATTATAGTTTGACGCCGATAGCAGAGGGGCGACTGTCTATTTCCATTACTGCAAAAACATACCGGAATGATGATGAATAGAGTCTCGAGGGTGAAGTATTTAATAGCGATCGCTTTCTTTATAAGCTCTCTCTCAGGCTGTGTCTGGGTCGAAGATATCGCTGATTTACAACAGTACATCTCTCAAGTGCAAGGGCGGGATTCCAGGCCTATAAAACCATTGCCGGAGTTCGCCGCCTACGAAGCTTTTGTCTATGAAGGGGCTAGCTTACGCAACCCATTTCTGGAGCTAGTTAAATTTATTCCCGATGAAGATGACGATGATCTGCCCGCCAGAATCGACTTAGGGAATACCGCAGCTCCCAACAGTGACCGGCTGCAGGAATATCTGGAAAGCTTTGCAATTAAAGAATTGACTATGGTTGGGACCATTGCCAAAGGCATCGATAATATATGGGCACTGATAGTTGATAGCAATGG
>ASZI01000201.1 GCA_000416315.1 Osedax symbiont Rs2 | reverse complement strand
AACTGCCGCTCTATCTCGGCGGCAGTTTCCAGGCGCAATGCAAACACTGTGGCGGCTATCTGCTTTATATTGGCGGGCTGATTATAGGCCTCAGGCATATTGGCAATCGGCATATCAGGTGAGTCAGTTTCCAGCACCAGATCAGAAATTGGCAAGTCAGCCACTAAGCGGCGCAACTTAGTCGCCCGTGGATGGGTAATTGCCCCCCCAAAGCCCAATTTAAAACCAAACTCCCGGCAATAGCGCTGTGCTTGTACCTCACTGCCATTAAAAGCATGCACTATGCCACCGGCATTGAATTTCAATTGCTTTAGCAGTAATAGCACTTGATCGTGTGCCTTGCGCACATGCAACAAAACCGGCAACTGCGCCTGAGCAGCTATCTTCAGCTGCGCCTCAAACAGCTGCAGTTGTCGCTGTTGTTGCTGCACATCGCTTTCGATAAAAAAATCTAGGCCAATTTCGCCTATAGCGCAGGGACGATGCAGATCAACTAAGGTCTTTAATTGCGCCAAGTGCTCATCTCGATGTTGTGCCATAAAACAGGGGTGCATCCCCAGCGCCAGATGCATGCCAGGATTAGCCGCTGTCAGATCGATTACCGCTGCAAAATTACTGGCGCCAATGCTGGGCACGACAAATTCTTTGACCCCGTTATTATCAGCCGCGCTGAGCACTGTTGGCAGCTGTGACCTAAGCTGATCAAAGTCTAAATGGCAGTGACTATCGATAAACATAACAGTTCTCTACGCCTCAAGGTTTAGGTTATCTAATATTGATAATAGCCCTGGCAGGAAAATAATTTAAGCTGATATTTTACTCTTATACATCCATGCCAGCACTACTACCGCTCATCCTGAACATAAAAAAGGCTACGTTGAGTAGCCTTTTTAAAATTGTATATATTGCAGTTATTAATGCTCGCGGGTCGCTCTGAATTGCACATCCGGCCAGCGCTCTTGAGTTAAGCTCAGATTGACTCTTGTGGGCGCCAGATAAGTAAGCAGACCACCGCCATCTATTGCCAAGTTTTCATGGGCTTTGCGGTTCAACTCCTCTAACATTTTGGCGTCATCACACTCTACCCAACGAGCGGTTTGTACAGATATTGTCTCGTACAAACACTCTACTTTGTATTCATCTTGCAGGCGGAACATAACCACCTCAAACTGCAGCACACCCACTGCACCTAAGATCAAATCATTATTTTTCATCGGCTGGAACAACTGTACAGCGCCCTCTTCTGCCAACTGCTGCAAACCTTTGCGCAACTGCTTGGCTTTAAGTGGATCAACCGAGCGCACCCGCTTAAATAACTCAGGGGCAAAGTGTGGGATGCCGGTATATTTAAGCTCTTCTCCGGCGGTAAAAGTGTCGCCAATTTGGATGGTTCCGTGATTGTGCAGGCCGATAATATCACCGGACCAGGCCTCTTCAACACTTTCACGATCCCCTGCTAGAAAGGTCACAGCATCGGCTATTTTCACATCTTTCTTAATGCGACAGTGGCGCATTCTCATGCCTTTTGAGTAACTACCTGAGCAGATACGCATAAAGGCGATGCGGTCGCGGTGCTTGGGATCCATGTTGGCCTGGATCTTAAAAATAAAACCGGAAAATTTATCTTCATCTGCTCCCACAACCCGACTGACTGTCGACCTGGAGATCGGTGGCGGCGCGAAGCCAGTGTAGCCATCCAACATTTCTTTGACACCAAAGTTACCTAAGGCGGTGCCAAAGAACACCGGGGTCAGCTCACCGGCTAAGAACAAGTCGCGATCAAACTCATTAGTCGCGCCTTTAACCAATTCGATCTCATCGATAAAGTCGTCATACAGGTCTCCCAGCAGCTCTTTTGCCTCGCTCGATTCCAGGCCTTGGATACGGATATCTTCGGGCAACACTGCGCCTTTACCAGGCGTGTAGACGTGAATTTCATCTGTGACTAAGTTATATACACCTTTGAAGAAACTGCTCATGCCTATCGGCCAGTTAATCGGCGCGGCGGCTATTTTCAAGACACTTTCTATCTCATCCAACAGATCGATTGGGTCGCGGATATCGCGGTCCATCTTGTTGACAAAGGAGAATATTGGCGTGTCGCGCAAACGACAGACATCCATTAACTTAATAGTGCGAGCCTCTACCCCTTTGGCACCGTCCACCACCATCAGGGCGCTGTCCACTGCGGTCAAAGTGCGATAAGTATCTTCAGAGAAGTCTTCGTGGCCCGGAGTATCCAGCAGATTGACAACCTTATCATTCCAGTGGAACTGCATTACCGATGAGGTAATAGAGATGCCGCGGTCTTTCTCCATGGTCATCCAGTCGGAGGTGGCGTGACGATCGCTCTTTTTACCTTTCACTGTGCCCGCTTTTTGGATCAGATTACCTAACAGCAACAGTTTTTCAGTGATCGTAGTTTTACCCGCATCAGGGTGCGAGATAATAGCAAAAGTGCGTCTAAGTGACGTTTGGCGGGATGTTTCAGTATTTTTCATTTTATTATTTCTTAATTATGTACACAGCTATGTACATAATTAGAAATGTACTCTTGGCCGGTGGTAAATGGGAAGGCGGCAATTATATCAGGTTCTGTTGAAACTTCTATTCAATGCGGGTTTTGGGGATTGATATGTCTTGTAACCTCTAGTAATACCTAGTTACTGCATTCTCCAAAAACAGTTGAATGCTATAAACACACTACCCTGTGACAGGCCCATGGCCATTATAATTATTTTAAATAATAGCCTGACAGCCCTCTTTAACAACCTACCAGATACATCAATACAACAATTTGATTTATTGACAGCAACTTTTGGACACGTGGTCACTAACTTTGAATCTTCCATAAATGTTTCTTTATGTCAGGTATGCATAAAACCAATACTGCTTCGCACTGGGTAGCACCCATGATTACACTGAAAAATAGTAATAATTCTACTCAGGTTACAGGTACTCTACATACCACCGCTACTTTTCTTGGACAAGTTGCAATGAACTCTTTCAACCGCAGCTGAGCATGCTAAGTACCTGTAGGGTAGAAGAAAAGACTTATTCGCAGTTTCCTTAGGAACCAATGAATAAACAATGGATATTTCATTTAATGCTAGAATGAAGATACTTAAACTTTCCCAGCAGTAATAAATTAAAAGGGTTGATGCATGAATGAGACCAAGCTGAAATGGCTACCAGAAATGTTCTATCTTTTTACAGTTGTCATTTCTGTATTTGCTTTCGCATCTTTCAGCTATGCCCAAGAAAAGGTGATATGGAGTGTGGCAGATAGGCCGACCTCTTACATATTATATGGCAAGGACAAAGGTAAAGGTGTCGTCGAAGAAGTCTATAAGCTGCTGCAGACGAATCTAAGTCAATATCAGCATGAAAATATAAAGATGAACTTTTCAAGAGTTCTAAGAGAGATGAAAAACAGCAACAAAATTTGTGCCTGTGGCTTTAAAAAACCTGAGCGAGAAGAGCTAGGCTATTTTTCTAAGCCTGCTATTATCGCTTTGCCTTTTTCAGTCATTGTTAAAAAAGGCCGCTTAAATAAAATTTACGGTGATGTTAAGAGTTTATCCCTAGCACAGTTATTTCAAAATTCGGACTTAAAGGGAGGCGTGACAAAAAAACGCTCTTATGGGGGGATTACTCCGATGATCGATGAGCAGGAGAGGAAAGGTAAATTATTATCCCATACAACAACAGCCGGTCTTCTGAAAATGCTTGCCAGAGGTAGGGTGGATTACGCTATCGAAATTCCTTCTTTCGCCAATTATATTTCTAGGCAGTTCGAACTAAATAAAGACCTTGAAAGCTACGCCATTAATGAAAACAAATCTCAAGTACTGATTGCTTATATCTTTTGTACCAGAAATGAATGGGGCCGAAAAATAATTAAAGACATAGATACAATTCTAGAAAAACAAAGAGGCTCCGCCAGCTATTTAGAATACTTAGTAAGGTGGTATGATGATAGAAGTCGCGTAATTATCAGTGATTATCATCAGCAATCATTTACAGATAATTAGCCAAAAACTCATACATTACTCCAATACAAGACAATACAGCCTTTCGCGAACACAAAGATTGGGTAAAGCTAAATATGCAAATGAATAAACTAATAGAAGGGGATAAAAAACGTATTTCATTGGGACAATAAGAATGGTATCTTTTGGCCGTTGCCTGTAACTAACATGCAAGAAAAGGCCAAGTTATAAATCGCCCTTGTCTATTAAACGGGTTAATTATGCCTAATCTGCCGTTTCCCCCACCAGCCCCATCAGCCTATCCCACCATTTCTAATACGCTGCCGCTTGCTCTTCCAGGTAATAAGGTTGGTCATAAGTTTGCAAATCACCAGGTAGTTTATGCCCCAGCATTATCTCGGCGGTATGCGGCTCTGTCAGTGTAGAAAAGTTGGTATTTGCGAGTGGTTTTTCTTCTGCTCTACACAGTAAGTTCGATACCAGTTATCAAAAATTTCTTTGATTGTATCTGCGTCTATGATGGCCCGATTTTTCAACTAGCCTGTGACCCCCTGGGATCATGCCCTTGCTCTAGCTAAGCTTTAAGCCGTAGAGACTCCTATCCCCTCTCTGGCATCCTTTAAGCTGAGCAGCGGATAGGTACCTAAATCACCGCGCTTTGCTTTGCCGTCTAATCGGTAGCGAATTTGGAATGTAATCTTACCTTTTGGGATGATTTTAACACTCAATCCCTGTCGGCTCGCTCTTCCAGTTTAGCTAAGCTCTTACCACTATTGGCTTTTAGCCAAGTATCAGACAACGCCATCTGTCCCACCTGTGTACATAATTTATTATGACAAAAGTACAAAATCAAGAATATGTACACAAAATTTTTGAATTCAAACAAACTAGTTGGATTATAGTGTCACATAATGTTGTAGGTACCTATAGAAAATCGACTAAAAACAGCAGCTTATGAGGGTAACCGTTGCAGATTGGGAGGTAGTGTTTTAGATAATATGATCGGGGCGCGAGATAATAGCAAAAGTTCTACTCTTGGAAACTTCCAGCGCTGTAGCAGTGTTTGACATGATAAGTATCTTCTAAATTGAGGTCTTATGCCGTAATAGCACTAAATTATCGCAGAGCTTAAAGTGAGGCATATTTTGAGTGCGGCTATTTTCGCCGATAACGGCGCAATAAACTACAGTGCTAAAAAGATACTTGCTAACTAAGAATAAATTTCTCCCGCAGAGCGTTACTGGTCATCGATATAGGCCTTGGCATCAAAACTACGGATCCAGTCGGGATAAAAAACCATAATGGCGCTAAGCAAGATGCCATTTAATAAGCCCTCGGGAAATATTGTCAGTACAATAATAGTGATTATCTCCCGCTGGATTTTCACCCATGGATAAATATCATTGATCCAGAGTGTCACCGAGACCGACATACCAATCAGAAAGGCGCTTAGGCCTGCACAAAAAAAACCACAGACAAATAAATAGATAAAGAAGTTTTTTGGTAATTTCCTATCTACTAATCGGGAAATTATAACGCTGACGGTCACTGGCAGTATTATAGTAATGACACCATTGGCGGCAAAATTAGTCCAACTACCAGCACTGGCGAAAGTAATAAGTGCCAGGGCGATGCCCGCGCAAACGATCGCCAAATCCCAGCCCAGCACCAGGCTAAGAGCGGTCATGCCGATTAAATGAATACTGATACCTGCAAAGATCTGCGTTTTAATACTCCAGAGCAGCACAAGTGCCACGCTGGCGCCAAAACACAAGTGCTGTAAAGCGCTATTAACTTTTAATAAGCGCCAGGGTGCCCTGTAACATGCGTATGAAAACACCACTAAAAACAGAACATTAAAGATATAATAATTTAGCCCTGAGAGCATTTCAGCGTTCAGGCTGATCACCGCTGCGCATCCCTGACTGTGGATAAACTGAGGGTGTAGAGTAGCGCGTCTTCGCGGTTATCAGTCTCTGAGCTGGGATAATAACTTTTGCGCCTGCCATCTAAGCTAAAACCGAATTGCAGGTAAAGTTTAATCGCACTGTCATTGGACGCTCGTACTTCCAGTAGCAGCTGTTCTATATCCCGCTCTAACAAAGCTGCGATTGATTGTTGCAGAAGTTTGCCAGCGTAGCCCTGGCGGCGCTGTGCCGGGTCTATGGCTATTTGCAGAATTTCCGCCTGTTCAAACAACAGCTGATAAAACGCAAAACCCAGCAGCTGGCCATTTGCAAGTAGGCCAAGGTTCAGTGACTTAGAATTATTTAACTGCTGCTGCAGCTGCCCAACCGACCAGGGTGGAATAAAACACTGCTGCAACTGACACAATTGCCGCCACAGTAGCGGCTGAATATTTTGATCTAAAACGATTAACTCTGGCATCAGGGCAACTACCCTTTAACTGCTAATACTTTTTGTAAATCTTGCCAGACATCGCGTTTACAACCGGGTACGTTTAACATCTGGGTCAAACTGTAGCTAGTGATGGCTTTTGTTTGTGTACCTAGTGAAAATACTATTGCACGCATGGACTCAAACTCTTCCTCACGACTCATCACCATTTGCGCCGCTGCCTCACCTAACATCAATACCAGTGTCGGAGTCTGCTGTTGAAAAATTTTCGCCAATTTATGCTGCACTGCAGAAACCGCCTGATCCCAGCCCTGATCTATATTGTCTCCAGCCAGGGTCGGCCAGTTTAAGACGTAGGGCGCCGTCCCCGCGTTTAAGCGGTTGCTATCTAGCCCCATAGCCCTGAGTATATTTGCCGTTAATTGCTGGTATTGATCTGATGCGATGGAACCGCGACTTTGCGATGGCAGAGTATCAACGACTAATACATCTTTATACTGTAAAAACATCAAGCGCATAGTCGGCGGTTTTTTATGACTGGCGGTAGCAATAGCTGTATGCCTGGGCATTTCGGCGGGGCTTTGAGTCGTTGCCGCTGCTGCAGGCAAATCAGTCTCTTCAACATTTCCCCTGGCTTGTGGCTGTAGTTGCTGTTGCTGTTGCTGTTGCTCAGTTGTTGCGACTACTGGCACTGCAGTTGTAGGGGGCAGAATATTGCTCGGGGCTAAATCAGCCTTGTCTGTGGTATTAGATGTTGTGAGGGATGCCGCCAGTGATCTGCTGCTGTGCTGCACATTAGACTCTGACGAGGCGATCTGATCAGTATTCTCAGTTGCTTTGGCAACCGAATCAGCGCCTGGAAAATCAGCATCATAAACAAATTCAGAGACCCATGACGCTGAACTGGACGCCCCGGGCAAAGCTGCTCTAGAAAGCCAGCTGCTGATACCTAATGTTTCTAAATATTGATGCCTGAGCTGTTGATGCATTAAAAAAGTGTCCCTGAAAATGTCTGATGCAGAATAATCTATAACCGCGACTAAACTTGTGGGTGGGCTTTTTCGATATGCGCATCCAACAAATTTAAAGCGTGAATATAGGCTTTAGCCGAAGCTATTATGATATCAGTATCTGCCCCTATGCCATTAACAATTCTTCCGTTTTTTTCCAGCCTTACCGTCACTTCACCTTGGGAGTCGGTACCACTAGTGATAGCGTTGACAGAATACAGCTGCTGAGTAGCCCCCGACTTTACAATATTTTCTATCGCGCACAATACCGCATCTACAGGCCCGCCACCGGTAGCTTCGCAGCGCTGCTCCAGACCATCACAAACCATTGATACTTTCGCCAGAGGTATCTCACCAGTTTGCGAGCTGACCGCCAGCGAAGAGAGCTGGTATTTTTCATAGCTTTCGCTGCTCTGGGTCACTGATACTAACGAAATCAGATCGGCATCGACTATTTCATGTTTCTTGTCTGCCAGCTCTTTAAACCTGCTAAAAGCGGCATTAAGTTGTGCATCAGAATTAAAGCTGCTGCCCAATTCTTCTAACCTGGCTCTGAAAGCGGCACGGCCAGAGTGTTTGCCCATCACCAGTCTATTGGTACTCCAGCCGACATCCTCTGCGCGCATAATCTCATAGGTTTCACGATGCTTTAATATTCCGTCCTGATGAATTCCCGACTCATGGGCAAATGCATTGGCCCCCACTATTGCCTTATTAGGTTGCACCGGGAAACCGGTGATACTAGAGACGAGTTTGGAAGCGGGGACAATCTGACTGTGATCTAGAGCTGTGTATAACTGTAAATACTCCCTGCGTGTATGCAGCGCCATCGCCAGCTCTTCCAGGGAGGCATTGCCAGCGCGCTCCCCCAAGCCGTTGATAGTGCACTCTACCTGTCGCGCTCCCGCATTGATCGCCGCCAGTGAATTAGCCACAGCCAAACCCAGATCGTTGTGACAGTGCACCGAGAAAACCGCCTTGTGCGCGTTCGGCACCCGCTGTATAAGATTAGCTATACTCAGAGCAAACTCTTGCGGCAGCGCGTAACCAACAGTGTCGGGTATATTAATAGTACGAGCTCCGGCATCAATCACCTTCTCGATAATCAGACACATAAAATCCAGTTCGGAGCGGCTGGCGTCTTCCAGCGAAAACTCTACATCGTCAATCAAATTACGCGCATACTTGACTGAGCTGACCGCTCGTTCTACGACTTGTTCAGGGCGCATCTGCAGCTTAAATTTCATATGGATGGGGGAGGTGGCAATAAAGGTATGAATGCGCCCGGCTACGGCATTTTTTAGGGCGCTAGCCGCGCGATCTATGTCTAATTCCAGTGCTCTGGCCAGCGAGCAAACCTTAGTGTTTTTGATGTTGTCGGCCACCAATTTTACCGCTTCATAATCTCCTGGGCTGGCGATGGCAAAGCCCGCTTCAATTACATCAACCTGCATTTTCTCTAACACTCTGGCGATGCGCAACTTTTCATCTTTGCTCATAGAAGCACCGGGGCTCTGTTCGCCATCACGTAGTGTCGTATCGAAAATTATAACTCTGGAGTCACTCATGCTGCACCTCTGATCCGTTTTTAGGGGATAGCTCTGTGCGGCAGCACAGTTTTACAACACTGCCGAAATGCCAGGGCGCTAGATCTGCAAATTATATCCTAGATAGAGAGTTTAAGCAGTATTGTTGATAGCAATCAGCGCGCCGATCAGAGTAGAATCAGGCAACTGAATCTTTTCAAATTTGTATATATAGGATGCTAGGGTTATGGCGGCGATTGATTTTGATCAACAAGTAGACAGAAGTAATACTTTCAGCACTAAGTGGGAGCGCTACGCAGACACTGAAACACTCCCTATGTGGGTAGCTGATACTGATTTCAAAGCCCCTAAAGCTATTACCCTAGCCCTGCAAGAGCGTATAGATCACGGCGTATTCGGCTACACTATGGTTCCTCCGCAGTTAAACCAAACTATCATCGAGCGCATGCAGCGCTTATACGATTGGCAGATTGAGGCCGAGTGGATTGTCTGGCTGCCAGGTTTAGTTTGCGCCTTAAACATTGCCTGTCGCGCCGCTGCTCCAGAGGGTGGGATAGCACTCGCGCCCAAACCTATCTACCCTCCTTTTATCAGCGCCCCGCACTTAAGTGGAATGCAAGTGTGCCAAATTCCCCACAAGCTGCAGGGATTGCGCTGGGTGATGGATTTTACTGCTCTGCAGCAATCGATCACTAGCGAGTCAAAAATCTTACTGTTCTGCAACCCGCACAACCCCGGTGGTACGGTGTACACCGCAGCAGAATTGACCCAGTTAGCCCAGATAGTCACGAAACATGATTTAGTGCTCTGCTCCGATGAAATCCACTGCGATTTACTACTGGACAAACAGGCGCGGCATATCCCGGTGGCTTCAGTCAATCCGCAAATTGCCCAGCAGTGCATTACCCTTATGGCTCCGAGCAAGACATTTAACATTGCCGGTTTAGGCTGCGCTTTTGCCATAATTGCCAACCCGGAACTGCGTGGCAAGTTTAACCGAGCGCGAAAAGGCATAGTACCGGATGCTAACTTGTTAGGTTATACCGCCACCCTGGCAGCTTATACTCACGGCGAGCAATGGCTGGAGCAACAACTGGATTATTTTCGTGACAATCACGACTATCTGATGAAAGAGATCAACGCTATTCCAGGTTTAAAAATGCTCCCCAATCAGGCAACGTACCTCGCCTGGATAGACATATCTGCGGCTAAATTAGAAAATCCGGCACTGTTTTTCGAGCAGGCGGGCGTCGGGTTATCTCCAGGCAGAGACTTTGGTGACAATAACTATGTGAGAATGAATTTTGGCTGTACCAGAGGCTTACTTGAAGAGGCTGTTAAACGCATGAAAAGTGCCATGCTCAATCATCTGCCAGCATGATTGACTAGTTGGAAGTTGGAAATTTATTTAACTCGCAACTTCCAACTTCCAACTTCCAACTTCCAACTTCCAACTTCCAACTAATTCTACGCCCTGCTAAAATCGAACGGTAATACCTCGGCGATCTGTGTTTTACCCAGCGCTAGCATCAACAGCCGATCAACTCCCAGCGCCACCCCCGCGCAATCCGGCAAGCCCTGTTCTAACGCTTTGACCAGCCTCAGTTCCTGTGGCCTCTGCGGTAATCCCAGTTCAGCACGCAGTTGCTGATCTGCAGCAAAGCGCCGGCTCTGTTCAGCGGCATCGGTCAGTTCATGATAACCATTAGCCAGTTCTACCCCCTCAATAAAGAGTTCAAACCTAGCCGCCACAGGCACCCCATCTCTATCGCTGGTAAGCTTTGCCAGCGCCGCCTGGCTGGCAGGATAGTGATAGACAAACACTGCGCCCTGCAATTGCGGCTCGATGCAATGAGACATTAGCAAGTTAAGCCAACCATCTCTATCGTACTCGCCGCTGACTTCTATTTGCTCGCGCATTCTGGCCGCCAACTGTGCGACACTGGCAGTGTTTATGTCTATTTTTAAATAGTGTAGAAACAGCTGCCGATAAGAAAGGCGTTTAAATTTTTCGATCCCGGTGATACAAGTGACTAAAGCGGCGACTTCATCCATCAGTGTCTGATCATCCATCCCCAACCTGTACCACTCCAGCATGGTAAATTCAGGATTGTGTTTGCTGCCAACTTCACCGTTGCGAAACACCTTAGACATTTGATAAATACAACCACTGCCTGCTGCCAATAGGCGTTTCATCGCGTATTCGGGGGAGCTCTGCAAATAGTAATGCTGCACTGCATCTTCTGTAAAGCTGCGATACTCGACGGTTAAACTGTCGATATAGGGGTCGCTGACAGCCGCCTGTGAAAGTACCGGCACATCGACTTCTAAAACATTGCGAATTGAAAAAAAATGGCGGATTTGTGCCAGCATAGCAGCACGTTTTTTAAGGGTTTCAAGTGTGGCACTGGGCTGCCAATGATCTATATTCAAGGCAGGACCTAATGAATTAGCACAATGAAAATATGAGACCTTTGATAGTCAAAGGTCTCGAGGACAAGCTTAGCCGTTAAGCTTTCGCGGCGCGGCTGACGTACTCGCCGGTGCGAGTATCAATTTTAAGTATCTCGCCCTGCTCGATAAATAGCGGTACACGCACCACTGCACCCGTACTCAATGTTGCCGGCTTAGAACCACCTTGTGCAGTATCGCCTTTAAGACCTGGGTCAGTCTCGGCGACTTCAAGCTCAACAAAGTTTGGAGGAGTCACAACAATCGCTCTGTCATTCCATAAAGTGATGATACAAACGGTATTGTCTTTGAGCCATTTTACCGCATCACCTACGGCCTTTTCTTCAACGGCATACTGCTCAAACGTCACAGGCACCATAAAGTGAAACATATCGCCGTCTGTGTATAGGTACTCCATGTCTCTCTCCATTACATCAGCACCTTCAAGAGATTCATTAGACTTAAAAGTACGCTCCCAAACACGCCCGGTTAACAAGTTGCGCATTTTTACCCGGGTAAACGCCTGACCTTTGCCCGGCTTGACAAATTCGACTTGCTGCATAGAACAAGGATCGCCGTCGATCATAACTTTTAAACCGTTTTTAAGCTGATTCGCTGAATAAGACATGATATTTCTCTACTTCAATAAGGTGTGGAATAACTTTGCTGTGCAGTCTACTACAAAGCGCAGTAAATAGCGGCTATCTGTGGGAATATTGCTAACTATCTAAAATTCTAAACTCGTGTAACTAGCGCCAATTCTGCTCACACAGAGAAAAACCTGGGCTTTCAAGATCACCCAGCGACGAGCCAGAGTATATTTGACAGCGGATCTTGTTGAACGCACAATGCGGGAAATTACTGCGACAGTGATTACTGATAAGTTCGAAAAACTTAATCAGCTACCTGTTATCGACTTACCATTTTCTGTTTAGGTTCTTTCTGTGAAGGCTATAAATACTGCTAACATCAGCGCTGCTGAACAACCGCAAGCCAGTTGGCAACACTTGCTAAGCCACTGTTTTAGCGACCCTGCCAGTCTGGCAGAATTTCTGCAACTAGAGCCTGAACAACTAAATTTTAGTGCCGGGGCAAGCGCGCAGTTCTCTTTAAAGGTCCCTCTGCCCTATGCTATGCGAATGCAAAAAGGCAACCCCCGCGATCCGCTGTTACTACAAGTATTACCCGATCCGAGGGAGCTAGAGCATTTCCCGGGGTTTGTCACAGACCCATTGGCAGAGGCACAGGCAAATCACTTAAGCGGGTTGATCCACAAATATAAAAACCGGGTGCTACTAATGCTCAGCGGTGCCTGCGCCATCAATTGCCGCTATTGCTTTCGGCGCCACTTCCCCTACGATGACAACAAAATCGGCTCGCAGCAGTGGCAAAAAATTCTCCGCTATATTGAAAATGACAGCAGTATCGAAGAAGTAATTTTCTCTGGAGGAGATCCACTGGCAACCTCAGACCGGCGATTGGATAAATTGATCACTGATCTGGGACAGATTAAGCATTTGCAGCGACTGCGTATTCACAGCAGGTTGCCGGTAGTGATTCCACAACGCATCACAGATCAGCTGTGCCAGATATTACAGACAACCCGACTGCAGAGCGTGCTGGTTATTCACGCCAATCACGCCAATGAATTTGATCATCAGGTGACAGTTGCACTGGATAAATTGCAGGCGGCCAAAGTTACAGTACTGAATCAGGCGGTACTGCTAAAGGGCATTAACGATACCTTGGCAAGTCAAAAACAATTGCACACCGCCTCCTTCGCCGCAGGTGCCCTGCCCTACTACTTATTTGTTTTAGACCCAGTGCAAGGCGCTGCTCATTTTGATATCAGCGACAGTCAAGCGCAGCAACTAATTGCGCAACTGCAGCGGGAGCTACCGGGCTATTTACTGCCCAGGTTGGCCAGGGAGATTCCTGGAAAGCCACACAAAACCTTGTTGGCTATATAGTTTTTCTGCAACACAGCAGCATGAAAAGGTCCTAAAAAAAACCATGAATTATAAAGCGTTTATAAATTGTTACTGGCTAGAGCAAAAAAGCGCGGAAAAATCTCTGCCAATCGGTTAGAATCTGTTCATTTTAGATCTCAGCACTGCCGTAAATAGAGCTTGGCGAGTAAAAATAATAAAAGCAGACGAACGACTTCTGTATTCGTGATTGAATAAAACACCAAGGATAACAAAATGAATATGTGGAAATACTTAGCTATCGCAACCTTAGCTACCGGGCTGGCTGGATGTGTAAATAATAATGTCGAACCTGCGGCAGTCGTTTATCCTCCACTGATTATTGCCGATGCCACCCCTGTTGTCTCTTCGACAAAGCGCTCTATCGGGGTACAAGTGAACTTTAAAAACATCACCGCTAACGACTATAACTACGCGCGCTTTAAATTGACCGCATACAACAGTGCCGGGGAGAGAGTAAAACCGAAAAAAGGCTCTAGAGGAAGTGCCTATGTTCGCCTGGCGGGCCCGATTGCCCCAGGTCAGTCAAAAGTCACTACTTGGACAAATACTTGGGCCAACAAAGATGTGCAATGTGTCAGCTTGGACGAGGTGGAAATAATCTTTATGGACGGCAGCGTAGAAACCGCCAAAGAGGGAAGACTGCTCAGCCAAAAAACCGGCAGTATCTGTATCTAAACAATAGAAAGGGTTTAGATATTTTATCTAAACCCTACTCTGTTATGGCTTTCTAGGTGGCACATTGCTTGGAAACTGAGCAACACTGCCTTTCACTTGTGTCAGTTTCGCCACACCGCAACGCTCTACCTCATCGATTCGCAGGATTGCCTGAGCGGGAACCAGCGAGCTCTTCACTTCATTAAACAGCTGTTTAACTTTTTCCTCTCCAGGGTCCACCAACAACTCTGAACGCTGCCCGAAAATAAAGCCCTCTAGCTGGACAAATCCCCAGATATCACTTTGATAAACGTGTTTTACAAACACTTCGACCACTTTATCTTGATTGATAAAGGAGACACGGTATACCGCCTCATCTGCTGCCATGATTTACTCTCAACCTATGCTCTTATTGCTAATAATCTGAATCAGACAATGGCAGTTTTCCATTGCCGAGTATAGTAAATTGGGGCGACAACTTTTTTTACAAGAGCGCCAACCAGTTAACAGACGAATAAGTTTAGGCTCTGTTTAATAAGCACTGGAGGCTCAAACCTGCAGTAGCGAATAACTTCCAGCAACTAGCTGCTGCAAAGCAGACTATCACTTCAACGATTACTTTCTCGGCCTTGCTGTGCTGCCAATAAAGATATTTTTGGCTATTTGCGCAGCAAAATAGCTATAAGTGAATAGCCGCAGTATAATAGCGCGCAAAACCTCCTCGGCGAGCTCAAACTTGCGTATTTTCAACCTTAGCTGTTTTCCAGCCCCGCTGCGACAACACTGAATTGTTATATATTTTTTAGTGCCAGGACTCATAATGACGCAACCCAAATATCACAGTCGCTGCTAGCGCTTGTTACTGTGCTGGTTGGGAAAGTATTGATCAATACTTAAAATACAATGATAGAACTATAGAACAAGGTGCACGATGGCGAAGAAGCTATTTATTAAAACTCACGGTTGTCAAATGAACGAGTATGACTCGTCGCGTATGGCTGATTTATTAGGCGATAGCCACGAGCTGGAATTGACAGACAACCAGGAGGAAGCGGATGTCCTGCTACTCAATACCTGTTCTATCAGAGAGAGAGCTCAGGAAAAAGTTTTCCACCAACTCGGGCGCTGGCGCAAGCTAAAAGAAAAAAACCCAGACTTGAAAATTGGCGTAGGCGGTTGTGTCGCCAGCCAGGAAGGCGACAAAATTCTCAAGCGCGCACCTTTTGTTGATATGGTTTTTGGGCCACAAACTTTGCACCGCCTCCCGGAGATGATTGACCTAACCGAGCAGGGAAAAATCGGCGTTGTTGATGTCAGCTTTCCAGAAATTGAGAAATTTGACGTCTTACCTGCCCCTAAAGCGACCGGTGCTGAAGCTTTTGTTTCAGTGATGGAAGGCTGCAGTAAATATTGTACTTTCTGTGTCGTACCTTATACCCGCGGCGAAGAAGTCAGCCGCCCTCTGGATGGCGTTCTGGCTGAATGTGTTGAACTGGCCGAGCAGGGCGTCAGAGAAGTTAATCTACTGGGGCAAAACGTTAACGCTTACCAGGGCGAGACCGACGACGGTGAATTTGCCGATTTGGCCGAACTTATCCGTTTAGTTGCCTCCATTGATGGCATTGACAGAGTCCGCTTTACCACATCACACCCAGTGGAATTCACCCAGTCGCTAATCGATGTATACGCTGAAGTCCCTGAACTGGTCAGCCATTTGCACTTACCGGTACAATCTGGATCTGACAGTATTCTAATGGCGATGAAACGCGGTCATACGATACTTGAATATAAGTCTAAGCTGCGCAAAATCAAAAAGATACGTCCGGATATCTGCTTCTCTTCTGATTTTATCATCGGCTTCCCAGGCGAGAGTGAGTTTGACTTCGAGCAGACGATGAAACTGATTGAGCAAATTGGTTTTGATATTTCCTACAGCTTCATTTACAGCCGCAGACCAGGCACTCCAGCCTCTGACATTCCCGATTCAGTCACTGAAGAGACAAAAAAGCAGCGCCTGAATATACTGCAGAGCCGCATCACCCAGAACGCGCAACAGATCAGCAGACAAATGGTTGGCTCAGTGCAGCGCATCTTGGTAAACAGTTACTCGAAGAAAGATCCGGGCATGTTATCAGGGCGCACCGAAAATAACCGGGTGGTTAATTTTCGCTGTGAGCAAGCGGATTTAATCGGCAAGTTTGCCAATGTGGAAATTCTGCAGGCATACACTAACTCGCTGATTGGCAAGTTGCTAAATTCTGAATTAGACGACTGTCACTAAGCGGCAATTTAGATAGCCTACTGCAGCTGCGACAGCCAATCGTTAGCAGCTGCTGCGTACTACTAATCCCTTAATCGCCCTATTCCCCAGCGGTACTCTAGGCTGCTTTAGTTATGCTATACTAGAAAATACAGCGGTTAATAAAGGAGATAACCTATTGAACAATAGTGAATCGTTACACTTCACTTTGTCACACAGCGATACAGCGGCACTAGCCAATCTCTGTGGACAGTACAATGAACATCTAAAACTCATCGAAAAACGCCTCAACGTGATCATCAGCAATCGCGCGACCGACTTCCAAGTCACTGGCGACCCCAGTTTAGTACAAAAGGTTGTATCCCTTCTCAAGCAGCTATACCGCGAAGTCTGTGACGGCAAAGAATTAGACCTCGAGCAAGTCCACCTCTGCCTGCAACAATCGGGTATTGAGCAAGACCGCAGCTTTTGCCAAGGATCTGCCGATAGCAGTTTGCTGATCAAAACACCTAAAGTCCTGGTCAAACCCCGCGGACCCAATCAGCAAAAGTATGTTCGCTCTATCTTTACTCACGACATCAATTTCGGCATCGGCCCGGCCGGTACCGGCAAGACATACCTGGCTGTCGCCTGCGCCGTAGAAGCACTGGAGCGCGAGGAAGTAGAACGTATTTTGCTGGTAAGGCCGGCAGTAGAAGCAGGAGAAAAGCTCGGTTTTTTGCCCGGCGATTTGGCACAAAAAGTGGATCCATACCTGCGCCCACTCTATGACGCACTGTTTGAAATGCTAGGTTTTGAGCGGGTCGCTAAACTTATAGAACGACATGTGATTGAGATTGCGCCGCTAGCTTACATGCGCGGGCGCACCTTAAACGCATCCTTCGTGATACTCGATGAGAGTCAAAACACCACCCGCGAGCAAATGAAAATGTTCCTGACCCGAATCGGTTTTGGATCGACAGCTGTTATTACTGGCGATATTACCCAGGTGGATTTACCTAAAGGCACTCCCTCTGGCTTGCGCCACGCAGCCCAAGTACTAGACGGCGTTGAAGGTATCGGCTTTAGCTATTTTTCACCTAAGGATGTGGTACGCCATCATCTGGTACAACATATTGTTGAAGCTTATGACCGCGACGACACTTTGCAAAACAGTGTTAAACAAAAGTTGGCCATCAACCGATGAGTACAGAAGTTGAAGTGCAATTCGCCTCACAAGACCCTCAACTACCCAGCGAAGCACAGATAAACACTTGGGTAGAGGCTGCTCTGGCTCAGTACTCGCAGCAGTTTTCGCTCTGTGTGCGTATCGTTGATAGCGCGGAAAGCCGCGGCTTAAATAAACAGTATCGCGATAAAGACAAGCCCACCAACGTGCTTTCGTTCTGTTTCGATATGCCAGATTGCATCACTGGGGAAACCGAAATACTCGGTGACTTAGTGGTATGTGCACCAGTAGTAGCAGCCGAGTCCAAAGAGCAAAATAAAGCCTTATTTGATCACTGGGCACATATGATTGTGCACGGGGTCTTGCATCTCTTAGGCTTTGACCATATAAAGGACAGTGAAGCGCTGGAAATGGAACAATTAGAGCGAGATATCCTCGCTGTGCTTGCAATTTCCGACCCTTATAAAATTAATTAAACACCCCAGTATGACTTTCCAGTTTTGGAGCAAAAGGAAAAAATGAGCGCAGATCGATCGGAACAACCACGAAGTATACTCGGGCGCTTCGCCCAGTTATTGTCGTTTGAACCTAAAACAAAGCAAGATGTAATGGAAGTTATCAAGGAAGCTGCCGATGATAACTTACTAGATCAAGAGGCACTGAACATTATAGAAGGCGCTATGCTAGTCGCCGATCTTAAAGTTCGCGACATTATGGTGCCGCGCTCCAAAATGATTATTGTTGAAGCCGATCAGACCTTAAAAGAATTCTTGCCGACTATTATCTCCAGCGCTCACTCACGCTTTCCAGTGATCGGTAAAAACCCCGATGAAATCATTGGCGTATTACTGGCCAAAGATCTACTGCCATCCCTGCTCTCCAAAGACAATGAAGATTTTACGGTACAGGACAAGTTGCGCTCGGTAACGTTTATCCCCGAGAGCAAACGACTTAACACGCTACTGCGAGAGTTTCGCGAAACCCGCAGCCACTTAGCGATTGTCGTCGATGAATATGGCGGCATTGCCGGATTGATCACTATCGAGGATGTTTTAGAGCAGATAGTCGGAGAAATCGAAGACGAGCACGATCAAAACGAAGATGAAGGAAATATTCGGCCCTTCGAAGATAACGCATTTCTGGTAAAAGCGCTGACCGAGCTGGAAGA
The DNA here is from genome assembly GCA_000416315.1 of Osedax symbiont Rs2. Taxonomy (GTDB): domain Bacteria; phylum Pseudomonadota; class Gammaproteobacteria; order Pseudomonadales; family Balneatricaceae; genus Rs1. The sequence goes on along the minus strand of ASZI01000201.1, from coordinate 8,481 downwards.
TTTCGATGAGTACTTCGATACTAACTTTGACGAATCCGACTTCGACACCATCGGCGGATTGGTCACACAACGCTTCGGTCACCTTCCGCACAAAGATGAAGAAATTTTAATTGACGGTTTTAATTTCAAAGTGCTCTCCTCTGAACACCGGCGAATTCGATTGCTACAAGTACATCGAGCGACAATTTAAATAATGCTCATCCCGGCAATTCTTGCCCTGATAGCCGGGGCGAGCACCACCCTGGCTTTTGCCCCTTTCGACTTCTTTGCGCTGGCCTTCATCACCCCTGCTGCACTATTTTTACTGCTCAGACAACAGAGCCTGAAGCGAGCCTGCTGGCTTGGCTGGGTTTTCGGACTTGGCTTTTTTGCTAGCGGTGTCTCCTGGATATACGTCAGCATCAATACTTATGGCGATACCCCGGCTATTCCCGCCGCACTGCTAACGGCTATTTTTTGCGCCGCCCTGGCAGTTCTGTTTTTACTGCAGATCTGGTTCTATCAGAAATATTTTAGCAAAGATTATCCGGCCTTAGCCTTCGGGGTGATTTGGCTATTGTTTGAATGGTTACGCAGCTGGTTATTTACCGGCTTCCCCTGGCTATACTTAGGCTACAGTACGCTGGACACTGCCCTGTCTCCGCTGGCGTCTATTGGCGGGGGATGGCTTTTATCTGCAGTGGTAATTTGTATTGGCCTGGCGCTGGCAAATTTAATCCACAACAGAGATAGGAGCAAATGGCTCGTGGCATTTTGTGCCATCAGCTTGCCTCTGCTGATTAGCTTTTTACTGCCTGAACAGTGGACTAAAAAATCCGGCGAGCCGATTGATGTCGCGATAGTGCAACCGGACATCGACCAACTGATAAAGTGGAACCCGCTGCACCTGGAGAGCATTTTAGATCGCTACTACAGCAGCAGCCAAAAGCTGCTGGGTAAAAAAGTGATCATTTGGCCAGAGACAGCCATTCCCAGCCTCTACCCTAAAGTCGAGCCCTACTTCGCCCCACTGGTGGCAGAACAACAGCGCCTGGGCGGTTCGTTGATTAGCGGTATTCCAATGAAGGTTATCGACCCGCAACACCCACTAGGTAGACGTATCCACAACTCTATACTAAATTTAACCGAAAACACCAGCTACCATAAACAGCGCTTGGTTCCGTTCGGTGAATATGTCCCCTGGCAAGATCAGTTTAGGGATCTGTTTAACTTTTTAAACATTCCAGACATGACCTTTAGCTTACCTAAAAACTCACTGCAGCCACTACTAAAAGTGGGTGACTTTCAATACAGCACCGCCATTTGCTATGAAATTGCCTACCCCGAACTGGTGCGCGAATATTCGAAGAACGCCGATATTATCTTAACCTTGTCCAATGACACTTGGTTCAGCCACTCCATCGGGCCCGACCAACACTTTCAAATGGCCAGAATGCGCGCCATTGAAAATGGCCGCTGGTTGATACGCAGCGCCAACAATGGCATTACCGCTATTGTAAACGCTCAGGGGGAAGTTGTTGAGATAGCCCCAAGGTATACTCAGGCTGTTTTAGAGGGAAAAGTGCAACCACTGCAGGGGCTCACACCTTATCAACGACTGGGTCAGTGGCCGCTATTGATCTTCTATTTTGTCACTCTGGGAATATTATCTATTCGCCGCCTAAGCCCCCTGCTGAGCGGGAAAGCCACAGAGCAGCCGCAAAAGCAGTGCTAGCAGCTCTAAAGGGCGTCCATTAGCGATGAAACCAGACTGGTTTAGTTGTTACTTGCGAGCGCCTGCAAGCCAAACTTTTTCGCACCACTCCCATATCGAGTCCCAACAAGTTTCTTCATCGACACCAGTATCGGGCTGCCAGACACTAATAAAACCCTCCTGGGCGATAAAATAATAGCCATCGCGATACAGACAAATAGGGATATATTCCCTGGGCATGCCCCGGTCCCATGCGATAAACGTCATTTCCGGCAAATGACTGGATGCGTACTCATCTGTGACTGTCACTGGTGTGATGCTGCCATAAACAACATCGCTGACATTGAGCAGAAAATCCTTTAAGTCAGGTGGTAGATGTAAAAGTAATTGCTCTTGTATCAACACTAATTGATCTTCATCAGGGAGCTCAATCGAGCCGAATCTGTCCTGGTTTAATTCTCTTAACTGGTCTACGATTTCATTCATAAAGGATCATCAAATAATTAGGTTAATACAAAGTCGCGCAGCAAAAAGATAGCAGCGTTCTATAACAACTCAAAAGGACTGCTGTGGCCTCCTTTTTTATCTCCCGGTGAACTGGGCTTTTCATCCGGAGCATCATCCATACTGAACTTTGCTGCCCCGGGGGCGGGACCCGCCGAATCATTGTCATCAAGTTTAAGGCGCAGTCTTAAATTATTTCTTGAATCGGCATTGCGCAACGCCTCATCGACACTGATTTTTCCAGCCTTAACCAGTGCATAGAGTGATGCATCAAATGTCTGCATGCCCAAATTCTCTGACTTGCCCATGATTTCTTTGATCCCTTCAATGTCACCCTTGTGAATCAATTCGCGAATCGTTGAAGTATTTAAAAGAATTTCGATGGCGGCGGTTCTCTTACCGTCAACGGTTTTAACTAAACGCTGCGAGACTATGGCTTTAATGTTTAAGGCCAGATCAGAGAGCACTTGGCTGTGGCGATCTTCTGGGAAAAAATTGATTATCCTATCTAATGCCTGGTTGGCATTATTGGCGTGCAAAGTTGAAATAGCTAAGTGCCCGGTTTCAGCAAAGGCCAGGCAGTGCTCCATGGTTTCCCTGTCACGTACTTCGCCTATAAGAATAACATCCGGAGCCTGACGTAAAGTATTAATTAGTGCGCTGTGAAAACTGCGTGTATCAACCCCGACTTCGCGCTGGTTGACGATAGATTTCTTGTGTTTGTGGATGAACTCAATCGGATCTTCGATAGTGATTATATGCCCCCCAGCATTGGCATTGCGATGATCTATCAGGGCGGCAAGAGAAGTAGACTTACCCGAACCTGTCGCACCTACAAACAGAATCAAACCACGTTTGTTCATCACTATTTCTTTGAGGTGCTCAGGCAGACCCAGATCAGTCAAGTTTGGAATATCACCTTTGATGTTACGTGCCACTAAAGCAAACTGGTTGCGCTGTTTGAAAATATTGACCCGAAAACGACCTACCTGGGCAATAGAAATGGCTAAATTCATTTCCAGCTCTTGCTCAAACATCTCCCACTGTTGCTCGTCCATAATTTCCCGGGCGACAGCTTCTACTTCACCGACTTTAACAGTTTCTTCACTGAGCTTGACCAACTCACCCTGAAACTTTGCACAGGGGGAAGCTCCGGTGGATAGATATAAATCAGAGCCGTCTCTAGTGGCCAATTCCGTTAAGTACTTTGTAAAGTCCATTGATCGATCATCCAATAGTTAACAGGTTATCTGTTGTTATAGTATACAGCTTAGAGTATTTTCAGTGACTAAAAAATTACGCCGCTAACTCGCTGATTTATCGCTTAAGCCTGATAGTTAGATGCAACATTCTAATTACAACATTCATCCTCAGCAATAGATAAACCCAATATTAATGAGCTTGTGCTTTAACTGGCTGCCAGCATCACATTTTTGCGCTTTGGCCACTGACTGACTATCATGCCCAGCAGCATTAACAGGCAACCGCTTAACTCTTTACTGCTCATACTCTCATTGAGTATTAGCCAGCCGCCCAAGACGGCGAACATCGCCTCAGAGGCTAAAATTAGCGCCGCAATACTGGGCTCTATTTTACGCTGACCGATGATTTGTAAGGTACAGGCAATACCGCTTGCGGCAATACCCGCGTAGAGCAGCGGGACACTAGTCGCTACCACAGCTTGCCAACTGGGCTGTTCCAACACCAACGCAAACGCACTGGCAAGCACCGCTGCCACCGTAAACTGGATAATTGATAAGCTGATCGCATCAACCTTAGAGGCTAACCAGCCTATGGTTAATACGTGCATAGTCCAAAAGACCACGCCGATCAGTTCCAGTGAATCTCCATAGCCAATACTGACATTCTCGTCGACGCAGAGCACAAACAGCCCCAGGCTGGCCAGAACAACCCCCAACCAGGTTTTAGCACTAGTGCGCTGCTTGAGAAATATTCCCACTATTGGCACTAATACAATATACATACCGGTGATAAATCCCGCATTGCCGGCACTGGTATGCAGCAGACCAATCTGCTGAAAGCTAAAGCCTGCAAACATCACAGTACCTGCCAACAGCCCTCCTAACCACAACCTAGGGTCTCGTAGCGGCTTGTTTTGCGACATGAAAAACCACAGGGGGAACAGCGATGCTGCGGCCAGTATAAATCGCGCGGCATTAAAACTGTGCGGCCCCATAAACTCCATCCCGGCGCTTTGTGCGACAAAGGAAAACCCCCAGATAGCCGCGACTGCAATTAGCAGCAGATAGCTGATTTTATTACTCATTTTAATTCTCGATATAATATTAGACGCTGAGAGAGTCTTTGATCAGACAAATGCGTCGTGTTCAGGGCGCGCGTGCAAGGCGATGTTAGCCTCTAGTGCGACATTTAGAAATTCCATTAACATGTAGGAGGTTAATCCCCATATCAGGTGATCATTGTATAAATAACAGGGAGCATACCTAGCCTTAGATTGGTATTGAGCTAAATGATCACAGCGATTATCCCCATCCAGGAAAAAAGCCAGCGGCACTTTAAACACGCAGTCCAATTCACCCAAGTTAGCTGTCAGTTTCACCGACGCCGGTATCAAACCAACGCAGGGGGTGACTTTTAATTTATGCAGTGAAACGGCTTCATCCATCTGGCCGATAATTTTGACTTGCTGTGGATGAAGATCCACCTCTTCATGGGCTTCACGCAGAGCAGTGAAAACAATATCTCGATCAGTGGGGTCACGCTTTCCACCTGGAAAAGCTATTTCACCGCTGTGACTGGATAATTTACTGGCACGTTTAGTTAATATAACGCAGGGCTCTGACTGTTCGGTGATGGCTATTAATACGCCAGCCTCAGGCATTTTTTTTGCAATGCGCCGGGGATGATATAGCTTTAAGCGACTTTGTATTAAATCTAGCATTGACATAAAACACCTGACAGATGAGAACATAATAGCGTTGAGAATTAAGCAATCGAAATATTCAAGATAGCTGCGAACATAGCAACTCTTTACTGCATTTGCGGGCAAGGTAACCGCCGTACGCGCTTACTATTAACCTGGGTACTGTTTCTGGCGCTTGCTAGAATTAGCCTAAACTAGCCATAGATTGAGGCAGTGTGTTAACGACAACATTAAGGATATCAGGAGCGAGAGCTTTAAAATATTTAAAGCATCGGTAGCCGCGACAGCTACCGATGAGGGTATCTCAGATACGCGCTCTGTTAGAGCTCTTCGATCTGACGGCGCAAATCTTCTATCTTGCGGGAGACAACTTTGTTCAGATGCTCCATCTCTTCTAAGATATCTTCTTTTTTAGCTTTAGTGGTCTGTTCACCGGCAACTAACTTATCTAATTCAGTGATAGCTTTCAAAAAGAATGGCGATGACTCAGTAGTATCACGATATGCCGTAAGGCCTTCGTTAACTCTTAGCTTTTTGTGTAAACGCTTAAACTTATACTTCTTACTTTTAGTCATCCACTCGCCCTGATGGCGACGATGGTAAATTTTCAGAATATCAACATCGCCTTCGATGCGAGTTGTGTAGCGTTCGATTTCACCTGGGTCTTCAAAACCCATCTCTACTAGCGCGGGAAATTTTTCCACTGCCATTTTTGACTCCCTGTATTAGTCACTAAAAACAATTGCCGAAGCTATCGATAATAACAGCTCAGGCACCAATATGATGATGATAAACCTAGATTATACAAATAGCTCGATATTTTAAACTAAATACGATTTGATCTTAAAACTAGCCATAAAGTCGCAGCTTTATGGCTGCATTTTTAGCTCAGGCCCAACACGTCTTGCATATCATATAAGCCCTTCTTGTTATTCCCCAGCCAGCTGGCTGCCCGTGTGGCACCTTTGGCAAAAGTCATGCGACTACTGGCCTTATGGGTAAGCTCTATGCGCTCCCCTTCATTGGCAAACAACACTGTGTGATCACCGACTACATCTCCGGCGCGGATAGTCTCAAAGCCAATTTCCCGCTGAGTACGTGGCCCTATAATACCCTCGCGTCCGTATACGGCATGCTCTTTCAGGTTTCTATCTAGTGCATTAGCCACAACTTCGCCCAAGCTGATGGCCGTGCCAGAGGGAGCATCCACTTTGTGCCGATGATGGGTTTCAATGATCTCTACATCGTAATCATCACCTAAGGTTCTGGCGATGGTATCCAAAACTTTAAAGCATAAGTTCATACCGACGCTCATGTTCGAGGCAAAGACCACCGGGATATGCTCGCTACTGGCGTGCAAGGCAGCTTTTTGTGACTCATCCAAACCGGTTGTACCAATGACTATGGCTTTATTGTGTGCCACGCAAACTTGCAGATTTTCCATCGTCAGTTGCGGCGTAGTAAAATCAATCAATAGATCAAAATCATCGACAACTTGCTCTAAACTGCTGGCGCAGTTAATGCCCAGCTTACCAACAGAAGCCAACTCTCCGGCATCCACACCTATCAGGGAGCTTTTAGCACTGACCACGGCGGCTCCTAGGATAAGCTGAGGGTGCATTTGCACGGCTTCGATTAATACTTTACCCATGCGTCCTGCCGCACCTATTACTGCTATTCTTATCATTTACTCGCCTTCACTCTCAGAGGAATATAATTTATAGCTGCTGATCCATATTTAATGCAGGTTTTGCACAGCCCGAATCACCTACAACTTTTGCCGGCACCCCGACCACTGTTGTGCACGCGGGAACATCATTAACAACCACGCTGCCACCGCCAACTTTGGAGCATCTGCCGATCTCTAAATTGCCAAAAATTTTAGCCCCGGCGCCTATCATCACTCCCTCGCGAACTTTAGGGTGACGGTCACCACTTTCATTACCTGTCCCCCCCAGAGTAACTCCCTGCAAAATGGAGACATCGTTTTCAATCACACAAGTCTCACCTATGACAATTCCGGTCGCGTGATCAAACATCACCCCATGACCTATCTTTGCCGCCGGATGGATATCAACTTGAAATACCGAACTGACCCTATGCTGGATATACAACGCCATAGAACGGCGATTATTTTGCCACATCCAATGGGCCACTCGGTGCGCCTGCAGGGCCTGAAAGCCTTTCAAATACAACAACACATTGAGGCTGCAATTCGCAGCCGGATCACGATTGCGCACTGCTAATACATCCTTGCAGGCGGCCTCTAACATACTCGGATCTGCACGCATTGCCTGCTCTAAAATCTCCCGCAATAACACCGGCGACATTACGTCATCAGATAATTTCATCGCAAGCAAAAAGGACAGTGCTGATTTAATGGTTGAGTGATTAATGATACTAGAGTGATAAAAACTGGCCAGCAATGGCTCGGCGCTCATTTCAAGACGAGCTTCCTCTTGAATGTAATGCCATAGCTGCTCTGGAGTCGCTTCAATATTACCCATATATATTACCTGGCTGATACAAAAAGAGCCGCTTAGCGGCTCTTGGATATTTGATTTTTAATCTTCGAAAAGCTTTTTCACTGAGTCAAAAAACGACTGTTTTTTCGGGCTGTGTTTCTTCTGTCCCTCATCGGTCGTCTCCTGGAATTCACGCAGTAGCTCTTTTTGCTTGCTGTTTAGGTTAATCGGCGTTTCGACCAATACTTTAACCATCAAATCACCGGTAGCACCGCCGCGAACAGGAGCAACACCTTTACCGCGCAATCTAAACATTTTGCCGGTTTGTGTTTCAGCGGGGATTTTTAAATTAACCCGGCTATCCAATGTCGGCACTTCCAATTGACCACCTAGGGCTGCATCCAGGAACGAAATCGGCACTTCACAGTACAAGTGACGTCCGTCGCGCTCAAATATATCGTGCGCCTGCACATCCACTTGCACATATAAATCACCAGAGGGGCCGCCATTAGCGCCCGCTTCACCTTCGCCGGTGAGTCTGACTCTATCGCCAGTATCAACACCTGGTGGGATTTTAACTGACAGTTTCTTATCTTTGTTAACCCGGCCCTGACCGCGACAGCTAGTACAAGGGTCTGAGATTATCCGGCCCTCGCCACGACAGCTAGGACAAGTTTGCTGTACCGAGAAAAACCCCTGCTGCATCCGCACTTGGCCGACGCCACCACAGGTTTGGCAAGCACTGCTGCTAGTACCAGGTTTGGCACCTGAGCCATCACAGGGCTCACAACTGGCCAGAGTATTGACCCGGATAGTTTTTTCTACTCCGCGAATCGCCTCTTCCAGTGACAGTGACATGGTATATCTTAAATCTGCACCGCGCTGTACTGAGCTTTGACGCCCGCCACCTCCGC
>ASZI01000200.1 GCA_000416315.1 Osedax symbiont Rs2 | reverse complement strand
TAAGTGGTAAGTCGTAAGTGGGAAGGTGAAGATTGTGGACGAATTAGTATTATCTCCCTTGCAAAACTATGCCTGTAGCCCCATAAATTATCCACTATAAAGGCTGGGAATATCTGAACAAATGGCATTTCCCTCGGTCCTAGAAGACACTCGGGAATTGCGCTTAAATTAGAGCCATTTAGCAGCCCAACTAGCCACTTTAGACACTGAGGTGTATATGAACAAGTATCAAAAATCTGCAGAGACTATTGCAGCACTAACTGAGGAGGAGTATCGGATCACTCAGCAAAGTGGTACTGAACGCGCGGGTACTGGTGCACTATTAAACAATAACGAGCCGGGTATCTACGTCGATATAGTCTCAGGGGAGCCATTGTTTGCCTCCAGTGATAAGTTCGAGTCCGGCTGTGGCTGGCCGAGCTTTACCAAGCCAATAGTGCAAACTAATATCAATGAAATACAAGATGGCAGTCATGGCATGGTCCGTACTGAAGTGCGTTCCAATCATGGAGACAGTCATTTGGGGCATGTATTTTCTGATGGTCCGAGTGAGGCTGGTGGACTGCGTTACTGCATCAACTCCGCCTCATTAAAGTTTGTACACCGCGAACAGATGCAACGCCTGGGTTACGGCGACTATATAGATCAAGTAGAGGAAGTAAAATAATGGCAATACAAATAGCAACGCTCGCTGGTGGTTGTTTTTGGGGCATGCAGGACCTTATCCGAAAAATGCCCGGCGTTACTGCTACCCGAGTAGGTTACAGCGGTGGTGATGTGCCCAACGCGACGTATCGCAATCACGGAACTCACGCCGAGGCGATTGAGATTAGCTTTGATGACAACCTGCTCAGCTATCGAAAAATATTGGAATACTTTTTTCAGATTCACGACCCGAGCACACAAATGCGTCAGGGCAATGATCTGGGCAGCGCCTATCGATCGGCCATTTACTACCACAGTGAAACACAATTGGTAGAGGCGCAACGCACTGTAGAAGATGTCAATGCATCGGGCTTGTGGCCAGGTAAAGTTGTTACCGAACTGCAGCCGGTCGGTGATTTTTGGCAGGCAGAGGTAGAGCATCAAGATTATTTGCAAAACTTCCCCGAAGGTTACACTTGCCACTTCCCAAGAGCTGATTGGGTATTGCCCAGTCAATAGAGGAAAGACAATAGCAGAGTCGAAATTGAAACAGAGTGCACTTAATGAGTAATGAGATAAATTCTGGGTTAAATTTTGACAATAGCTACGCCGAGCAACTGACTGGCTTTTATGCCCCGAGTCAGGGGGATAAGGCCCCAGCTCCTGTTCTGATTGCCTTCAATCAGCCGCTGGCGAATTGCCTGGGATTAGACACTGATAATTTGTCAGAGCGACAATTAGCCGCAATGCTCTCTGGTGGTGTGTGTATCAAAGGGGCTGCGCCACTGGCACAAGTTTATGCCGGGCATCAATTTGGCATATTCAGCCCACAATTAGGTGATGGTCGCTCTATTTTGCTTGGCGAAGTGCTAGACAAAAGCGCTGAACGTCGTGACATCCACCTCAAAGGCTCAGGTCCTACCGCTTATTCACGCGCTGGCGATGGCAAGGCCAGTATCGGTGTGACACTGCGCGAATACCTTATGGCAGAGGCCATGGCGCAGCTTAATGTACCGACCACCAGAGCATTGTCGGTAATCTCCACCGGCGAGAGCATAAAGCGCCATAAGCCGCTAGCAGGTGCAGTTCTGGCAAGGGTGGCCAGCAGTCATATCAGAGTGGGGACCTTCGAATACTTCGCCGATCGTGGTCAAACTGGAAAGGTAAAGCAACTGGCTGACTACGTCATCAATCGCCATTATCCTCAGGTAAGCATTTACCCAGAAATACAAGATAATTGTTATTTGCGCTTGCTCAGTGAAGTGTGTAAAAGCCAGGCAGCACTGGTTGCAAAATGGATGAACTTGGGTTTTGTACACGGGGTGATGAACAGCGACAACATGAGTATCTGTGGCGAAACCCTCGATTACGGTCCCTGCGCTTTCATTGATAGTTACGATCCCAAAGCGCTCTTTAGCTCCATCGACACTCTCGGGCGCTATCGCTACAACAATCAGCCGCCTGCTGCGCTCTGGAACTTAGCGCGTTTTGCTGAAACTTTACTGCCTCTGATCAGCACTGGCGCAAAACAGTCGCTGGAACAAGCCTTTAATGTCAGTAACGATTTTGCTGCCAACTATCGTCAAAAATGGCTAGAGAGAATGCGCCGTAAACTGGCGATTTATAACGATGAGTCAGAAGATCTGGCACTGGCCACGACCTTAATGAATAGCTTTGAAGTCAATTACCAACAATATTGGCTGCAGGGCATGCGCAGTAAATTAGGCTTAAGCAATGCAGAGGCTGGCGATAGAAAATTAGCCGATGATCTACTAGAGATGATGGGCGCACAGAAAGTCGACTACACCCAGCTTTTTCGGGCTCTGGCTAAAGCCGTATCGGGCGAGGTGGGGCCGGCAACTGACTTATTTGCCCAGCCTCTGCTCTTCAAGCAATGGTTACAATGCTGGGCTGAGCGGCGAGAGCGCGATCGACAAACTCCGACCTTTCGTGCAGCGGCGATGAATGCGGTAAACCCTATCTACATTCCACGCAATCATTTAGTAGAACAGGCGATAACAGCCGCACAAGAACAGGCCGACTATAGTCTTTTCGAAAAATTGCAGGGGGTACTCAGCCTGCCTTTTACCGAGCGAGAAGGGCTCGAGCAATTCGCCTGTGCCTCGGCGGACACTACGGCTCGCTACACCACGTATTGTGGGGCTTAGGAATCAGTTGTAAGTTGTAAGTCGTCAGTGAAAAGACAGGGGTGAGGAATGGGGCGTGAGCAAGTTCAAGCAAAGAGAAAGTAACTCGGCAACGGCGAAAATGCTTATAAATATTAAAAAGAAAATTGCTAAAGTTCTTTTGATCTTTGTTTAAGTGCTTAATATTGCAAAGCTATAAACACTCATTGAACTTGCAAATTAGTGCGCAGCCCCCATTAAATAGTTAATCATTTTAGTGAACTGTCAACAAAATTTAAACCTGCTCTGTCGTTTTAGAGCAAGCCAATCAGCGCCTGCAAAGATGGAAGAGTACAAGGTTTGTGTATTAACCCGCAGCCCAGTTAGCAATACAACCTTTAACCAGTGGAACCCGCATGAGCGATAGTGAAATAGATTCAGGTCTGAATATCGACAACAGCTTCGCCCGAGAGCTCGTGGATTTCTATAGCTTATTTGCCGGTGATAAAGCTCCCTCTCCCAAGCTGATCAAATTCAACCGACCACTGGCTAAAACTCTGGGTCTGGATTTAGATAATCTCAGCGATGAAAAATTGGCCGCAATGCTCTCAGGTGGCGCTAGTGTAAAAGGTAGCATACCACTGGCGCAAGCTTACGCCGGGCACCAATTTGGCGGTTTCAGCCCACAGTTAGGTGATGGCCGGGCGCTGCTATTGGCCGAAGTGTTAGACCTCAACCAGCAGCGGCGTGACATACATTTAAAGGGATCTGGGCGCACTGTGTTCTCTCGCGGTGGCGATGGCAAAGCCGTGCTCGGGCCAATATTGCGCGAATATTTGTTAGGGGAGGCGATGCACAGTTTGAATGTGCCGACCACCCGTGCACTGGCCGTGGTTACTACCGGTGAGCGGGTAATGCGTCAGCATTTGCTACCTGGTGCGGTACTGGCACGGGTTGCCAGCAGCCATATCAGAGTCGGGACTTTCCAGTTTTTCGCCGCCCGCGGTCAGAGCGATAAAGTAAAACTGCTGGCAGACTACACAATTGAGCGCCACTTCGGACATCTCAAAGATAGCCCTGATTGCTATTTAGGTTTGCTTGGAGAAGTCTGTGACAAACAGGCGAGTTTAATTGCCAAGTGGATGAATTTAGGTTTTGTGCACGGGGTAATGAATACCGATAACATGACCATCTGTGGTGAAACTATCGACTATGGCCCCTGCGCCTTTATCGACAACTTTGACCCCTCTGCTGTTTTTAGCTCCATTGATAGTCAGAGCCGCTACGCCTACTCCAACCAACCGGCAGCGGCAATTTGGAACTTATCACGTTTTGCTGAAACCTTATTACCTTTGATTAACAACGACACAGAGCAGGCGGTTGAACTGGCCACCCAGGTGATTAACAGCTTCGAGCAGAGCTATCAGCAATATTGGTTAACGGGAATGCGTAGTAAGTTGGGTCTAAGCAATCAAGAGCCAGAAGATCTGGCACTGGCCAATGAACTGCTGGAGATCTTAGCCGCTCAGAAGGTTGATTTTACCCAGTTGTTTAGGGCACTGGGAAATCTGTTGCAAGGAGGTGGCGAAACAGCAAACATGCTCTTTACCGACCCAGAGGTTTTCCAGCAATGGCAGCAGCGCTGGAGTGCGCGTTTAAGTCGCGACCCTCTGCGCAGCAAGTTGCGGGTTGAGAGCATGCACATGGTCAACCCTGTCTATATTCCACGCAACTACCAAGTGGAGCAAGTGATAACAGCGGCCGAGGAAAACGCCGATTTTGCCCCCTTTGAAAAACTGCTGGCGGCGCTTACCAGCCCCTTCGAGCAAAACGAGGACTTCGATGAATTTTCAGCCCCACCAGCGGATGAATTTGGCTGTTATACGACTTATTGTGGGACTTGATATTAGTCGTAAGTCGCAAGTAGGAAGTAGGAAGTAGGACGTAGGAAGTAGGAAGTAGGA
>ASZI01000199.1 GCA_000416315.1 Osedax symbiont Rs2 | reverse complement strand
CAAAAATATGTAACGGCGGGGATACATTTTTAAGTAATAAAAGAGCTGGATAACCTCCTTATTAAAAGACATGATGGAAGGCAATGGCGCGATATGAATCGTATTTCGTTGGCACCGCAAAATCAGCGAGACATATTTGATAAGTTCTCTAGTCGCTACAGTCAGCCACTACCTTATAGCAATGAACTTAGATTTTGCTGGTTACACGATAATAGCTTTCACCGTATCTCAGGCTTCAATTTATCCTTGTATGAATCAGGAAAACACTGTCAGAAACGTATCCTCACTCCGACTGAGTTATTAGATTATGCACACGGCTACTTCCCTGAATTAGTCCCTGATTTAAATTTGTATTTAGAGAGCATTAATTAATGTGTGGTTTTGTAGTGAGCGCGACAGCTAATACCTATTATCTAAAAAATAAAATAGGACGGGATACGTTGTCGCGGGGTTTAGATAGTTATATCTCAGAAAATTTTAATTATGGTGATATAACCTTAAATTTTGAGTTTTCACACCTTTTTATAAGTAGCCCTGAAATCAGTCAACCATTACACAATAAATTGAAAATAATGGTCATGATTGGAGAAACATATAACTATCAGGAGCTTGCAGACAGGTTACATATTAATTCTACCAAACTAAATGATGTTAGTATTTTCTTTAAACATATAGAGCGCTATGGTTTGCGTGAAACTGTAAAGCTGACTAACGGTATGTATTCAGGTTTTCTCTTTGACAAAACAACTGGTCAATGTGAGATATTTACCGATCATGTAGGAAAAAAACCTTTATTAATTTGGAATAGTGGTGCCGGTTGGCATGTTGCTACTGGCATTGATATTAACCATATTGATGAGGGCACCACCAAAATTCAGGTGCTAACACCAGGGGTATCGAGTTTTGATATTAAAACTGGGGCTGTATCTAATACATATTGTCATCAACCTCCCATCAACAAAAAAATAAGCCTCTTCGAAACAATAGAAAACGCCATCTCACTGCGAATTCCAAAGAAACATCCATTTGCAATCGCTCTAAGTGGAGGATTAGATAGTTCCATTATTGCTTATCTTGTAGAAACCAGATTATGCAAGCGTGCACGTTATTACGTTGTTGGCGAAAGCTATCCTGATTCAGTATTGGAACTGCTTAATCATTTGGATATTTGCCATAGCCGTGTTGTGTTGATCCAACCGCCTTCTAAAACGAATTTGCTCAGTTTAATAACTGAAACTTGCAGGATCACTAAAAGCTTTAACCCTTCAATTATATCCAACGGTTTGGCAACATTGTTATTAGCTCAAGCTGTGCATCGAGATGGCATTCGAGTAATGCTTACTGGCGAAGGCGCAGATGAGTTTTTCTGTGGTTATCAAGGTATGTACAATGGACATAACAATCCCGCCCTAATGAGAGAAGGCTTGGTACAAGATTTACATTTCACTGAACTTCGGCGCTTAGATTTAATAAGTTCAAATTATAGTATTGAAGCGCGGTGTCCATTTCTAGATCACCGTGTGACTCAAATAGCCCTATCGCTCGATGTGAAATATCTTTGTAATATTTCTACGAACACTGGCAAGACAATACTAAGGGATATATTCAAACACCTGCTTCCACATTCAATAATTAATGCGCCTAAGGAACCTTTTGATATAACTTCAGGTTTGCAAAAATTAGTTATCGATCAATTACACAAAATATCAAAGTCAGAGCGTGCAGCATTAAGATTTATTTTTGAAGAAACATTTGGTTACTCGGCAATATTCCACCATCAATATTTCTCCCATTATCCAACGTTCGACAAAATGATTGATCGACGAGAATTAAAATATAAACACATGGAAGTTTCGTGAACGCAACCATAGTTGCAATAGGTTATGTCGAATGTCCATTGGCCGTAGCACTTTGCCTACATCCTGAAACAGTACGTTTAAGCATAAATCGGACTTGTATTGGGGAGTTTCATACACAGTTTTACCAAACTAACGAGATAATGATGAAGTAATTCAATAATTACAAAAAACCAGCCCAACCTTTACGCCAATAGACAGCACTTTTACTTTCTTGATTCAAAACATACTGATTTATTAATATGATTTTTAACTTACCAATGTATAAAAAATTTATCTCGATGCATTCAGTCGTTGATAATACTCAAGGGAACATACAAGCAATAGCGTTTGTGACTACTTTTTTAGAAAGTATAGGATTTGATATCCGTATGGTTGCCGAAGGTGATACCGAGCAGCCAACTATTATTGCGAATTATCCTGGTCGATTAAGTGACAACAAAATTGTACTTTATGGACATTATGATGTCGCACCTGTCAATCTACAGGCGTGTTGGGGCAGTGAAGATCCTTTTGCGTTAGAAAAGATTAACGGTCGCCTCTATGGACGAGGGATTGCGGATAACAAAGGACCCTTGTTAGCCCGTATGCTTGCATTACAAGCACTGGTACTGTCAGGTAACCCAATCCCTACAATCATGTGGTTAATCCAGGGAGAGGAGGAGATAACACAGGGAGACCGTGTTGCCCAATATGTTTTTGAGAATGAAATTCCTGCGTTTGGTGCCAAAGTATATATCGAGGAAACGGGATTTAATGATTTAGATACTGATACTCAAATTTCATTCTTATGGTCTCCTAACCTGACTGCATCACAATTAGTCTCCTGGCATGAATTACTTCAAATGAGCTTAGATGGACCTCGGATAGAGTATAGACACCTAAATAAACTTAATGGTATAGAAGCCTGCCCATTACTATCAAACTTACCCAAAGATGCTGTATATATGGGCTTTGGCCCCAATGACAGATTACATTTTATTCATCAAGATAATGAATCATTAGATGAAGGTAAGTTAAGCAAGCATCAACATCAGTTTGAAACTTTTCTAATGAATTATGCGTTGTATAACCATGCGTCATAATCGAAACATTCATATTGCATTAGCAACAGCTGAACCAGATGTCGCAAATCGCTTACTGAGAAGTATGCAACACGAGCTGCCTAGCTTTAGTATTAAAGCATCTATACTTCTGATCGGTAGTTCGAAATCGTCACTATTTTATAAGTTCTGTGTACCTGTAGATATAATAGAGTCAGTCACATTCTCCCCGCCGATTGTAGATAGTCGGAACATTTGTCAGCAGCATCTTCAGCGTAAAATGAATCAGGAAGGCAGTATAGGTTTTATCCTTGATGATGATTTATTGTGGACCATCCCTGAACATAAATTCATATCACTGATTGAGCAATTAATAGCAAAAGAGTGCGATATGGCATTTAGTGCGTTATCCGGAGATTCTCCGATCCCAAAAGAATATACGCGAGCTAGCCCTCTGTTGGATGTTTTAATGGCGATTAGTGATGCTGATGCTAGTGATAAATCTGTGGCTATACAGCGATATATTAGCTGTATAGATATATCAGAACTTGGTTATGTTGAATGTAACGCTCATCATGACTTTTATTCGTTTAATCAAAGGAACTTCTGTAGATACGAGGTCAACATTTCATCCATGCAATGGCATGGGTTTATTGATAATCTGGTTAAAGGAAAAACAACAACTCGTCAGGTTGAGTTGCCATCAGTAATTACTCCAGCTGGTGGACGAGAGCGCGGCGGTGCAACACTTATATTTAACGCCGATGTGTTGTCAATTAAAAATGATGCTATCCGTAGTATCAAATTAATCAGCCGGCGTAGCGACATGATTATGGCGACTGATGTTGCTCATGCTAGTTTTAAATTGTTTAAAACTCCTCCAATGCTTGAACACCGCCGAAACGAGTCGTTTGATACACATGATTGTAACAAGATAATAGGGGATATACTTGGGTATGCTCTTGTTGAATCGAGAGATAGTGTTGATTTTTGTTCAAAAAAATTCACAAAAAACTTATCCCAACGTATTAAGCAAACCAACGTAATAATCAGAGAATCGTCAATAATGTTACAACTTCTCGAACGATGGTTACATGACCATAAATATATCGGAATTGAAGAAAGTAAGCTGCTTAAGTCTATGCTTTCAGAGAATAAATTATTGATGCCTGCTCTATTATCAATAGACATGCCATTGATATTAAAATCTTTCAATTCGTTTGTGATGATGCGAGACACCGCGTGCGCTTTAAGCGCTACTGAATGATTGTATTTCATCGTTACCAGTTCCAGCGAAGGTACAACTGATAGATAGAAGAAATACACTGGCCAATATTATGTTATTCATTTGCTATATCCATTAAATTGTACAATCCCGTATTGGGATTTTCGTTATATGGATTGTTCTTAACAAAAGGCCGCTTTTGCTTAGGGTTATAGGTTATCTGCCAATACAGATTCAACGCTATCTAATCAGCCTGCTATCGGCAAGACCTGGCATTTAAATAATCATACAAACAGATGACAATAGAACCTTACGCTAATTTAGAGGACAATTTACTAAAAAATAACGGGGGTATTTATGGGGGCATATATAAAATCACCAAAAATTTACCACCATTAAATCAATCAATTGACTATACTATTCAGTAGACGCCACCGCTTTCGAATTACTCAGAACCAGCTATCTGCCCTACCCTTTTAGCCTTAGTTAATTTAAGAACTCATCGTAACTAAAACACCTATCCTTCTACTGCCAAATGGGACACTTTTTTGGTACACTTAGCAAACACCGAATTATATTTAGAAGCTATAAAACAATAGGTTATGTGGAACAGGTTAATCACCCGCCACCTACACCAACTTTTAGTTGAGAGTTTTTTCGGAAAAATAACTTTAGCTACTGCAAACTTAAAGGTCAGAGATACAGTAGAGTGACTT
Organism: Osedax symbiont Rs2; assembly: GCA_000416315.1. GTDB lineage: Bacteria > Pseudomonadota > Gammaproteobacteria > Pseudomonadales > Balneatricaceae > Rs1. The sequence continues at coordinate 6,025 of ASZI01000199.1, read as the reverse complement.
ATAACATAGTCGCGCAACTGGCCGAGTTTAAAAACCAATAATGTTTCGACATTTTCCCTTGCTCACAATCTACTGCAACGAAGTTGGTTATTGACTGTAACTTATAAGAAAATAACCAGCTTAGACAGCGCTAAGCTGGGGGTAATCAGTAAATAAACCCCCTCTATCGGGGGGAATCCTGGCTCAGATAATCGAAAACAATCTGATTAAACAACCTGTCATTCTCCAAGTGGGCATTGTGCGAACAGCCCGGTAGCACCGCCAGGTTACTCTCCTGAATTTCCTGCCACAAGGAGTAAGGTTGCGACCAAATATAACTTCGATCTTGATCTCCCCAAACTACTAAGGTGGGTGACTGGATTTTTCCCAGACGATCCACAGCACTCCAACTTGCCATAGCATTTAGCGCATTGATGAAAGTTTGTAGCGACACCTCTTTGGCCAACAACATACCCGACGAGAAATCAGGATCTTTTGCGCCTTTTGCGAACCAGCTTTCGACCGTGTAGTTTTTTGCTTCTTCAGTGCCATCTTTGCGCACTTTTGCCATGCTTGTTTGCAGCGGTTCGAATCGACCTGGAAGGTCACCCATAGGACCTGTCCCATAGAGTACCAGACGATTAACTCTATCAGGGGTTTGCAACGCAATTTCCTGGGCGATCATTCCGCCCATAGAATGGCCTAGCAAATGAAAGTTTTTTACCCCTAGTTTATCCAGCTTTTCAAGTATGTCACTTGCGAAGTCGAATATATTATCCAGCCCGGTCTGTTTCGTCTCGCCACCGTAACCAGGTAGATCCATGGCGATCACTTCAAAGTGAGAACTCAAACTCTCAATTTGCTTATGCCAATATGAATACCCGCTCAAAAACCCATGTACTAGGACCAAAACAGGCCCTTTTCCCGCTCTAACACATCCCATACATTTTCCCCTAACCCATAATTCCCGGTAGCCAAAGTGCAATATCCGGGATCATTATCATTAATGCTAATAGCAGTATCAGCGCGCCAATGAACGGCAGACAGCCTATAATCACATCGATAATAGTTACCTCTTTTCGCGCCAGGGCCTGTATAACGTAAAGGTTCAATCCCACCGGAGGGGTTAGCACTGCCACTTCCATAGTGATGGTGTAGATCACACCGAACCAGATCAGATCAAAGCCGGAGGCCGCCACCAGCGGATACAAGGTTGGCAAAGTGATAAAAGTCATGGAAACCGGTTCTAGAAACATACCTAGAATCACATAAAATAATATGATGGCGATCAGTACTAAATAGGGAGAAAGGCCCATAGAACTGAACAACTCGGTGAATTGTTGCGGCACTTGATAATAGGTCAAGACAAAACCAAACAGCACACCGGCCGATAATAACAGCCCAAGATACCCCATTGTTTGCATAGTGGCACGCAGCGCCCCGAGAAATCCTTCCCAGCGCAAACCACCAAAGCTAACCGCCATGATCAGCGTCGCGACGCAAGAAACACCAGCGGCCTCTGTGGGAGTGGCTATACCTGTGTAAATAGAGATAGTGATTATCAAACCAATAATAATCACTGGTAGAATGGCACTCAGAGCGAGTCCCCATGGAATTGGGTTGCTATTGTCTCGTTCGGGTATATCTTTCGGGCGCATCCAGCCCCAGACCGCGACAATAATAATGAAAAAAGACACCAAGATAAAACCTGGCACGACACCGGCAATAAATAATTCACCAATAGATTGATCGGTGACTATGCCATAGAAGAGTAAAATCAGACTAGGTGGGATCAAGACACTGAGAGTACCGCCTGCAGCGAGTACTCCACTGGATAAGCGTTTGCTATAACCTAGCTTCAGCATCTCGGGAAGCGCGACGCCGCCGATAGTCAGCGAACCAACCATACTCGAGCCGCACACGGCACCAAATCCTGCACAGGCGCCTATGCTGCCATATGCCGCCGAACCTCTAATAGGCACTTTAGAGTGCATAAACCAATACAGATTAGGGCCGATAGAGGATCGCCCTATGAGTTCACCGAGCAACACAAACAAGGGTACCGACAACAAAATATAATCGACCCATACTCCCCAGAGTTTAAGCTCGGCAGTGACAAGTGAAGTAGACAACGACTGAATGTTCAACAAAAAAGGCACTGACGCTGCCGCAAGTGCAAATGGGATTGGCAAGCCAATACAGATAAAAAATATCAATAGTCCAAGTAATCCCAAACCAACAACGTACCATTCCATTACGCGTCCTCCCGATCAGCTAAATCTTGGCCAGATGGCGGCTGATAGTTTATAAAACGCATCATTGCCAGTAAGGTAAAAATAATTAACGATATAGCTACAGGTAGCCAAAAATAAAAGCGCGGCCATAGCAAAATTTCCGAAGCTGCTCCTGAGTAGTAACTCTTATAAGTAGCCTTGCACGCCGCGACGCTAAAAAAGACCCCGATCATGATCATAGTAATAAGGTTAGTTCTATCTAATATTCCCTGTACCTTTAACGACATTAAATCTCGTATCAAGGTTACTTTTGGGTAGGCATCCTTACTTAGTGCGTAGGCCAGACCAAAAAACGCGACCGGTACCAGCATCAATGCCGTCGCCTCTGTTACCATGCCGTCCGGGTCGTTTAATACATAGCGCATAAAGACCCCATAACTGATCCAAGTTGCTTGTATCAGAACAATTAATCCCCCGCAATATAGTAGTATCAGGGCGATTCGTTCTAGTGTTTGAGTGTATGCTTGTCGCATATAAAACCTCTGTGCTGCCTGGTTAGTGTCGCCCAGAAACACGTATGCAGCGAGGGGGGACTGAAGCTCACCACGCTGCAAACGGTTGTTTCTAGTTAGCGTGTTTTGCTAAAAGCGCACGGATGTTTTCAGCCAAAGGCTGGCCACAAGCATTGTCTACCACAGTATTCCATGTAGCTTGAGTCTTTTTAATCATCGCATGACGACTTTCTTGTGAGACAGTCACGGCAGCACCATTGCCTTTCATTACGGCATTACCTACACGTTGATCAACCCAATCCTCATAGCGTGGCTTTAACCAAATTTCAGCTTCTTTAGCCGCTTCCATTAAGGCGCTTTGATTACTCTCACTCAGTGAATCAAATTTGTCTTTGTTCATCATATACATGATATTGCCATAAAAGAGATTGGCGTTGACCATGTAGGGCATCACATTCCAAAGCTTCCATGAACTGTAAGTGGCAACACCCATATTGATGCCGTCGACAACGCCACGTTCAGCAGACTGGAATACTTCCTTAGGCGCAACAAAAACAGGCTTACCGCCCCAGGACTCGATCATGTTACTGACCAGAGGGCCGATAGAACGAACCAATTTCCCGTCGAGGTTATCCAGATTGTCGATGGGCTCTTCAAACCACCACTCCTGGTCATAGGAATAGTTGGAGTTAATCAGCGGAACTAGGCCCACTTTGGACGCTTCATCGCGGATTAATTCTGCGTATTCTGCATCTAATTCAATCTGGTTTTCCAAACTGATTGCGGCTGGATACAAAGAAGTTACCCGGTAGCATTCAAGACGTTTATCGGCGGGGATCCAACTGATATCCGAAACCCCACCTTGTACGGCATCTACACCCTCACTCCAACCGTGCAAAGTAGCTGAGGGAAATATCTGTACATTCAAATCACCATTGGATTTTTGTTTGGATAATTCGGCAAACTTCTTAAATCCTTCATAGCGAATATCTGACTGGTTGACATAAGTGGATAGACGAATAGTTTCTGCTGCCTGTACTGTCGTGGCCAGCATGCCCAAGACCACGGCGCCAGCCAGGACTGTACGTAAGAATTTCTGTTTCATAATGTGACTCTCCTTATTGTTATTGTATTTAAGCGCTAGATTTCGCTGCCATTTATTAGTACCTGCATTTATTTTCCCTGACTAATGCTGATTCAGACTCATGTCATTCCGAAGGAAACAAACCGAAGCTTTATCTTTTTAGTTTCAACATGTTACGCCTTATAAAAACCGGCAAAATGCGACTTGCGGATTTTATCTGGCTAGTGCATGGTATGTGCTGATTAGCATATGCGATTTGAAGGGAATGTTTAGTGGATATAAAACTGCTTGAAGACTTTGTATGTGTGGCGAATTTACAAAATTTCACCGCCGCATCACGAGAGCGCCATGTCACGCAATCTGCGCTTAGTAGGCGTATCAAAGCACTGGAGCAATGGTTGGGGACATCATTAATCAACCGAGAAAACACACATTTCGAGTTGACTCCACAGGGCGCTATCTTTGTCACAGAAGCCGAGATTATCTTAAGGCGTTTATACAATGCTCGTGAAACCATCCGCGCATTGGGTTCTAGCGGTGAAAGTGAAATCACGGTTGCCGCGCAAAACTCAATCGCTCAGACCTTGTGCTTAAACTGGATGAAACGGCTGGAAAGTCGCCTGGATTCTGTCTATTTACGTCTGATTTCAGAAAAATTATCGGATTGCGTAGAGCTGCTAAAACAAGGACATGTCGACTACATGTTCTGCTATGCCAACGAACAGGTAAGCCTGCCTATCGATGAAACTAAATTTTCTTACACTACAATAGGTAAAGAGACACTGATTCCGGTGGCAGCCACTTTGAAACATTCCCGGACGCCAGCCTTCAGCTTGCCCGGATGTCTCGAAGACCCGGTGCCCTACGTTGCCTACACTCATGAGTCGCTATTTGGGAAAGCCATAGATGAACTAATTCAGAGAAAAGGGCACAGTTGCTATTTATCGCGTCGCTATGAAAATCCCTTTTCCCACACTTTGAAGTCAATGATTACTGAACGGCTTGGCTTTGCCTGGCTACCCAAGTCTTCTATTCTGAATGAACTGAGAGAAGGAAAACTCTGCAGGGCCGGGGATGAACGCTGGGATGTCGATTTTGATATTCGACTCTATTACCACCACTCTGCCCGTTCCGAACGCGAGCAAGTAGTGTTGAAAACGTCCCAGGAAATGGCGAAAGAGTTGCTAATTTAGGCTTGATATCGCAAACACCACAGACAGTATGCAATAGCCACTTAGCTAATCAGTATTAGAAGGTTTCGTAAATCTGCTGCACTCGGTATTACTGTATTAAACATCGGCTCAATACACAAAATGAGGGGTACGCTGAATGCTCATTTATTAGAATTATACCCAACAACAGGGGTTCACTAATTCCGCTATTTCGTCAATTTTGATTAAAACCCTTCTGGCCAGCTTAAGCTGTTGTCTTCGTTCTCTTTGGCTGCCTTGCCTTGCCTTGCCTTATCTTGCCTTGCCTTATCTTCCTTCGCTACCTTTTACGATACCCTCACTAAACACTTGCCTGAGCTTTAAAGTAATCCCAAAACACATCGATCTCTTTTAATCGCGGTGCCCTCTTGCGATACAGCATAATTTTCATATCTAATGAAGGGAGTCTGTCGCGGATGCTCACCAGCGTCCCTTGTTGCAACTCTTGCTCAATCACCCGGGCTGGCAACCATGCCACACCATTCGCTGCCAGTGCCATAGCCTTGAGCCCTTCGACTAATGCATTTTCACAAACGATGTTAAATTGAATAGCTGGGGAAATACGAGAAAAACAATCCCTTTGCAACAGCCTGCCAAAAAAAGACTCTTGTGGGTAAGCTAACAGTTTTAGCGCTGCCCCCGGCACGGGAGCGTGGATAGGGTGGCCATCTTGGTCAGCCGCTGACACAGGAATTAACTGATCTGCGCCCACCTGCAGGTTCAAAATATCGTCTTGTTCCAGCTGGGGAAATATTTCAGGTGAGTGGTAACAGAGTAAAAAGTCGCCCTGGCCTGATAACAGGGTATCTAAACTATCGTGCAGATTACCGGCGTTAACCCGCAGGCATACATCGCCCACCAAAGTTTGCAACGGCTTGCTCCACTTCGGAAAAAAAGCCCCACTCAGCGAATGCTGGGAGACAAACACTACCCTCTTGGTAGTGCTCTGCCGCTCGCGCAACTGTGCGCGGCTATTGTAAAACTGCTCGACCCACTGACTGGCTT
>ASZI01000198.1 GCA_000416315.1 Osedax symbiont Rs2 | reverse complement strand
ACTGACGACTGACGACTGACAACTCATCTGCAATACCTCGCTCAATACTGTGCTGCCATTTTATCTGCGCTCGAAGTCGCTGCCATTTATTGGCGTCTCGGTATACAGATATAACGCTTGCACAGATGTTTTAGTAAGCTTTTGATTTGTTGTTTTATTCAATCACCACTAAAAAACCGTTTTGCAGATGTTTAACGCTGTCCGGCTTTTAATGCCGGCATTTTATTAATAGCGCATGGCTGGTATGAGCTTGACCTTAAAAACAAAACGCCTTTTTGGTACAGATCTTCGCCTATTAGCTTGTCGTAGCCTTTGAGTAAGATAAAACAATCCCATTGACTGAGCATTTGGGTAAATTCTAACTCAATGCTCGTATCACCTGAACCAATCAACAGCATAAGAGCAATTTCAAACGGGATAATCAGCACAGTTATATAAATAGACTCCAGCATTTCTCCCCTGCACTTTTGTATGCTAACTCTGCGCTGGTATAAGTTCTTGGCTATAGGCTTGCTGCAAAACACTAGTAAATGATTTTTTAGTAGTCAAAGTAGCCAAAATTGGGCTCGCATAGCAGAACATCTCGTTCAGATTCCCTGCCCTTGCCAATAGAAATCTGCGTATCGGACAGCTTAGATATTGATCAATGCCGAAAATTGCAAAATTTTTTCTCTGTGTATTTTCCAGTTAGTTTCTTAGTAACTGGCAGTTAAGCAAAACATTTAAGTTCTGTGGTCGCGAAATGATGACATTTTTTTTAGCCATACAGAATTTTTAATAGGATATTTTCTTAGGGATAGTTGATCAATTCTTCACTACATTTTAATGAATTAAATTTTACATTGAAGAAGAAATGTCATGTCAAAGCAACAGATAAACAAGAATATGCGCCTTGGGCACAGGTTACTGCTCACTTTTTTACTGGCAGGCACTATACCTGCACTATTAATCATGGCAGTGTCGTTGTATCTGGCCTCTGACTTCTTATCTAAGCAAGCTTTCAGTCAGCTACAGTCCGTCAGAGATATAAAAAAAGCAGGGGTGGAGCGCTATCTGGATACAGTGCAAAATCAAGTAATTGCCCTGTCTGAAAATCACATGGTGGTCGATGCCATGGGTAACTTTAGTCAGGCATTTAAAAGCCAGCCTTTAGCAGCTAACCCACAGCTGCTGCGTAAAAGCGTAAAGCAATACTACAGCGCTAATTTTGCCGGGGAGTACGCAAGTCAAAACGCGGGCAAAAGCGCGCCTGTTCAGAGTATTTTTCAGCCGTTAAATGAGCGCACTATCAATTTCCAATACAATTACATTAGTAATAACCCGCACCCACTGGGCCAGAAAGATCAATTGCAGAGCTTTAAAGACGATAGTGATTACAGTGTTGTTCACCAGTCAGTTCACCCGGTATTGCAGGCCTATTTACAGCGCTTTAATTACTATGACATTTTCCTGGTGGACATAAAATCAGGTGACATTGTCTATTCCGTTTTCAAAGAGTTGGATTACGCGACTTCACTACTGACGGGCCCTTATGCAGAGACTAATTTTGCCCACGCCTTTAAACAAGCCAGTCAAAAAACCGACAAAAATGCGGTTGTGTTTGCCGATCTAAAACGCTACACACCCTCCTACGAAGCTCCTGCAGGTTTTGTTGCCTCACCTATTTTCAAAGGGTCAAAAAAAATAGGTGTATTGATTTTTCAATTCCCGCTGCAACAGCTTAATAACATAATGTCGGAGCGCTCAGGTCTTGGCGAAACTGGTGAAACTTACCTGATTGGTGAAGATAAATTAATGCGCTCAGATTCATATTTGGATCCTGTGAATCACTCGGTAAAGGCTTCATTTGCAGATCCAACTAGCGGCGCAGTTGATACCCAGGCCAGCGTTAAGGCACTGGCTGGTGAGACCGGCAGTGAAGTTATTATCGATTACATGGGCAACCCGGTTCTGTCCGCTTACACGCCGATCGACATCGGCGATGCACAATGGGCGCTGTTGTCGGAAATTGATGAGGCCGAGGCATTTGCCCCTAAAAATTTACTGACCCAATACATGTATTTGCTGATGCTAGTGACAGTAGTGATGGTCAGCGCTATAGCATTATTAGTAAAACGTTCAATCATGTTGCCTTTAGGTGGAGAGCCTGAAGATATGCAGCGCATCGCCGAGCGCATTGCCAAGGGCGACCTGAAATTCAGTTTCCCCGAGCAAGAAAATGCCACCGGTGTTTATGCAGCGCTGCAAACTATGACCATAAAATTGCAAGCTATGGTGCGCAAGATAAATACCACCAGTCAAAGCTTGGCGGCAGCAGCAGAGGAGACTTTGACCATTAGTGAGCAGAATAGCCAGAGGATTTTTCGCCAACAAATAGAGACCACTTCTCTGGCATCGGCGATTACCGAAATGTCCGCATCCATTGGAGACGTGGCCAGTAGTGCTCAGAGCGCCTCGCTAGTAGCGCAAACAGCGTCCAGTGATACCACCCAAGTCAAGCTCGTAGTGGATGATACTGTCGCTTCAATTACCTCGCTGTCACACCGGGTTTCCAGTATCTCAGAGGCGATGAATAGCGTGGGTATTAACAGCCAGAAAATTGGTTCTGTTATCGAAGTCATACAAGGCATTGCCGAGCAGATAAACTTACTGGCGCTCAACGCAACTATTGAGGCGGCCAGAGCCGGAGAACAAGGGCGAGGTTTTGCCGTAGTCGCGGATGAAGTGAGAACTTTAGCTTATAAAACTCAAGATTCTACTGTCAAAGTAGAACAGGTGATCAGTGAGTTGCAAAGCACTGTGGCAGAGGCTGTCAGCGAGATGAGTAATGGCGAAAAAATGGTCCAGGAATCGGTGTCCGCGGCCACTGAAGCCGGCTTGGAATTAAAGACCATACTTAAGGAAATAACCACTATAACCGACATGAACTTACAGATAGCCAGTGCAACTGTAGAGCAGCACAGTGTCACAGAAGAAGTTAACAGCAGTGTTGTCAATATCAGCTGTGACTGCGAGCAATCGGTTGAGGATCCCCGACACACCGCCCAGGCGAGCCAGGAGGTCGCCCAACTAGCTGAGCAATTAAATAGCTTAGTGGCTCAGTTTAAGATTTAGCGTCGATCCATTCGGGCACTCTAATTGGGCCACTCGCAAGCATGCTCGTCACAGCATTGCATCAATGACTGACTATATTGGTTACATTGTTGTGACATAGCTTGTCGAACTCGGCATAATGGTCACACCATTAGTTCGATGCAACGCTCAAAGCTAGTGTAAGATATCAGCCACAGCAGTTTACTTGCGGACAAACATGCTCAAAGTCACCCCTTTAATCAATACTTTCTCAGAAATAAGAAATCAAAAATCACTGTTGCAAAAACAGCAGCTGGCCAACGAATACCCGGATTTAGCTAATTTTTTGCAGCAACTGGGGCCTCTTCAACAGACGGCCGTCAGCGAGCTGAAATTTGTCATAGATTTCCTTTACATTATGGGCCGCAAGTCTGAGGGGACTTACCTACGCTTTCGCAATGAAATTGAGCGCTGGTGTTTGTACTGTTGGCAGTGTCGTGACAAAGGTATCTTTGAGGTGGCGCGCAAAGATATTGAAGCTTACATAGAGTTTGTCTGGAAACCGGGCAAACAGTGGCTTGGCTTATCGGTACAGCAGCGCTTTAAACAGCGCAGTGGGCAATTTCATTCCAATCCTAAATGGCGACCTTTTGTCGCTAAAGTGCCAAAATCAATGTACAAAAAAGACCCGGGATCCACTGCCAGTGTGGAGCAGTACCGACCTTCTCAGGAGTCTTTGATATCCACTTTTACCGCCATCAGTGTGCTTTACCAACATGCGCAAATGGAAGAGATCTGCGATAAAAACTTTGTGCCTGTAGTGAAAAAAAGCTGTCCATATTTGGTAAAGGAGGTTCAACGTAAAACCCCTGATACACTCAGTGAATTGCAGTGGGAATATGTATTGGGAATCACCCGAGATCTGGCGGATCAGGACCTTCAATACGAGCGCAATTTATTTATTATTGTCACCTTGAAAAGTTTATACCTGCGAGTCTCTGAGCTGTCAGAGCACCCAAAATGGCGACCTACCATGTCAGATTTTAGTAAAGATAACGATGGCTTTTGGTATTTAACTGTCTTTGGTAAAGGTAACAAAATCCGCTCGGTGACCGTGCCCGAAGCTTACTTGCACTACTTAAAGCGCTACCGTGCTTATCGAGGCTTGTCGTCGCTGCCCTCACCTGATGAAGACAGCGCTATGCTCAATAAATTGCGTGGCAGCGGTAATATGACAGCGCGGCAAATTCGCCGAATTGTAGAGCAAAGTTTTGACAGTGCTATTAGTGCATTGCAAAGAGATGGTTTTTCTGAGGATGCCAATTATTTAATGGCGGCGACCACCCACTGGCTTCGCCACACCGGTGCCACTGAAGATGCGGGGTCCAGGCCACTGAAGCATTTAGCCGATGAATTAGGCCACGCCTCCTCTGAGACCACTGACAAAAACTACATTCAGAGCAACATTAAAGACCGGGCCCGCAGCGGTTTCAAGAGAACAATTTAAACAGCCCCGAACTGGCCATGAATCACGACTGTGCTTATCACATTTGACCAGCATAGCAGTGCCGCTTTCGTATTTTCTCATTGCAAACTCATAGCTGTCGTATCCAGGGCCTGCATTAACGTCAGTACTTAGCCGCCCACTGCATAGGCACTTGTGACTTGTTCTTACTAATCGCTGCCCTATCAGTTCAACAGTAGTGGCCATCTGTTTAGCCCAGTTGCTCTATTATCCAGTATCTCATTGTCTTATTTCTCTTTTTTGATATTTACGATGGCAGGTGTTATCACTAAAGCAAACAGCTAATTGCGTTAACCCTCAGGCCATGTAAACTGTTGGTTTTTTAAAATCACAGGTATCTCAATGGATAATTTACAGAAACTTAAAACCGATATGTATGATTTTGCCGTAGAGAGAGATTGGCTGCAATTTCAAACGCCAAAGAACCTGGCCATGGCATTGACCGCTGAAGCGGGTGAGTTACTGGAGTGTTTTCAGTGGCTAAACCCAGAGCAAAGTGAAAATTTAAGTGCCGAGCAGCGCCTGGCGGTGGCAGATGAAATCGCTGACGTGCAACTTTATCTGGTGCGCCTTGCAGACAGTTTGGATTTAGATATTTATAGTGAATGCAAGCGTAAAATACAGCTCAACGCAGCCAAATATCCAGCGCAGCTAGTTAAAGGAAGCAGCAAAAAATACACAGCTTATAAACTCGATTAACTGGAGCTGCTGTTATGCTGCAACACTGTTATTTTTTCATCACATTGCAGCATAGGAATCAGCTTGGACATGATTTCTTTTCGCTGCTCTGAACTGTGCCACTGCTGCCAGTCCTGGATGCTTCGATATTGTGCTATCACCACCCGGTGGTTGTCATCATAGGCATTGTGCAGAGACTCACCAGAGATGAAACCGTTTTCATCGGTGGCAAAGCTTAAAATTTCCTGGCAGACTTTTTCGTAGTAGCTGGCAAAATCATCGGCGATATGCCGCTCAATTATTACACTAATCATCTGACACCTCCAAGGTCATATTCTAACATAGCTGTAGCACTAAGCCTGACCCTTGATAGGTGCTAAATTGAATTAGGCATTTTAATGATGGTTTTAACGCCAAAAGATAGAAGATTCGGTTGTCACTGGATAAACCAAACATTTTTAATCTTAGTACCTACTACTTCGTACATCGCGATTACGCTCACAGGTTCACTGCCCAGCCCAGTGACTAACTCTTTATCTATTACTATATTGCCTTGCACTAAGCGCTCAACTAATTGTGCATGTAAATTCGGCAGGTTAAAGCGATTTTTTGCATAGTATGTGGCCATGTCGGCACTGTTGCTAAACAGCACCTGATTTGAGGGAAAAAGCCTGACCAGCACATCCTCAGCATAATTGTCCATGAATGCATTGATGTCATGCCTGTTATACGCATCCAACTGCGCCTGGGTTAACTGTTGTGGGGTCATAAGGTACTCGTTGCTGAAATTGATGGCTTATTAAACTCATTAGTTTGTCTTGTCGCTGTATAGAGTGACAAGGACAAAAAATTGTTTCGCTTTATTAGATTGCACAAATAATAACGCTATATGCAAAGTTAAGTGTTTGCCCGGTGCTGCACAATACTGGTGCGTGTCAAACTGTAAGACGGTGCTGGCGCCTAGCTGCTAGCTTGCCTGACCCCACCCCTTGCTCGGGTTCTCAGAAGAGGCATTAGCTGAACAAAAATCACCGAACCTATGACCAGTAATATGCCTGACAAAGACAATATGTCTAAAGGATTACTTTTTATCATTTCAGGCCACCATCCCAGCGCCACCACTATTGCGGTAAAAATAAAACTAAACACTGGCGCCAGTGTGACTGTGGCGCCCACTTGTGCAGTGGGCCAATATTTCATTGACTGGGCAAAACAACCGTAGGCAATTAAAGTGTTTATCGCGCAAAATACAGAGATATACCATTGATTTAACGTCATTTCTGCAAAATAACTAAAGTCACTGAACGGGATCATGAGTACAATTCCGGCACCGTAGATAAACAGTAATATATTGCCAGGAGATAGCTTTTTTATCATAGATTTTTGTAACAGAGCATAACTTGTCCAGGACAGTGCCGAGAACTGCACTATCAAAATACCCATCCATAGCTGGTTTGATGTGGTATTGGAAAAATCCAGATGCGGATGAAAAAATAACAGCATACCTAAAGCTAAAGTGGCAAAACAGCTCATCTGCAGCGCATTTAAGCGCTCTTTAAAAAACAGCATGCCACCGAAAGCTAAAAAGAAAGGGGCGCTTTGAAAGGTCAGTTGTGCAGGCCCTGGCTGTAAATAATCTAAAGCGTAAACAAAAGACACATAATTGCCTACAGAGAAAAGTGCAGCCAAGGTTAGTTTTAGCCAATCAATCTTTAGCAAGTGTCTAAATTGATAGAGATTTCCAGACAACTTCTGCAATAAAAAACTGACTAAAAATGCTACAAAAAACCTGAACCAGGTAAGGGTCACTGGGTCGATAAAGTTCACTGATAGTTTTAATGCTATAGGTAATAACCCCCAAAAAACCACAGTCGTCAGTGCAAAAAATAGCCCTAATTTAAAATTATGCTGGTTGTTTTCAATCTGATTCAAGATGCCGATCTCCAATTAGCTGCTATACAAATAAAGCAGCCTATTAATGCTGCTATACAGATAAAGCAGCCTATTAACTTTAGGCACAATTTACTCCAGAAGTGATATATAATCTAATACATATACCCTGTAACCATTATTCATTTATTGCATATCACTAAAGGTGTTCTTTTGGGTTCCTTATCACAGATAGATTTCAAATTACTATTGTGCCTTAACAGCTTGTTAGAGCACAGGAATGTTAGCCGCGCAGCCGACCAAATGCAGATGAGCCAACCGGCGATGAGCCGGGCCTTGGGGAAACTTAGAGAGCTTTTTAACGATCCACTGTTTGTCAGGACCAGCCATGGTATGGAGCCGACTGCCAGAGCACAGGCGTTAGCGAATCCATTACAGGCCACATTAGATCAGCTTAGCTCTCTGCTTATCAGTGAGGATTTTTCACCGACCTTGAGTCAGCGTAATTTTAAATTGCATATGAGCAGTTATGGATCGCAAGCGTATCTGGGCGATATAGCGGCCGCCTTTTATCAGCAGGCTCCCAGTGCTCAGCTTGAAGTGATCAATATCCAGGAAAAGTCTCTTATTCAGCACAGTGCCCAGAGCATAGATTTAGCCATTACTAGTCAACAGACCTTAGTACCGGACTATTTTCATCAGCTCTATCTCGGAGATGAGCAGATGTGTTGCTTTATGAATAACAAACATCCTTTGAGTAATACCAAATTAGACATTGATGGTTATCTTGCTTACCCTCATGTGGTGATCTCTCTTGGTGGTGGTCCCAGTATGCCAGTGGATGAGCATTTAACTTTGTTAGGCAAGTCCCGACAAATAGGCTTGAGAACCCCACACTTTATCAGCGCTTTAGAAGTCGTCAGTAAAACGCAAATGTTGCTGAACACTACACCTCTAGTGCCCGCTAAGTTTATAAAACAATTTGCGTTGGCCTGTCAGGCTATCCCCTTCAAGATGCCGGTAAATCGTTATTATTTGAACTGGCCAGCCACTTTGCACAAAGATCCCGGTCATCAGTGGTTACGGGCGCTGTGTGCACAAGTGATCAGAAAAAGCATTGCCGGACAAATTAGCGGCCATAGTTAAACGCGATTGTTGCCAACTTGCATACGGATTAAAATCTGTTGGTATAGGTTGTCTAAGTCTTCAGCACAGTTAAAACAGCCCTTGAGCTTAAGCAACTCAATCACTGACTCAGCAGTACACAGACCGCTAGATTTTTGGTTGCGCCTAAGCGTATATCTCGACTGCGTCTGTGTCACTAAGTGCAACTTGTGCAGATTTTTAAGGTAGGGGCTCTTGTTGTAAATTTTCCTGGCTTGCTGCCAGGTGCCATCTAAAATAATGAAGTTACAAGCATCTGCTACGGGATATTGTGCAGTGTCTGGCTGATTGTTTAACAAAGGATATTCGACTTTACAAGGGCCGCCCGCCGGTAGCGCCGATAAGGCTTCTTCACTGGGATACAACAGCAGCGTAGATGCTGTCTCGATACTGCTTAACAATAGCGGATCAGGTTCTGTTCGCGACCAAAGTAACACCTGAGCACTGACATTTTCACTGTTGCCAGCGCTGATTGCCTGAGTAACTAATCGGCCGGTGTTGGTTACTTTGGCAACTTCTCTGGGGTGAGTTAACAAGAAAATTTTAATCATTCTGAGGATTGTCTGTATAGCGCCCTGGGCCGCGCATACTAACAACTTTAGCCACAGATAACGAGTACTAGGTCTGTGCTTTGAAACCTATTCTGAAGCCTCCCCAATGCTTACCGTTGACAATAATAGGCGCGGATACATCGTGCATCACCTCACCGGTATCACGTTTATAAGTTTGCAGCAGGAACGGCTGAGTATGCTTGCCGCAACGAATTCCGGTGGGATCGTCAAAGATGCGTTTAGTGCGGTTGTTGTTTACATCTGCCGCGTAATCGCCGGTTAAAGGCTGGCTGAATTTTTTATTGTGAGTGGGGAAATACCCATTAATGTCTACAGCTCCCGCGTAGATCATATCTGCAAATTCATTGAGCAGCGGCTCTTGTATCGCCGGCAGTACAGTATCGGTGAAAGTGTCAAAGGCACTGCTAAATTTTTGTGGATTGGTATTGCTGATTTGCTGGTAGGTAAAATTAAACAGTGCATGTTCACTGATTTGATTCTTGGCTATCGCCTGACTAAAAGCAGTCGCTATCTGCTGTGATGCCAGTTGCGCCTGCTGGCACATTAAATCGATCAATGAGTCAGTTTTGAAGCCTTTTAAATGCACAAAAATACTCTCCGCCCCCTCTGACAGGTCGGATGCCTGGATAGATACCGCTTTAGTAGTGCTGCTTTTGGTCATCAGGAAGTCGCGAATATTAACGATCGCATTTGAAATGTCCGAGGTTGCCTGGTCTTGTTCGCTCAGTACTTTGCTAATCTCTGACGCCGCCGTTGAGGACTCGGTAATCAGGCCGTTGATGTTTTCAAAAGACTCTGAAATCGTCGATACTGTCGCAACCACCTCTTCGCTTTGTATAGATATTTCTGACATTAAGCTGGTGGCCAGTTGACTCTCTTCGCCGATCACTTTTAAGGTCGAATCTATTTGCTGAGTAGCCTGGGCCGTACGTGCTGCCAATGCTCGAACTTCATCAGCGACCACCGCGAATCCGCGACCTTGATCCCCTGCTCTGGCGGCTTCGATGGCTGCATTTAAGGCCAATAAGTTAGTCTGTTCGGCAATCGAGTTAATTACATCGGTAATATTTTGAATCTCACTGGCTTTGGCTGCCAGTGATTCTATTCTTATCGAACCTTCTTTTACCCCTGCATCCAGTTTTTTAACCACCGGGCTGCACTGTTTAATTTGCAGAATTCCCTGATCGCTTGCCAGTAAAGCGTTGCTGCTTTGTTCTGAAGCAATAGTTGCATTGGCGGTTACTTGCTCAGTGGCAACCGACATGTCTTGAGCGGCAATTGATATTTTACTGGCATCTTGACTTGAGAGTTCAATGGCTCTGAATAACTCATCTAAAAAAAATGCAACTTGAGCGGCATTGATTGCCAGATCACTGGCGCAGTTATTAATATTTTTACCGGCGAGATTAAAGGCTGCTATCTTTTCCTGTATTTGCTGTTCAATAGCACTTGTGCTCGAGTCACTGTCATTATTTTCAGCATTATCAATCAGATCTATAATACGCAGGCTTTGTTGCCGGGCGGATTTTCGATGCAGTGAACTGAGCAAAGTAATTAAAACAAAAACAATTGCAGCGAGCAGGATCGCTATCAGCCATTGCTCTTCAATGCTGATGGACAACACCAAGCAGCTCCCTGCCACTATCAGGGAGGCAAGTACTGCAGGTAAAAGGGGTGTTCTAATAAGCATGCTCATCGCAAGTTGGCCTCATTGTATGCCTAAATAGCAACTCATTCACCTTTGGGCGCGACAGTTCACCAGACAAGCAATCTCATAGATCGACTGCATTGTTAACTTAATCAGTGAAATAGCATCACATTTTGGCAAGTCAGTTTGGCTTTCGAATAAATCAGTTGCAAAAGCTTAGGCCATAATTTTTATTGTGCCGTTAATATTTCATAGTTCCCAGTGAAGCGGGATTAGACATTAGTCTTAAATTATAGATAAAGTCATCAGTTGAATTTGCACTTCGCTAAAGGCAGTTCTGAATACTTCTAATGGCTAAATTATTGGCTGAATTTCAGCCAATGTTAATAATGTATGTTCTGCGTTTTGTCCCCAAATATCTTTTTTCAGTTTATGGTTGCTTGTTTGTCTTATCTACAGTAAAAATACTGCATCAGATAGCGGCAAGCTTGAGTTTGACTGAACTTTTGGGTCTTAGGCAGGTTATGCAAGGATGTTATTAAAAAAGCTCTGCTCTACTTATGCGAAGGATTTGCAAAGATGCTGAAAAAAGTAATCAATAATGTTTTTACTGAAATATTATGGCCAAACTGGAAACAGAACTCGTCACATTCAGTAAGTCCCAGGGTCTGGCTTAAAACATTCAAAAAAGTCGCCAAAGACACAAATATCATCCCGCTGCAACTTGCTCAGACACTAGCCTCTTCGCCCTCTTTGTTGCGCATCATGCTTAACAGTTTTAAAAGCAAAGAAAACTTCCCCTCCTCCCGTGACTTCGCTATTAATATCGCTTTCGAGATAAGCCAAGCTGGGTTTGCCACTGATTTACGCAGTCTGCCAGAGTTGTGGCGACTGAGGTTTTTTGCCGTGACAGTGCGTGCCCAATGGCTGACAACTATCGACAACAGTTTTGTTCTTAAACTGCGGTTTAAAACACTGCATGGCTGCAATCCGCTGGATCTGATCACTGATGGGGCAGATTGCCTGCCAGATTTAGATCAGTTGCTCTGTAATAGAGATAAATTAACCAAAGCATTTTTTAATAATTACAGCAGTGCTGATGCGGATACTGAAGTGACCGTTTGGCTGCCTGATAACAGCGGCTATGTTGCGACAGATACCAGCGCCAAAGTCACTATCCCTATTTGCGTGAATCCTAGCAAAGGCGTCGACTTAGGCTTTTTCAGGCAAGGCTTTAACTATTCTACAGGGCGCTGTAAGAATCGTTTATGGCTAAAAGACAGTAGTATTGACCAACGTCAAGCGCAGGAGTCTGCCCGCTTTGAATATGCCAGCTTAAGCCGCTTAACTCGACGTGCATTTAATCATTCAGGGTCTACTAACGCCGCTTAACTCGTCAATGACAGCGGCTCTGGTTTTATAACCCAACGACTTAACCCCCCTGCGCATAGATTGCATTTCTTTGTGCTTGCTCATAAACTGTGTTTTGTGTCTCTTAAGCGATTATGTTGAATTACTTTATGTCCGACCTAAATACTCATCTGCAGCCAATTGTTAACTCCCAGTTAGTCACTAGCGATCACTTGTTAAATGCCCATGCTGATGCGGTGCTGCCACAACTCCCCGAGGGAGATTTGTGGGTATTTGGTTATGGGTCGCTGATGTGGCGCCCTGGGTTTGACTATATAGAATCCGTTGATGGCCGCCTGTATGGTTATCACCGGGCGCTTTGTGTCTCCTCCTGGGTGCATCGTGGCACACCAGAAAAGCCAGGTTTAGTCTTGGGCTTAGATCGAGGAGGCAGCTGTTCTGGAAAATTGTTTCGAATCAGCTGCGTGATAAAAGAAAAAGTAGCCCAGTATCTGTACGACCGTGAATTGGCGACGATGATTTATTTTGCTCGCATAATAAATGTGCATACAAAAGATGGCAGACGTATTCAGGCACTGACCTTTGTGGTAGATACTAAACACCAGCAATACGTGACACAGAAGTGCCCAGAACAACTGGCAAAGACTGTCGCCTTTGCCAGAGGACTAAACGGTAAGAGTAGCGATTATTTACTTTCAACCTTAGAGCATTTACGCCAGGACGGCATCCACGACTCGAGACTGGAAGCTGTTGCAGCGCTGATCTAAACCTCGCTAGACTCCTCAGTGGATCTTGGCAGTTTAGTGGCGAAGTAACTGGCGAGTGCTACAAACACTGTGCTTACCCATAAACAGGCCGCCAATCCATAGCTTTGATACAGCCATCCCGAGAGCACAGTACCGGCTAAACGCCCTGTCGCATTGGCCATATAATAAAAGCCGACATCCACTGCAACGCTATTTTTATCGGCATACTTAATGATCAAATAGCTGTGTTGCGCAGAGTTAAAAGCGAACACAACAGCAAAGGCAAACAAGCCGATCAATAAACTGCTAGCGACATAATAACCTAAAGCAAAGCTGCTACTGAGCACTGTGCACAGCACCAGCAACAAGAGTCCCAAGCGGGTTGCAGAGGCACCATCTGGCACAGTGCTGCGCCTTGTTAACTTAGGAGCTATTGACTGGACTAAGCCGTAAAAAATAATCCAAACTGCAAAGAAACTGCCGATTTTCCAGTGATCCCAGTGAAACTCACTGGCTAGATACAACGGCAGTGCGATGACAAACCAGACATCTCTGGCGGCAAACAAAAACAACCTGGCAGCGGATAAGTAATTGATTTTTGAACTTTTAGCCAGTAATTGCGCAAACTTTATGCCAGTACTTGCCCGGCCCAAATCTTTTTGCAGCACCAGCAGACTGAATAGCCAGATCAGCATTAACGGCAGCAGCAAAATACTCACAGCGCCGCTGAAACCCACCGCTGCAAGCAGCATTGCACCGAGAAAAAAACCTACCCCTTTAAGCGTGTTTTTAGAACCAGTCAGCGCTGCAACCCAAGTGTACATCACAGAATCAGTAGAGCTTTCGCCTGTGGGGAGCAAGCTTTTAATCGCGCTCTTAGCACTCATTTTATTCAGGTCTTTAGCGATGCCCGACAGTGCTTGTGCAGCCATTAGCCAAAACATAGTCAAATACTGATTCGGCGCCAGCAACATAGCTAAAGCGATAATCTGCAGGAAAAGACCTATGTTCATGGTTTTGTTCAACCCTACTCTGGCCCCAAGCCAGCCACCAAGTAGATTTGTCACAACACCAAAAGCTTCATAAAAAACAAATAGCATAGCGATTTGCAGCGCCGTGTACCCCTGGCTGAAAAAATGCAGCACAATCAGCATTCGCAGCGCACCGTCGGTTAAAGTGAATAACCAATAATTGGCGGTGACTACTAAGTACTGGCGAAACGGCGAACGCAATTTTGCTATTAATTTCATCGGCCGATGAACACAGCCAGATCAACTACTCTATTAGCGTAGCCCCATTCATTGTCATACCAGAGGTACAGTTTTACCTGGGTGCCGTTGATTACCATGGTAGAGAGGCCATCGACAATCACCGAGCGAGGGTCGGTTTTATAATCGACAGATACCAGCGGCCGCTGTTCAAAACCGAGGATGCCCTGTAGCTCCCCAACTGCTGCCGCTGCTAACAGAGTATTTACTTCGTCTATTGAGGTTTTGCGTGAAACCTCAAAAACACAGTCAGTCAACGAGGCGTTAGCCAGTGGCACCCGCACGGCATGACCGTTTATTTTTCCTTGTAATTGCGGAAAAATCTGCGTTATCGCTGTCGCCGAGCCGGTCGTTGTCGGGATTAAACTCTGCCCACAAGCACGGGAGCGGCGTAAATCTGTCCTTGGGACATCCAAAATTGACTGGGTATTGGTAATATTGTGAATGGTGGTAAATGAGCCGTGAACGATGCCCAATTGCTGCTCGATCACTTTAACTACAGGCGCAAGACAATTAGTGGTGCACGATGCCGCGGTGACAATATTGTGCTGTTGGGCGTCGTATGTGTGCTGGTTGACCCCCATCACGATATTGGCGACAGTGGCGTCCTTGATAGGCGCTGTCACTAAAACTTTCTTCACTCCCTGATCAAAATACGGCTGCAGAGATTGCACCGATTTGTGTACCCCGGTAGCTTCAATCAGCAAGTCGCAGTCAGACCAATCGGTCGCAGCAATCTGCTGATTCTGACTGCAGCGTATTTTCTGTCCATCGATGATTATACTGTTGTCATTATGCTCTGCCTGGTATTGCCAGCGCCCGTGTACAGAGTCGAAATTGAGTAAGTGCGCTAACTCTTTTGCACCCCCGCCACTGTCATTGATTTGAACAAATTCTAATTCTGGATTATTCCAGCCGGCACGTAATGCCAGGCGCCCCATGCGACCAAAACCATTGATAGCAACTTTAATACTCACACTAAAAACCTCAGCTTGTAGGAGATAAACGGCTCAACATATCAGCACTTAGTTACAAAACTATGACGAGTGTTGAACTTCTAAGAATCAGCGCATTGTAAGTGAAAAATCTGCCAGATGAAATATGCAGCTACAAGTTGTATCCAGGACTAGCAGTTGGTCAATATCTGAGAACACAGATTTACTCAGCTTGAGTAAAGTGTCGCATAAAGCTATAAAAAGTCTGCAGGTTATCAATAGCCTATACCCTCAGGTGGCGATTATCTCATCTATCTGTTGAAAAAGAGGCTCAACAACATTTTCGAAGCAGCCGCGACAAAACTCTATTTAAATGTCGATGATAAAGCTATTGAATAGCCTGCGACTAGAGGTACTATAAACGCCGCAGCAATTAACGCTAATCAAGCCTCTAAAACGAGAAAAGCCATGTCACTTAGACTTACTCAAGCAGCACCCTTTTTGTTTGTATGGTTATGGAGTACCGGTTTTGTCGGTGCCAAATATGGTCTGCCCTACATAGAACCCTTTTTTATGTTGTTGCTACGTTTTGCCATAGTTGTGGTTATCTTCTACTTGTTAGTGCTGATTTTTCGAGCCAAATGGCTAGATAAACAACAGATTGCGCAACAGCTATTGGTGGGTACGCTGATCCATGGCGGTTACTTAGGCGGAGTGTTTTTTGCCATCAAACAGGATGTACCGGCAGGGTTGGCGGCGATCATTGTCGGTCTGCAACCTATAGTGACCACACTGGCTTGCTGGCTGTTTTTAAAACAGCAGATAAATCGTAGCCAGTTGGCCGGTCTGTCTCTGGGCTTTATCGGTATTAGCCTAGTGATAGTGGAGAAAAACGCTATCGATACCA
Source organism: Osedax symbiont Rs2 (assembly GCA_000416315.1). Lineage (GTDB taxonomy): Bacteria > Pseudomonadota > Gammaproteobacteria > Pseudomonadales > Balneatricaceae > Rs1. The sequence goes on along the minus strand of ASZI01000198.1, from coordinate 11,499 downwards.
GCAGTCTTTCGACACTAGGTATAATTGCCTGTCTGGTTGCGCTGGCGTGTATTTCAGCAGGTACGCTGTTGCAAAAACAATACGCCGAAAAAGTACCGCTGTTAAGCGGCTCCTTTTATCAGTATATAGGGGCGACCTTAGTGGTCGCTATATTGAGCTTTTCCATGGAAACGCAAACGGTTATTTACTCTTGGGAGCTGTTTGCGGCCATGAGTTGGTTGATTTTAGGCTTATCAGTATTGGCTATACTGCTACTGCTGTACATGATCCGCGAGGGTGAAGTGGCGAAAGTCACCAGTTATTTCTATCTGGTGCCTCCCGCCGCGGTGATTCAGACCTGGTGGCTATTTGATGAGGACCTTGGGGTGTTGGCTCTAGCCGGTTGCGTTTGTACTGTTTTGGGTGTCTATCTGGTGGTTAAAAAAACCGCGTCTTGATTGGGGCTATCAGAGTGTATCAGTTGATCAACAGAGCGACTATTTTTCTGACTATGGGGGCAACCAGTAACACTGCGGGAAAAGCGACACAAAAGGCGTAGCCCCATGCCTGCAACCAGAGTGAAATGATATTATCGATAAAACCTACATTGAGTAAAGTAATCACTAAAGACATTATAGATGACATAAAAAGTGCCATGAAAAATGCAAAAATAAACACTGCGTATTTCTTATTAATCAATTTGAATACCGTTGAGTTAAACTAAGTTAGCAAATAAGGAAGAGTAAATCGCAACAGAGCCGCTAGGTTACTAAGATTGGCTCTGTCGCAGCTTTGTTAAATACTAGAGGTCAACTTCCAGATCCGAGCGAGCATAGCTACAGCAGGGAAGAAAATCACCACTGCCATCTTCAGAATCAATCGCCATGGCATTTGGAGCATGCACCTCACCACTGACCAGGTTGCTGTTACAACTCCCGCAGATTCCGGCTAAACAGCTGTAATCAGGATAGATCCCCGCCTCTTCTGCCGCCTCTAAGATAGTCTGATCTCCTGAAATCTGCACTTCAACTCCCGACTGTAAGAAATTGACTTTATAAGTGCTGTTAGAGACATCGTGCTCAGGGGCCGCTACATCTATGACAAAACTTTCCTCATTATATTGAGAAGCAGGCAAGCCTGATTGGGTCAGTAGTGTTTTGGCGCTGGCCATAAATTCATCCGGGCCACAGACGAAGACTTCACGCTCTAGCAGGTCTGCACTGAACTGATCTAACATAGCTGTTGATAAGCGCCCTGCAAAATGCTCGATGGAACAACTGGCGGTTGTATTTTGGCGGGGGAAATTACAAGATAGATGCAAATTAGCATCTGCAGCTGCCAGCATTTGCAGCTCATTGAAACAGATTAAATCCTCATCAGTACGTGCACTATGGTGGAATTGAATATCTATGTTTAAGTTCAGATCGGTAATGTAGCGCGCTATGGATAACATCGGGGTGATACCAGAGCCTGCTGAGAGTAACAACAGCTTACTACGGCTGCTGCTATGCAGGTGGAAAATACCGCTGGCTTTAGTGCACTCTATGCTTGAGCCGACAGCGAAAGAGTCGTGTAACCAGTTTGAAAACAGACCACCTGCTACTCTTTTTACAGTTATGCTAATAACATCAGGCCGTGAGGGGCTTGAAGAGAGTGTGTAACATCTATTTTCCAGCTGGTTGTTTATCTGCGCATGCAAAGTGATGAACTGGCCGGGTAAGTAGCCAAATCTGACTATGGGGTCGGCTATAAATTTGAAGGTTTTGACATCGGCTGTCTCATCGACAATCTGCACACAGCGCAATAGTTCTTTGTTGTGAGTTACGCACTCTGCAGCGGTATCAGTAGCTGCAGACAAATTTAGCTGCTGAGCCAGTCTCGCTTGTGTCGGTTGCCAATTATCCGTATACACAGGTCTGGGTTTGGTTTTAATGACTTCAACTTTATCACCCACCTTGATGCTGCCACTGTTCAGTGCCAACATGTTTTCACCAAACATCACATTAGTGCCATCTTGTTCCTGACGGTAGCTAGTCAAGGTCTTTAGTGGTTCGACGTTTTTATCCAGCAACTGAGTATTAGGGTCTACGGTGGTAAATATGCAGCGACTGCAAGGTTTTGGCAGCTCGAAAAGAACATCGCCTATGCGTATTTGCGCCCACTCATCTTCGCCCCAGGCCGGTAATCCAACGATGCAGATGTTGGGTCGAAAATTAGCCATACTCACCGGCGCTGGCAAACGCTGATTTAAGTGTTGTAGCGAGTTATCATTAGTCAGCAACAGTGGAAAGCCGTCGGCAAAACCTAGCTGATGCTGTTCATGCTTCTTTACAGCTCGATCGGATTGCTCACCAAAATACAGAATCCGCAGAGGCTCTGCCAACAGTTCACTGATCCATTGATCAGCGGCAGTGCCGCAGCCACGACCTAAAAATGAAGTACCCCAAACGGAGGTGGAAATGTAGCCACTGGAAAAGTTTTCTTCTGCCAATACAAAGTCTTCACAGCTGGAGTGTTGTAAGACTAAGTTATCACCAGAATAATAAGAGTTGATGGAGGTGATCTTCGGATGGGTTCGCCCAGTAACAAAAGTGCCATCCGCCTTGGTCAACATAAAGCGTCTGTCACCAAGCAAACCTGTGCCGAGAACTTCGATCGTTTCACAACTGATCGCCGCGGAAGATTTTAAGGGATAAATAGCTAAACTACTGACATAAGCGCTCGACATCTTGTTACCTTTTTGCAGTTATATTTTATTGCGATAAGGGTAACTGATGACTCGTTTTTAAACCAGATCAAAGCGGACCCAGTGGCGGAAAATTTAAAGGCTACTGAGCATTTCAAAAACTACTGTTTAAAACATCGCCATTTAGCAATATTCTAAGGCACTTTGGGTGCCTTTTTCATCTAAGCTGCAGTTTTTTCTAGCATAACATTGCTTTCGACTTTGTTTTTAACGGCTAAAAGAGTATCCGGCAGAGATTCTTCAAGTTTTTTGCGCATCACCAATTTATGCATCATCTTGCCAAATAGACCGAAGCGTATATTGTAACTTAAGGTCACTGTCAGCTCAGTGCGACCGTCGGCCATTTCTGTCAGCCACCAACTACTGTGCGATCTATCTAAAGGTCCTAAGGGGGTTATTTGATAGACAAAACCAATTCCTGGATACCAGCCTGTAATGTATTCCTCTATCGAGCCAAAGCCGTCTAGCTCGCAGTAGCGCCCTGCACCAATGCCCAATTTTTTATCGTTCAGCGAATGTGATTTTTTAACGGTAGGCACCCAAGTATAAACATCATAGAAATCTTCCAAAAGCTCCCAAACCTGTTGCTGCCTGGCGTTTATTATCACAGTTGCAGCCACTTCATATTTGCCGGTTAATTTTGGAGCTTGTAATTTTGTTGTTTTCATTGCTAAATTCTCCTCTAGAATATGCAAAACAGCTTAGCCAAGATCAACGTGTTGCATAACTGGCAATATATGCAACACCCTGGTGCAAAATTGCTCTGAACTAAATGACAACTAATCACACTAAGCAGATAAATCATCGATTTAAATGAGGACTGAGCTTTGAACTGGGATGACTTGAAATATTTTCTGATGGTATCGCGTACTGGCTCGATTCGCGCGGCGGCCATTGCTCTGGACGTCAACCATGCGACCGTTTCTAGACGCATCAATAACTTTGAAGCCAGTTTAGGTGAGCGCCTTTTTGATCGCTCACACAAAGGTTACAGCAGAACAGTGATGGGCGATGAGATATTCCAAGATGCCTGTCATTTGGAGGAGCGCTTAAATTCGGTGCAGCGTCGCGTCGCCGGAAAAGATCAAAACTTATCTGGAGACATCCGGGTTACTATGCCCGATCTGTTAGCTCAGGATTTATTGATGCCCTGGTTCGCCCAGTTTTGTCAGCAGCATGCACACATCAATCTGGAAATAATTGACTCGACCAAAAACTTTAATTTGGCAAACAGAGAAGCCGATGTCGCCTTTAGATTGTGCAAAGAGCCACCGGAGCATTTAATCGGCCGCAAATTGGGAGTGATACATCGCGCCTGTTATTTATCTGCAAAGCTGCAACATAAAATGCTGGACCCGCAGTGGCTCGCCGGGCAGTGCTGGATCGGGTGGGACGATAAATACAGAAGACCTATTGGCAAAATTGCCCGGGACTATCCCAAATTTGATTCTAAACATAAGATGCTCAGTGCCGGCATCCAGGTCAGCGCCTGTCGCCAGGGGATGGGAATCGCTATCTTGCCTTGTTTCATGGGCGATAATGATTCTGGGTTAGTCAGAATACCGCCCTATACCAGCGAGGCTAAATATGACCTTTGGATCTTGCGCCACCCCGACCTTAGAAACAACGCCAAAATCCAGGCATTTGTCACTTTTATGAGTGATAAGCTACGCGATAATCCCCAGGTCATCGAAGGCAGTAACTACAATAAACATTTAAAGTAAACTTTCTTCCATAAGCCTGTAGATAGCTGCTGAATTTTACCGATAAACAGCAGCTATAACCGACTTGCAACTTACACTTCACGCCTTGGAACTGAACGGCATTATCCCCTGCAGCTCTGGAAACTTTGCCAGATTGTCTAAAATCTTATCCTGCAGTTTGCCTTCAACCATCCTAGGTACCCGGGTTTGGTCAGTGTTGTAGCTAGCCATCTGGAAGTCTGCAATAAACGGCTGCTGTTGCGAGGCGGGGGTTTTTCTGAGCTGGATTGATAAATCGGAAATTTTTAACACATCGATATCCCTGGAAAAACGCTTAAACCCTCGATAACTGAAATTCTCCTGAATATGCTGCTCACTCAAGCTAATCAAACTGTGCATCAACTGATAGTACAGACGATTGATATTGAGTGTCGGCAACAGCAATGAGAGTACTAGAGGATCGCCATCTTCAGTTAGCTCTGCCAGTTTAGTATCAGCAGTTGCAGTTATTTCAATGTCTAACAACCAGCTGCCATTTTTTCGCTGCGCCGCCGTCAATAATTGCAGCGTTGCATGATCGTAACGCAGTTGCTCTAAGGCAGTTTGCAGCTCACAAACAGTACAAGTTTTAGCGCATGCTTGTTTTAACACCTCGGCGAGTCGGGCCAGCAGCGGCAGGTCGTGATGGGTATTAAAAGGAGTGCTGGTGCTCTGCTTGTGGCAAAAGCACAGTAGCTCTCTGATTTCATGCTCTCTGGCCGTCTTAAGCGCCAGGAAAACTGTTTGGATGACTTCAGAGGTTGGCAGTACAGCCTCGACTCGCCATTTTCGCCCATACACCAACTTAGGCACTTTAGACGTTGATTTAACAGGGTAATTATCAGCTCCAAGAATGCCTATTTGCAGGTAGATACCGCCTTTATCTTCTGCGACAAATATCGGATAATTATCGCTGTAAGCAATATCGAGCACTATCCGCTCAACTGACGCTCTGCAGTGGTTGTACAGCAAATAATGCTGCGGTACGCAGGACTCGCCAGTAGCCAGCTGAACATGCGGAGCATTTTTAATCGTCGATTCACCCAGTTGCAATTCGCTGATTGCCAGGGATGATGAGGGTATCTTTAACACTGCAAAAACCTAAAAAATATAAGTGGATTGCAAAGTTAACATCTTGTATTTGTTCGCGGGACTGGCAAAAAATGCAACAGCCTCAGGCATAAATGCACCAGTGGCTTTTTAGTAGATGAAAATATGCAAACACTAAGCCTTGGCCACACAAGTGCTAGAGTTTTGTCGCTACTTGAGATGCTAGATAGCTGCTGCCTGACTTAAATACCCACAGCTAGCTAACCTCTAAACTTTTTTCAACAGCTTTTGCTGTGCAGCCCCAATAGTGCTCTGATTTGCTGATAACAGTCGTCACTTCTGTCAAATAACACTGTACAAAAGCCCAATTGGGCAGCGCTGTCAATATTCGCCTGACTATCATCGATAAACAAAGTATCCGCAGCTTGAATCGAAAATTTATCTAGCGCGTAATTAAAGATATCCGGGTCGGGTTTAATCAGTTTTACTTCCCCGGAGATAACCAGATCTTCAAAAAAGTTAAACAGAGGCCGATCTTTGATAAAGGCATAGGTCTCTCGCGACATATTAGACAGGCAATACATCTGTATTTGCTGATCGGCGATTTGCTGCATCAGCTCGATAGTAGGGCCGATTTCCAACAGTGAAGTTTTAGTGGCATCCAGGCACTGTTGAATGTCTCGGGCAGACAGCACCGAGTTTTGCTCAAGACGCTCAATTACCTCAGCTTCACTGCTACAGCCGGCATCTAATTCTAGCCAGTAATCGCTACCGAGCAATTCGCTGCCTATTGCACGCTTTTTTACCTCAGTGAGATTCAGAGAGCTAATTATTGCCTGTGGATCCCAGTTTAGTACCACATTGCCTAAATCAAAAAGCACATTCATATTCATCTGCTCGTCAGCTGCCAGTATTATTTGGAGGTCAGGGCCCAGATACCGGCACCACACATCAGTGAGCCGCCGCTTAAGTTAAATGCTCTCTGGGTTTTTGCACAGGACAATAGGTGCTGGGCACGACCGGCAAACAGCGCGTACAAAGTCGCATTTAAGCTTGCCAGTGCCACGAAGGTCAGCGCTAAAATCCAAAGTTGGCTATTAACATCGGCATTTTGATTGATAAATTGCGGCAAAAAAGCGATGAAGAAAACCATTCCCTTTGGATTTAGGGCCGTCACTAAGTAGGTATTAGTAAATAATTTCCAGCTCGACTCAAATTTACTTTCTGAATCTGTTGCACCAGCTTTGGCCCCACTGAGTAATAACTTGGCACCCAGATAGAGAAGATATAAGCCCCCTGCCCACTTGATCACCTGGAACCAAAAAACCGATTTAGCCAGCACTGTGCCTAAACCGAGCAATGACAGCGCCAGAGCTGTGGAATCACCTAATGCCACCGCCGCTATAAGCGGTACTTTTGCTTTGTAGCCATGGGAGATTGAATAACTGATCACCGTTAGTATGGTGGGGCCGGGGATAATTAATAACAGACAAGAGGCCAAGCTGAAAGCCAGCCATAGTTCCACGCTCATGTTTAATTCCTTTGATCGAGTTTGTTAATTGACTGTGCAAACAATGCCTCTACCGGAAGGGCCAATACTTGAATTTGCTGCTGTTGTACTTGAGATAACTTTTGATCCAATATTTTGCTCCAATCTTCAGTAGCCGCTGCTTCATCAGCTTGTGGTAGCGGCCAAGGTAACATTGAATTCAATTGCTGCAAGCTAAAATCCCCTAAATTGCGACTCAGCAAGTACTCCCCTTGCTCTGTGCGACAGATGACAGTGTTATCTAAGAGTATCTGCTGGTAATTATCCCAGTGCTGTTGGTTCAAACCGGCGACAGTCACTAACAGCTTGTCATCGCTGAGGGTCCTCCCCTGTTGCTGTGCCAACCACAGCTGATGTAACACCCCCAATATGCAATGCAAATGTGACTGGAAGCCACCTGAAGATGCGCTGTTGTAGACTGTCAATAATCGGGTTAGTTCTGCCCCCAGCAAGATGATTATCCAGGTAATAAAGATCCAGGCGAGAAACAGCGGTACTGCAGCAAATGCTCCGTAAATGAGTTCATAAGAGGGAAACTGCACAGCAAAAAAGGCGAAGCTGCGTTTTGCGATTTCAAACAGCAATGCCACCACTATTGCGCCTATCAGGGCGTTTTTAAAAGGCACCCGACAGTTAGGCACTGCTGAATAAAGTAAGCTAAAAGCCGCCACAGAGAGCAAAATTGGCAGTAGTGACAACAATCTTCCCTGGCCAATAATCGCCGTCGCTTCAGTAATAAAAGGCAGCGAGGCAATGTAAGATGAAACCAGTAACCCGACGCCGATCAAAATTGGCCCCAGGCTCAATACCGCCCAGTAGAGTAGAAAACTGGACATACCCTTGCGCGAGAATTTAACTCGCCAGATACGGTTGAAGGCCGCTTCAATATTCTTCATCATCATCACCGAAGTGACAAACAGAAAAATCGCACCGACCGCAGTTAATCTTCTGGCCTGCGCGGTAAAGTCAGCTAAATAATTTTGCACTACCTCGCCGGTTGCCGGTACAAAATTACTGAATACCCAGCCCTGGACACTTTCCCCCACCCCCTGAAAAGCCGGAACCATGGCCAGTACTGAATAAGTGACCGTCATTAGCGGCACCACCGCAAAAAGAGTGGTGTAGGTTAGCGCGGATGCATTCAGCACCCCACCATTGGCCCAGAATTGACGGGTCAAAGTGATCAGAAAATGTAATGCTTTTATAAAGTGAATCTTAAACATGTCATCCTTAACTATTTGCAGCTTCCGACAGCTTCAGTGCTGCTTTGCACTACTTAAGTCGCGGCTGAGCTTTAGAGGTGATTTTAGATTGCTCTGAGCTATTTCCAAGGTACAATAGCGCTTTTATCTGTGTAGAGTATTTATTGTGAGCCAAGTGCAAATATACCATAACCCACGTTGTTCTAAATCTAGACAAACCCTTGAAATACTTCAACAACAAGGTGTTGACGCTACCATTATTGAATACCTTAAACAACCGCCAACGGCCGAGCAGTTAAAAGCCATTCTAACAGCCCTGAAGATCAGTGCCCACCAGTTACTTAGGGTAAAAGAAGCCGAGTATAAGTTACACAAGTTAACAGCACAAAGTGACGAGGCAACTATTATCGCCGCGATGATCGCATCCCCTAAATTGATCGAGAGACCGATAGTGATTAACGGCCAGCGCGCCTGTATCGGTCGCCCGCCAGAATCTGTGTTAGAGATACTGTAAGTAAACATGAGCTTATCCAAAGAAAGCTACGTGCTTGTTCTCTATTACTCAAAACACGGCGCCACTGCTGCTATGGCTAAACACATAGCACTGGGGGTAGAAATGTCCGGTATGCATGCGCTAGTGCGAACTGTTCCGGAGATCTCCAGCACTTGTGAAGCAATCGCCGACACTGTTCCCAACTCGGGTGCGTTGTATTGTAGCCAGGATGAACTGGCCGGTTGTGCCGGCTTAATCATGGGCAGCCCGACACATTTTGGCAACATGGCGAGTGCGATGAAATATTTCCTCGATGGCTCTTCAAGTAGCTGGATGTCCGGCGCGTTGATCGGCAAACCCGCTGCAGTGTTTAGTTCATCCTCGAGCTTGCACGGAGGTCAGGAAAGCACTTTACTGTCGATGATGCTGCCACTGTTTCATCATGGCATGTTATTGGCGGGGCTTCCCTACAGCGCCACCGAACTGCTGCAAACTCAAGGTGGTGGCACTCCCTATGGGGTTACACATGTAGCCGGACGCGACAGTGACCGGGAATTAGATCAGCATGAGACGGCGCTGTGTAAAATACAGGGCAAGCGCATCGGCCAATTAGCCCAACAATTAAGGGTGTAAGTATGCAGTTCCCCTGCAGACCCACATCAGTATTTTTCCAAGTTCAGGCAAGATCAATATGAGTTTAAAAGCAAAAGTATTACCTCCTATAAGTTTTCTTAAACCTAGAATAAAGCTGTGCCGCTATTTAACAGTCGGCTGTTACTTTGCTCTGCTGATTAGCTTAAGTGCCTGGTATCTAGTGATTCATCCGGTAAACACCGCCAATCCATGGGTCATCTGGTTGCTGCACTTTTTGCCGCTGGCCGCCTTTATCAAAGTTATTCAACGCGGAGAGCCCAGAGGTCACGCCTGGCTGTGCTTTTTACTGATTCTGTATTTTAACGAGGCCGTTTTAGCCGCCACGACTGTGCTGGAGAGTCGCTACTATGGCATCCTCAATACACTGCTGATTACTGTGCTATTTTGCAGTGCCATGATGTACGCGCGCTGGGCTGGTCAATACAACAGACACCCTGACGCCATGGTCAATAAAGCACTATGACGAGCGAGTTTAACGTTGCCAGAGTACGGCGCGACTTTCCTATTCTGTCTTTAAAAATCAACTCTAAACCATTGATTTATTTTGATAATGCAGCGACTACTCAAAAGCCGAGGGTAGTTATCGAGGCACTTAATCAGTTCTACAAACTGGCCAATGCCAACGTCCACCGCGGTGCTCACAGCTTATCAAACAATGCCACTGATGCGTTTGAGCGTGCCAGAGAAACAGTCGCCAGTTTTATCAATGCACCTGCTAGTAGAGAAGTCATCTGGTGTAAGGGTACAACGGAGGCCATTAACCTGGTCGCCCATAGCCTGGGCGGCAAAATATTAGAGCACGGTGACTGTATCTTGGTCAGCACCAGTGAGCATCACGCCAATATCGTCCCCTGGCAGCTGATTGCTGCGACAAAAGGTGCCAGTGTTATCGCAATCCCGCTGGACGCACAACTGCAAATAGATCAACAGGCCTATGAGCAGTTGCTGCACCGCCACAAACCTAAAATTGTTGCTTTGGGCCATGTCTCCAACGCATTGGGGACTATCCATCCGATTGCTCAAATGTTGAAGGCGGCTAAAAAAATCGGCGCTGTGACTTTGGTAGATGGCGCTCAGGCAGTGGCTCATCTGCAAATCGATGTGCAGCAATTGGGTTGTGATTTTTATTGTTTCTCCGGGCACAAGTGTTTCGGTCCTACCGGCATTGGTGTGCTCTGGGGAAAACAAGCACTGCTAGAGGCAATGCCTCCCTGGCAAGGTGGCGGGGAAATGATTGAAAAAGTCAGTTTCGATGGCACTAGTTTTAATCAGCTGCCTTTTAAGTTTGAAGCGGGCACCCCACCAATCGCCGCCGCTATAGCTCTTGGCAGTGCTCTTGACTATTTGACAGGCATTGATCGAGTGATGTGCCAGCGATACGAGCAGGCACTGGCTGACAGATTGGCCGCTGCTGTGGCGAAGATTGCAGAAGTGAGATTGTATTACCCCGGGGCACAAAACGTCGGTATCGTCGCTTTTAGCGTTCGCGGAGTTCATCATCAAGATATCGCTATGTTACTGGACCAAAGTGGTATAGCGGTACGCAGTGGCCACCACTGCGCCATGCCACTGATGCAGTCGCTGGGTATAGAGGGCACTTTACGGGCCTCTATCAGCTTCTATAACACTGAACAAGAAGTAGATTTTTTTGTTCTAGCGCTACAGCAGGCAATTGATCTGCTAAAAAATAATCCGCAATCAGTGCTTGAAGATAAATCGCTGCGTTGGGCTCAATCCGTGCCGCAATCAGCTCAATATCCCGCCAGTGAAGCGATTATCAGTGAATTAGCCACGGCCAAGAACTGGCAACAGCGCTTTAGTTACCTGATGACACTCGCCGACATGCTATTAGAGCCAAGTGCTGAGCTACTCGAGGAAAAATACAAATTACAGCAGTGTGAGTCCGGAGTCTGGCTTAAAGTTTCCCGCTCACAAGGTTACCAGGCATGGTCGGATGCACGTATAATGCGCGGCCTGCTAGTGATGTTGATAACATGCAGAGAACAAGCATTAACAGACAGCGATAAGTTCTTAAAAAAAGTGAAGTTAACTCAGTATCTGTCTCCTTCACGCACCAACGGAGT
>ASZI01000197.1 GCA_000416315.1 Osedax symbiont Rs2 | reverse complement strand
TCGAGGCATAAAAAAACCGGTATTAACCGGTTTTTTTATGCGCGTGTAACAAGTTACACGCTTTAATAGCTTAGATTAAGCAAGTGCTTTGATCTTAGTATTAAGTCTGCTTTTGATGCGGGCTATCTTATTTTTAGTAAAGATGCCTTTGCTTACAGATGCGTCAAGTACTGGCTGTGCAGCTTTGAAGATTTCTGCAGCGTTAGCCTTGTCACCACTTTCGATAGCGGCAGCAACTTTCTTCATAAATGTGCGAGCCATGGAACGAAAGCTAGCGTTGTGTTGACGACGCTTCTCCGCTTGGCGGGCGCGTTTTTTTGATCCTGCGGAATTCGCCATGATCTTGCTCCTGAAAATAACAGTCGGCAAACCGAAATGGTTGGCCGTAAATTAAGAGGCGAGATTATTCATATTTATCGGCCCAATGTCAATAAAAACAAGATATTTTCTGCAACAACTAGTAATATTTCCCACCTAACTTTGGATAGAGGCAAATAAGTGGAAAATAAGGGGCAAAATGAGCCGCAATCGACATTGGTAAATAAGGCTGCCGGAAGTCGTCAGTTTTCAGAAAAAGCACCTAAACCCAGTTTGCTGCGATCTAGTTTGCTGGTGGGAATGATGACGATGTTGTCCAGGGTGTTAGGCCTGGTCAGAGATGTGGTTGTGGCTAACTATTTTGGTGCGTCAGGCAGTGCCGATGCTTTTTTTGTTGCTTTCAAAATACCTAATTTCCTGCGTCGGCTATTTGCTGAGGGGGCCTTTGCGCAAGCTTTTGTGCCAGTGCTAAGCGAGTACCGGACTCAGCGAGATCATCGTGAAGTACAGGGTTTAGTTAACAAAGTGGCGGGCAGTTTAGGTTTAGTGTTGCTGTTGATTACTCTGGTAGCCGTTATCGCGGCTCCAGTACTGACTGCTATCTTTGCTCCAGGTTTTTATCTGCACGCTGAGGAAAAGTTTAAGTTGGCCTCGCATATGTTAGCGATCACTTTTCCCTACCTTATGTTGATTTCACTGACAGCTTTTGCCGGCGCTATTCTAAACAGCTATGAGCACTTCGTGGTTCCGGCCTTTACTCCAGTGTTGTTGAACTTGTGTCTTATCGGCAGCGCGATTTTTATCAGTCCCTATTTTGACGAGCCAATCATCGCGCTCGCCTGGGGTGTGCTTATGGCCGGTGCCGTGCAGTTGGTGTTTCAGTTGCCTTTCTTGCTGCGTATGAGCTTGTTGCCTAAGCCGGTGGTCGACTGGAAAGATCCCGGGGTTAGGCGGATTATGACTTTAATGGTTCCCGCGCTATTTGGTGTCTCGGTTGCGCAAATTAATTTGCTGTTGGATACTGTGTTAGCTACCTTTTTGCAAACTGGCAGTGTCTCCTGGCTATACTATTCAGATCGTCTGGCAGAGCTGCCACTAGGTGTATTTGCCATCGCTATATCAACAGTGATACTACCCAGCTTGTCGCGTAAAAGCGCCTCTGACTCAATGGACTCTTTTAGCTCAACTTTGGATTGGGCGCTGCGAATGATTTTATTGATAGGTCTGCCCTCGGCTCTCGCGCTATTCATGCTGGCGGAGCCGCTTCTGGTAACATTGTTTGGCTACGGGAGCATGACTGAACATGATATATCGATGGCGGGACAAAGTTTGCGTGCCTATTCCTGTGGTCTGTTGGCCTTTATGTTAATCAAAGTATTGGCCCCTGGTTATTTTGCCCGTCAGGATATGAAAACACCGGTCAGAATTGCTATCCAGGCAATGCTGGCCAATATGTTGTTTAATTTAATTCTGATCTATCCTTTTGCTCATGTCGGCTTGGCGGCGGCAACATCGATGTCGGCATTTTTGAATGCCGGACTGTTGTTGTATGGATTGCTGAAAATTGGTGTCTTTAAATGGCAGCCAGGGTGGTTGTTGGTGATATTTAGATTGCTGGTCGCCTGCCTGATGTTGGTGCTCTGCGTGTCTTGGTTGAATGTTAATATGTCACAGTGGTTTGTCTGGGGAGTTTGGCAAAGAGTCGCCAATATGGCGTTAATAGTAACTATGGGCGTCGCTGTGTATGTGGCGACACTGGTTATTCTGGGTTTGAGAAAGCGCCATATAACGGCGCTTTAGTGCAGGCTATGGTTTTTTGACCAGAGTGTTTTTTTATCAGACTACAGCGGTGTAAAAATAAGCAGTTTATTTTGTACAAAGCGCCTGCTAGCTGTACCAGTAATTACGCAGATGGGCTATAATCGTGCGCTTTTGCGATAGATGTAATAGCGACAGATGGAATTAATACGTTCAATTCACAATTTGCGGCCCGATCACCAAGGTTGTGTGGCGACTATTGGCAAATTTGACGGTGTGCATTTAGGGCACAAACAGATACTTGCGCAACTTAAAGCCAAAGCAGCCGCTTTAAATTTACCTAGCTTAGTGATTTTGTTTGAACCGCACCCCAGCGAATTTTTTGTCGCTGATAAAGCACCGGTCAGATTGAATACACTGGCCACAAAATTGGCGTACCTCGCCGACGAAAAAATTGATCGGGTACTCTGCCTGAGCTTCAATAGCAAGCTAGCGGCTATGAGCGCCGATCAGTTCATCGAGCAACTGCTCGTGCAGAAATTGGCCATAGCGCACTTTGTCGTCGGTGATGACTTTCGTTTTGGGCGCGGCCGTGACGGCACTTTCAAATTATTGCAGCAACAGGGCGAAAAATTTGGTTTTAGCGTCGAAAGCACTATTACTTACCAACTTCATGGTGAACGTGTCAGCAGTACTAAAATTCGCCAGGCTCTAGCTGATAACGACTTTGCACAGGCCGCTGCACTTTGCGGTCGGGCTTTTACTATGACAGGCAAGGTAATACAGGGGCAGCAATTAGCCAGAACCTTGGGCGTGCCAACGGCCAATATTAAAACTACTAAGTACAACTTGCCGTTGCGTGGCGTATACGCCGTTACTGCAAAAACGGCGGCTGGTGTGCTTTGTTCAGGGGTCGCCAATATTGGTAAAAGACCGACAGTGAATGGTGTTAAACCTGTATTGGAAGTTCATATGTTTGATTTTGATGGCGACATTTACGGCCAAAAATTATGCGTTGAATTTAAGAAGTTTCTGCGTGAAGAGCAGAAATTTGCTGATCTGGATCAGCTCAAACAAGCAATTTTTAATGATATAGCAGTGGCAAAACACTATTTTGCCACGCAAAACCAGCAAATGGGTATGGAATAACAGAAATGACCGATTACAAACAGACATTAAACTTGCCAGACACAGCATTTCCGATGCGTGGCAACCTAGCTAACCGCGAGCCCAACATGCTTAAGGCATGGCAGGAAATGGATTTGTATAAAAAAATTCGCGAAACTAGTGCCGGTCGCCCTAAATTCGTTTTGCACGACGGTCCTCCATACGCAAATGGCGACCTACACATTGGTCACGCTGTTAACAAAATTTTAAAAGATATGATCCTTAAGTCCAAAACCTTGAGTGGCTTTGATGCCCCTTATGTACCTGGCTGGGATTGTCATGGTTTGCCGATAGAGCACAAAGTAGAAACCATGATCGGACGTGCTGGCACAAAAGTATCCTACGCGGATTTTCGCAAGAAGTGTCGTGAGTATGCCGCAAAGCAAATTGAGGGGCAAAAAGCAGACTTTATTCGCATGGGCATACTTGGCGATTGGCAGAATCCGTATCTGACCATGAATTTTGAGACAGAGGCGAATATCGTGCGCGCCCTGGCTAAAATCGTTGAGAATGGCCATTTGGTTAAAGGCTATAAGCCTATCTATTGGTCGGTTGTAGGTCAGTCGGCGCTGGCCGACGCTGAAGTTGAATATCAAGATAAGACTTCAACATCTTTGGATGTCCGGTTCCCGCTTATAGATCAAGCTGCTGCTGAAAGTGTCTTTGCGAGTGATGCCAAAAGTAATGGTGTTATTTCGTTGGTCATCTGGACCACTACTCCCTGGACTATCCCCTCTAATCAGGCAGTCTCGGTGCATCCTGAACTGGAGTATTCTCTGGTGCAGTTTGGAGACGAGCGTCTGGTATTAGCCACTGAGTTGTTAGACAGTGTTGCGAATCGCTGGGGGGTTGAGGCTTTCGAAACTTTGGCGACTTGTCATGGAACAGCACTGGAAGGCATGCTGATGGAGCACCCAGTGTTCGACAGACAAGTAGCTGTATTGCTTGGTGATCATGTCACTACAGATGCCGGTACTGGGGCTGTACATACCGCACCAGATCACGGCATGGAAGATTTTGTGGTCGGGATGAAATACGGTCTTGGCACCATGAATTTAGTGCAGGGCAATGGGGTGTATGTCGATGCTGCGGGAGAATTCGCCGGCATTCACGTATACAAGGCCGATGAGCCCGTTTGTGCAGCGTTAACTCGTGAAAAGAAATTGATCTTTCAGGAGAAGTTCCAACACAGTTTCCCACATTGCTGGCGGACAAAAACCCCGCTAATCTATCGTGCAACTCCTCAGTGGTTTATCTCTATGCAAGAGAAAGGCCTGCTAAATGACGCCAAAGAAGCGGTTAAAGGTGTGCGTTGGGTGCCGAGTTGGGGACAACAGCGGATGGAAGGTATGTTGGACTCCAGTCCGGACTGGTGTGTTTCGCGCCAGCGCACTTGGGGTGTACCTATTACTTTGTTTACCCATAAGCAGAGCGGAGAATTACACCCTAATACTGTAGAGCTAATGGAAAAAGTCGCACTTAAAATTGAGCAGACAGGCATCGAAGCCTGGTATGAGCTAGATACTGCTGAGCTATTGGGTGATGACGCAGATAATTACGATAAAGTGACCGATACCCTTGATGTTTGGTTTGATTCCGGTGTGACCCATCACAGTGTTTTACGCACCAGAGAGGAGCTGACATTCCCTGCGGACATCTACCTGGAAGGGTCAGATCAGCACCGCGGTTGGTTCCAGTCATCACTTAAGACATCTATCGCTATCAACGGCGTAGCGCCTTATAAACAAGTTTTGACTCACGGCTTCGCAGTAGATGAAAAAGGCTACAAAATGTCTAAGTCACTGGGCAACACCATTGTCCCCAAAGAAGTGACTGATACATTAGGTGCCGATATTTTACGTTTGTGGGTGGCTTCCACTGACTACGCAAACGAAATGTCAGTGTCTAAGCAGATACTACAGCGTACTGCAGATACTTACCGTCGTATCCGCAATACCTCTAGATTTTTGATGGC
>ASZI01000196.1 GCA_000416315.1 Osedax symbiont Rs2 | reverse complement strand
TTACCACAGATTGAAAAAGTCTCTGCAATGATGAAATTCGCCGATATCGTGCCTATATCAGCAAAAACCGGGACAAATGTTGAGAAGTTAGAAACCTTGATCAATAGTTATATGCCCGAGGGCGATCATCATTTTCCCGAGGACCAAATTACTGATAAGAGCGGTCGATTCATGGTCGCAGAAATTGTCCGCGAAAAAGTGATGCGCAATGTCGGGGATGAAGTTCCCTATGGCGCTACCGTAGAAATAGAAGAGTTTTACCGTGACGATCAACTATTAACTATCAGTGCTTTAATTCTGGTTGAACGCGAAGGGCAAAAGCGCATCTTGATCGGCGATAAAGGAGAGCGCATGAAAACCATTGGCAGAGATGCGCGCCTGGATATAGAGCACTTATACGATACCAAAGTAATGCTCAAGCTCTGGGTTAAAGTCCGTCGCGGCTGGGCAGATGATGAAAGAGCTCTGCGCAGCTTAGGCTATGATTTGAATCAGTAGCAGATGACATTCTCTCAGGTGCTTTATTGAACTATCGTGTTGAAAGACAGGCGGCCTACGTACTGCATACCAGGCCCTACAGAGATACTAGTGCCCTGGTAGACCTGCTTACTTTGGAGTATGGCAGAGTCAGTGTGGTTTGCCGTGGTTTGCGCAGACCCGGGTCAAAAGCCAGAGGGGTATTACAACCTTTTGTGCCTCTGCAAGTGGGATGGCAGGGGCGCAACGATTTAAAAACACTCACTTTAGCTGAAAGCACCAGTTACAACGGCCTGTTAAAGGGCAAGGCGTTAATTTGTGCTCTGTATGCCAATGAGTTACTGCATAGATTACTGACAGTTTTTGACCCTCACCCTAAGCTCTTTGTCTATTATCAATTTCTTATTACTGCCCTCATCGATGCAGACATTGAAATACCACTGCGTATCTTTGAGCGCCAGTTAATTGCTGAGTTGGGTTACTCTATCGACCTGACTCAGATCGATGCATCGGCTGTCTATTATTTTGAGGGCGAACAGAAACTGTTAACCTCTGTTACGCTGATACAAGAGCAACACAAGTCCAGATACTTTCATGGTCATCATCTACTGGCGATAGCCAGTGATGATTATTCTGATGCGGCAATCCGGCGCTCAGCCAAGCGTTTTATGCGCTTGCAAATCGATAATTTACTTGAAGGTAGAGTGTTAAATAGCCGAAATTTATTGCAAACGAAAAGGCGTTTCCCATAAAATCATGCAGGTTTTGGAATAGATTATGATTGTAGGAATAGGTACCGATCTGTTGCAACTTGAGCGCATCGACAAGGCGCTCAAGCGCACACCGAAACTGGCTGATAGAATATTGACCCCAGCGGAACTGCAGCAATTTAAAGACTCGTCGCAAGGCGGCAGGTTCTTGGCAAAACGTTTCGCTGCCAAGGAAGCTGTAGTAAAAGCTTTAGGCACGGGTATTGGTAATGGTGTTGGCTGGCAACACATTGAAATTAGTAAGGATCAATTAGGTAAGCCGTTAATCACACTCAGTGGTGGAGCTCTGCTTAGAGCAGACTCACTGGGGGTAAAAAATAGTTTTTTATCTTACAGTGATGAACGGGATTATATTGTGGCTATGGTAGTGTTAGAACGTTGATTTTTTAAGATGTGTTACGCTAGATAGTGAAATTTTTAACCTAGTCGCAAACAGCTGACTAAGTTGAGACATTAGAGAAAGGTACAGTTATGAGTGAGCAGTTTCCCACTATTGAAGACTATATAGGCAATACTCCTCTGGTACGGTTGCAGCGGCTGAGAGTGGCCAATGGCAATGTGATTTTGTGTAAATTGGAAGGCAATAACCCTGCGGGGTCAGTCAAAGACCGACCGGCCATTTCGATGATAAATAGGGCAGAAAGCCGTGGTGAGATAAAGCCCGGTGATACGCTGATAGAAGCGACTTCTGGTAATACCGGCATTGCATTGGCCATGGCCGCTGCGATAAAAGGTTATAAAATGCTGCTGATTATGCCGGATAATATGAGTGTAGAGCGCAAGGCTTCAATGACCGCCTACGGAGCGCAGTTATTAGAAGTTAGCTCAGAGCAGGGCATGGAATACGCCCGAGATTTAGCCTTGCAAATGCAAGCGCAGGGCAAAGGTATTGTATTGGACCAATTCGCCAACGCGGATAATCCTATGTCTCACTATCAGGGAACAGGACCGGAAATTTGGCGGCAAACAGCGGGTAAAATAAGCCACTTCGTGAGTTCCATGGGAACTACCGGAACTATTATGGGCACCTCTCAATATTTGAAAGAACAGAACCCGGCTATTCAAATTGTCGGCTTGCAGCCCGCTGACGGGGCATCAATTCCGGGGATCCGCCGCTGGCCAAAAGCCTATCTGCCCTCTATCTTTGATGAGACTCAAATAGATATCACCCTAGATATTACCCAGCAAGAGGCGGAAGTGACCATGCGCGAGCTTGCCACGCAAGAGGGGATTTTCTGTGGTGTCTCTTCTGGCGGTGCTGTCGCCGGTGCCCTAAAAGTCGCAGAGACTGTAGAGAATAGTCTGATTGTTTGCATTATCTGTGATCGCGGTGACAGGTACTTATCCACCGGTGTATTCAATGCAGAACAGTTGATATAACACCATATAATAACAATACAGAGCTTTTGTCTTAATCTCAGAGGCTGACAGTAAAATCATTTAGACGATACGCACAAGGAGTGGCGATTAGCCATGGTTAAGGTAAGAGATGATCATCCGGTGAAAGAGGATGGCACAGTAGATATTCCACTTTGGATCTCAATGATTGAGAGCCAGGTAAATGTTGAAAATCCGCAAAAACTCGAGCGTGCATGCGAGTTGGCGCGAGAAGTGTATATAACCCATAAAGATGCTGATGATGACTGGAGTGCCTACGGTAACGGCTGCTTCTTAATTGGTCTGGAAATGGCACAAATTCTATCTGAACTACAACAGGATGAAGACTCTTTAATCGCAGCGGTCTTGTATCGCAGTGTCAGAGAGAAAAAACTTTCTGTCGCCCAGGTAAAAAAGCAGTTCGGTGAGAAAATTAGTACCCGTATTGAAGGCGTGCTACAGATGGCCGCTATTGGCAGTCGCATCAATCCTCGTACCAGCGATTCAGTGCTGGGGTCAGATGCGCCGCAAGTAGATACAGTGCGTAAAATGTTAGTGGCGATGATCGATGATGTGCGCGTGGCACTGATCAAGATAGCCGAGCGGACCTGTGCAATTCGCAGTGTCAAAAATGCCGACAGGATGAAGCGCTATCTGGTAGCCCGTGAAGTATTCGATATCTATGCACCCTTGGCTCATCGATTGGGCATAGGTCATATCAAGTGGGAGCTCGAAGATCTCTCTTTTCGCTACTTGAAACCTAACGATTATAAAACCATTGCAAAGATGCTTGACGGTAAACGCATTGAAAGGCAAGAGTTTATCGATACAGCGGTAGACACTGTATACCAGAAACTGCTGGCGCAAAATATTGAGTCTGATGTGCAGGGGCGGGCCAAGCACATCTATAGTATCTGGCGCAAAATGCAGCGCAAAAACATAGAATTCTCACAAGTATATGATATGCGTGCTGTGCGAGTATTGGTTCCGGATGTGCGCGACTGTTATGCGGCACTAGGCATCGTGCATGGAATTTGGCGCAATATCCCGCATGAGTTTGATGATTACATCGCCTCTCCCAAGCCCAACGGTTATCGCTCGTTACATACCGCTGTATTTGGTCCCGAAGGTAAAGTATTAGAAATTCAGATACGCACCGCAGAGATGCACGAAGAGGCGGAGTTGGGAGTTTGTGCTCATCACGTTTACAAAGGCACTGATACCGATGCCAGTAGTGATTCATACGAAGATAAAATTACCTGGCTCAGGCAGGTATTAGAGTGGCATGAAGACTTAGGTGAGGCTGAGGGGCTAGGGGATATTCTACGCTCAGATGTAGTCCAGGATAGGCTTTATTTATTTACACCCGATGGTCATGTGATCGACATGCAAAATGGCTCAACCGCCATAGATTTCGCCTATCGGGTACACACCGAGATTGGCCACCGCTGCTGCGGTGCTAAAGTTAATGGCCGCATAGTCCCTTTAAACAGACCTTTGAGCACCGGAGATCAAATTGAAATCTTAACCGGTTCAGACGAAAAGCCCAGACGTGATTGGTTAAACTTAAACCTTGGTTACGTCACGACTTCTAAGGCCAGGGCCAAAGTAGCACACTGGTTTAAGTTGCAAGATAAAGACAAAAACACTGTTGCCGGTCGACAAATTATCGAACGTGAATTTAGCCGCCTTGCCATTAATGGCGTTGATATTGATCTGAAGTTGACAGCCAGGCAGATTAACTTTCAACAAGTGAATGACATGTATGCAGCGCTGGGCGCTGGGGATATCAGGTTATCGCAAATCCTGAATGCGGCTCAGTCACAATTGGGCGATAGAGCAGCGGATGAGCAATTACCGCTGGCGTTATCTGCCAGCAGAAAAGCACAAGATAAGCCCTCTGATAGCTCAGGTATCAGTATTCTCGGTGTGGCAAATCTGCTGACCAACATAGCCTCCTGCTGCCAGCCTGTCCCTGGAGACCTGATTAGTGGCTATATCACTCAGGGCAGGGGCGTGTCTATTTATCGTGATGATTGTTCAAATCTAATGACCTTGCGCGAAAATGACTCGGTACGTATTGTGCCGGTGGAGTGGGGAGAAAAAGGTGAGCGCACTTATCCGGTTGAAATTGCCATTACCGCCTATGATCGCTCTGGACTGCTGCGGGATATGATGACGGTATTTGCCAATGAGCACTGTAATGTGCTTGCGGCAAACACTCAGACAGACAGACAGAATAGTACCGCTAACTTTATGTTTACAATAGAAGTATCAAGGTTGGAAAGTCTCGGGCGGCTTATGGATAAAGTCAATCAGGTCTCCAATGTAATAGATGTGCGGCGCAACCGAACTAATCAAAGTTAAGCTGTATTAAACAAAAGCCGGCTGCGTTTTTGCATCTATGCAGCGGGCTTAATTAGCGGTTATCCGAGCTTGAGCATAGAGTTATTAAGTGTAATGAAAAAGTATAACTTAGAAGATTTAGTGTATTTGATGGGGCGTTTGAGAGAACCCGAGTTTGGCTGCCCCTGGGATATTAAACAAGATTTTTCCAGTATTATTCCCTACACATTGGAAGAGTGTTATGAAGTAGTCGATGCCATTGAGCGGTGTGACTGGCCACACTTGTGTGAAGAGCTGGGAGATCTGCTGTTTCAGATTTTATTTTATTCGCAATTGGCCCGCGAGCAGCAGTTGTTTGATTTGTCAGATGTGATAGATAAGTTAGTCAGTAAACTTGTTCGCCGCCACCCGCATGTCTTCCCAGATTGTGACCTTCACGCTAAAGTTTCAGATAAACCTAGCGAGAAACAAATAGCAGATAGTTGGGAAATCATCAAAGCACAAGAGCGACTGCAAAAAGCTGAAAGTAAAAAGCCTTCCTCCAACTCATTGTTAGATGATATCCCCAACGCCCTACCTGCATTGCAAAGAGCCGATAAACTACAGCGAAGGGCTGCAAAAGTGGGTTTTGACTGGACTGAGATAACGCCTGTTATTGAAAAAATTGAAGAGGAGTTGGCTGAACTTAAAGAGGCCATCGCCAGTGGTGAAATGCCGGCTATTAAAGATGAGATGGGGGATTTGTTGTTTTCTCAAGTTAATTTAGCCAGACATCTTGGGGTAAATGCAGAGGAGGCACTGCGAGGCACTAATGATAAATTTAGTCGTCGCTTTGGCTACGTCGAGCAGTGTGTCACAGACAGTAGTAAAGATTGGCAGCAGTATCCTTTAGCCGAATTAGATCACTTTTGGAATGAAGCGAAGCTAAAAGGCTTGTAGAGGGGGTGTTTAAGCAAGTCAGTGGGCCGTATTTTGCTTTATTATCTCTATTTGCAGCGGCGAATAATCTCTATTAATGGTGAATAAAGGTTGAGTCCAATTGCGCTTTATATTACTCTCGGCTGCTTTGAACTGGAGAAGAAAGGCCAGTCATATAGAATTTAATAGTATTGATATCGCTGTAGAACAGGATATTGGTACTGGAATTGATCGTTGCTACTTATGTCCTATGGCGTGTAAAAATCAATAAGGTATTCTCTTAAGCCATTATAGATACCAGTAATACGTTTGCTCAAGGCATGTAGCTAGGTAATAGATTTTTTTTAAGATAATAATAGGAGTTAATCCTCAATGCGAATCATCCTTCTAGGCGCCCCTGGTGCAGGTAAAGGAACACAAGCTCAGTTCATCACTGAAAAATATGATATCCCGCAGATTTCCACCGGCGATATGTTACGTGCTGCCGTTAAAGCCGGTACTCCTTTAGGCTTAAAAGCTAAAGCGGTAATGGATGCGGGTCAGCTGGTATCAGATAAAATTATCATAGGGCTAGTACAAGAGCGTATCGAACAGGCCGATTGTGCAAAAGGCTTTTTGTTAGACGGGTTCCCCCGCACTATTCCTCAGGCTGATGCATTAAAAGAAGCCGGTGTGAAAATAGATGCAGTGGTTGAGATCGATGTGGCAGATGATGAAATCATCAAACGCATGAGCGGTCGCAGAATGCACCCAGGCACCGGACGTACTTATCATGTTATTTTCAATCCGCCCAAAGTAGAAGGTATTGATGACGAGACGGGTGAAGAGTTAATACAACGTCCTGATGACTTGCCAGAAACGGTAGCAAAGCGTTTAAGTGTATACCATGACCAGACTGCCCCATTAGTCGATTACTACAAGGGCTGGTTAGCTGCGGATGCTCAGAGTGCTCCAAGTTATGTTTATGTAGCTGGGGTTGGTACAGTTGAAGATATCAAGGCTAAAGTATTTGTTGGCCTAGCTGACAAATAAACACTATACTCTCTCGTATTAAAAGCCGCCTAGAGCGGCTTTTTTTATGTTTAAGAAAAAACTACTGAGGCTGGAATTAAAAGCCGTCAGGAGTGAAGTTTTTATGTTCAGGAACAAAGCTACTAATGCTGGAATTTAAAGCCGTCAGGAGTGAAGTTTTTATGTTCGGGAACAAAGCTACTAATGCTGGAATTTAAAGCCGTCAGGAGTG
>ASZI01000195.1 GCA_000416315.1 Osedax symbiont Rs2 | reverse complement strand
GTTTATACCGCGACTTTTACTCCAACTGCCAACATTGAAGACAGCAGTAACATTGTCAGTGTCGGAACTGGCTATACCGATGCCGCTGGAAATACTGGTACAGCTAATACATCAGCCAATTACAGCATCGATACTACTGCGCCAACGGTCACTTCCGTACTGGTCACTAGCTCTAGTGTGGGCGCAGGTAATGCACTCAATCCAAGTGACACTGTGACTATGACAGTAAGTATGAGTGAGAATATTAGTCTCAACACCGGCGGTGGTAGTCCCACCTTAGATATTAATATCGGCGGAACTACAGTCACGGCGACCTACACCAGTAGCACTGCCAATAGTATAGATTTCAGCTACACAATACCTGTCGGAATGGGGGATTTAGACGGTATCAGCATTGATGCTAATAGCCTTGATTTAAATGGCGCTATTTTAGCAGACACACTGGGCAACCCGGCTACCATCACTCACAGTTCCACAAGCAGTAATACCAACTATAAAGTGAACACGGCGCCGGTTGCCACAGATGACGAAAAATACATTTCAGATATCACCAGTACTATCAGTAATGCTAACTACACCGGATCCAGTTCGTTTGTGCAAAAAATAGAAGCCTCTGATAGTACCTCAGATGCTGATAAAGACCCGCAGATAACTGCATTAGGGAACTCGGGCGCTTATGTTGTGGTTTGGAACGGTAAAGAGGCAAGCGGTGACGAGAGTATCTATACGCAAAAATTTAATGCCAATGGCACAATCGACACCAGTGTAGGTATTAACGGAGTTCAGAAAATAGAAGCCTCTGATAGCACTGGGGATAATGATAAAACTCCACAAGTCGTTTCTTTAGGGACAAGTGGTGCTTATGTAGTGGTTTGGAACGGTAAAGCGGGTGATGAGAGTATTTACACACAAAAATTTAATGCCGATGGGACTAAAGATACCAGTGTAGGGACTAATGGTGTACAGAAGATGGAGGCCTCAGATGGTGCGACTAATACTGATAAAGATCCACAGATAACAGCGTTAGGTACAGATGGGGCTTATGTTGTCGTTTGGAACGGCAAAGAAGACGGCGGTGATGAAAGTATCTATACGCAAAAATTTAATGCCGATGGGACTAAAGATACCAGTGTGGGTACCAATGGAGTACAGAAAATAGAGGCCTCGGATAGCACTGGGGATAATGATAAAGCTCCGCAAGTCGTATCCTTAGGGGCAAGTGGTGCTTATGTCGTGGTCTGGCAAGGAAAAGCGGGTGACGAGAGTATTTACACCCAAAAATTTAATGCCGATGGGACTAAAGATACCAGCGTAGGCACTAATGGTGTGCAGAAGATGGAGGCCTCAGATGGTGCGACTAAGACTGATAAAGATCCACAGATAACAGCTTTAGGTACCGATGGAGCATACGTAGTCGTTTGGAACGGTAAAGAAGACGGTGGGGATGAAAGTATCTATACGCAAAAATTTAATGCCGATGGCACTAAAGATACTAGCGTAGGTACCAATGGAGTACAGAAAATAGAGGCCTCAGATAGCACTGGGGATAATGATAAAACCCCGCAAGTCGTATCCTTAGGGGCAAGTGGTGCTTATGTCGTGGTCTGGAATGGTAAAGCGGGCGATGAGAGTATTTACACGCAAAAATTTAATGCCGATGGTACTAAAGATACCAGTGTAGGTACCAATGGTGTGCAGAAGATGGAGGCCTCAGATGGTGCGACTAAGACTGATAAAGATCCGCAGATAACAGCCTTGGGTACTAGTGGGGCCTATGTAGTCGTTTGGAACGGTAAAGAAGATAGTGGTGGCGATGAAAGTATCTACACCCAGAAATTTAATGCCGATGGAACTAAAGATACCAGTGTTGGTGTTAATGGTGTGCAAAAAATAGAGGCATTAGATAATACTAATGACAACGATCAAAAACCTCAAGTAACAGCTTTAGGCTCCGATGGCGCTTATGTAGTTACCTGGCAAGGTAAAGATGCCGACGGTGATCAAAGTATCTTCACCCAAAAATTTAGCGCCGATGGCACTAAGGCTGAAGTATATACAGTGGGCGGAACTGGTGATTTTGACATAGCTTCCAGCGCGGATCCGGATGCGGTTGAGTACTACGAGGTCACTTACACAACCGGTAGCTTAGAAGTCACTAACGGGGCGGTCACTACAACTTATGCCAGCGGCAGTCAGGTTCCGGCCGCACAGTGGAATAACGTTAAGTTAATCGGGGCAACGGGTGCTGATTATGATCTGCAAGTGACGGCCTCGCTGTACAACTTTGTCGATGAGGATACTTGTCTGACTATCGATGTACTAGACAACGATAGCGATCCTGAGGCCACCGCCTTAAGTATCGACAGCTTTGATACACAAGTGACACTTAATGCAGTGGTGGTAGGTACCGTCACCGAAGTAACCTTAGATGGTAAGCAACAGCTGAAGTTTACCCCCAATGCCAATATGGATGCGCAAGTACTCGATGGCACTACTGAAACTTTGTCTTTTAATTATGTACTCAGTGATGCCGATGGCGGGACTGACAGCGCCACTGTGACTTTTATTGTCAACGGTGTTACTACGCCCACCTTAACAACGCCGTTGATTTTAGACTTAGACGGCGATGGCATAGAACCCACGACCCTGGCAGATGGAGTACAGTTTGATATCGATGGTGACGGCCATATTGACCAGAGTGCCTGGGTTGGCAGCGATGATGCTTTTTTGGTCAGAGATATCAATGGTGATGGTCAGATCAATGGCGCCGCAGAGTTATTTGGTAGCGCCACAGTGCTGAGTAATGGTGAGAGAGCAGAGGACGGTTTTGCCGCACTGGCAGATTTGGATAGCAACAGCGACGGTGTGATCAATGCTCTGGATACTATGTATGATCAGTTGCAAACTTGGCAAGACCAAAACCAGGACGGCATGGTACAAGACGGCGAGCTTAAGTTTCTTAAAGAGGTCGATGTCGCCGAGTTGAATTTAGTGGCAACAGAGGGCAATGACTGGGATAACGGCAATCTGATCGGGTTAAACTCAAGCTGGAGTGACAGCAGTGATCAGCAACATGAGTTAGCGGATGTGTGGCTGCATTATGCTAGCGGCGAAGACGGTAGTTTTGTCGAGTTTTCCGCAGACTTTACTATGCCACAAAGTGAAGAACAGATAGCGTTCGCCGCTGATTTAGTGGCATCAGAAGATGGTTCTGCAGTAACAAACAATGCAGCCAGTGACAATACAAACAGCGATTCAGTTTCTGGTGAGTATGTAGTTCCCGTGGCAGATACCGGGATGCTAGATGTGGGTCCTAGCAATGACACAGTGTTGTAAAAACACGCTCAATGAGGGGTTACCTGATTTTGAGCGCTCAATATAGAACTCTGTGCTATTGAGGATCAGAGACCGGTGGTTTGGGTGTTGTTGATGTCCGATCTTTTTCAGCGGCGCTCAGGACTATGGTCATAGTACCGCTGTGGATAGAGTCTTTAAATTTATAGGCATTCATTGGCAAGCCAATCTCTTTTTCAATCGACTGCTTGATGGCCATCGCCTTGCCAAACTCATAGTGATCATAAAAAATATGGCTAGGGAGGGACTTGGAGCTTTGCAGTGAAGTTTCTGTGGCGGCGGGGAGCATAGTTACTTGATACCCTTGCGCTGATAAGTAGCTAGTTAAGGCGCTGGCAGTTTCTTTGCGGGCGGGAAAATAATAGAGCATTACCTGGAAAGGTTGTTGGATTTGACTTTGCTCTAACAAGTTTGTGGAGGTCGTCGCATCTTTGAAACTTTGCCCACGGGTGCTGATAATCGCGATGGCGGCCACCGATAAAATCACACAGAGTAAAATTATTGCCTTGTTAGTTTTCTGTTGTTTTGGCGAAGCCATAATAGAAAAGATCCTGGAAATTAAAAATGAGTTGGCTGCGATACCATAAATGGCTATTTTAGCATGCCCGCTAGAAAAACGGATTAACTGACTTTCAAATTTAATATTAAAAGCTTAGCGACAAAGCAGCGAATTACAAGCGTCGCTACCTGGCACCGCTACAGCTTAATGCTTAAAATTTTATACTAAAAGAATCAATAAACTGACCCTGGCCACCGACCCTGACACTGCTAATCGCATTCGCTTGTTTCTCGACACTGGCGCTAAGGCGGGAACAAGCACCCATCTTTTTACCTTGCTCAAACACAAAATCGGTTGCCCTCTGATCGTGGTAGGTCGCCAGATAACATGCCAGTGCACCGCTGGCGCTGCCGGTCGCCGACTCTTCGTCGATGGCAAAGGCCGGAGCAAAGTTCCTGCAACTGGCGCTAAAGCCTGAATTAACCGCTGATAACTCAAACAAATGCAAACCGACTAGCTGCTGCTGGCGAGAAAATTCGGCAATCAATGGCTGGTTGGCGATCACTGAATCGAGCGAGCCACTGCTGACAGGTACCATTAAATCGACCAGGCCCGTGGAGATAGCAGTAATTGGCAGCCCAGTATCAGTGATAACACTCGGGCTGATGCCCAGCATAGGCGCAATCTCCAATGCCGTAAAACGCTGTAAAAAGGTCGGTAACTGCTGCTGCATCACCACCGAGCCATCTGCTGCGATAGTTACCTCAAGCTGTCCGGCTTTAGTGAGTTGGCTGTAGCTGCCAGGGGTTAGTACTTTTTGTAAATAAAGCAGGTGGAACACAGCAACAGTGGCATGACCGCAAAAATCCACTTCAGCGTTGGGAGTGAAAAACCGGACTTCGAAGTCTGCCTGCGCTGATGTTAAGACAAAAGCCGTCTCAGACAGCCCCATCTGGGTGGCAATATGCTGCATTTGCTCAGTATTCAGAGCATCCGCTGCTAAGACAACCCCGGCGGGGGTGCCACCCGTGTTGTTATAGGTGAAAGCATTGACGGTTGCGACTTCTATTGACACATTCGATCTCTCTAAAAGTTGAAGAAAAGAAAACTGGCATGCAGGTTAATTTTTCCCAGAGCAGCTTATAAATACGTTAAGCGCTGTAGGCTTTGCGTACTTCTTCGGCAATAATTTGTACACCGCGGCGCACCTCTTTTTCGTCGGCGGCGTAAGAGACACGGATGCACTCATGCTGATGTTGCCACTGCTCTTCAATGCCAACAAAAAAGTTATGCCCGGGAACAATAATCACACCGCGCTGCTTTAGTCGCTGGTACAAAGTATTGCTGTCGATCGGCATATCCTTAAACCATAGCCAAAGGAATATCGCCCCCTCAGGTTTGTGCACTCTAAAGGGCAGCCCGGCAAGGTCTTGTTGCAACCACTTCAATGTCTGTTGTGAACGCTGGCGGTAAAAGGGGGTAATGTGTTTATCACTGAGCTCGCTGATGGAGTTATCGGCAAACATCGGTTGGCAGATTGCCGGACCCAATGTACCGCAAGCTAAACTGATCACCGTATTGGAGTTGCTGTACGCTTGGATCAACTCTTCACTGGCGACGATGATGCCGGTACGCGCACCTGGGAGCCCCAGTTTTGAAAGGCTCAGTACTAAAATGGTATTTTCATTCCAGTGCGGTTGGGCATCGTTGAAAATTATGTTGGGAAAAGGCAGGCCGTAAGCCCCGTCGATAATTAGCGGAATATTATGCTGGTGGGCAATCTCATCCAAATGTGCGATCTCATTGTCAGTGAGCACGTTACCGGTCGGGTTTGTCGGCCTGGAGACACACAGCGCCGCTGCGCTGCTATCTAACTGCAGCTGAGAAAAATTGACCCGATATTTAAATTGCTGTTCATCCAAGAGTTCAATGTTAGGTTTTGTTGCAGTGAAAAAGTTATCGGCTAATCCTATGTCGGCATAACCTAAGTACTCAGGTGACAGCGGCAGGTGGATAGAGCGCTGGCTGCCATCGGACATTTTCCCGGCAAACATATTGTAGAGGACAAAAAAAGCGCTTTGACTGCCATTGGAAATTCCAATGTTTTTTTCGCTCAGCTGCCAGTTAAACTTACGTTTCAAAAAGCTGGCCATTTGCACACGAAAGTTTTTCTCGCCCTGAGGCGATTGGTAGCGTCCCAGTAAATTATGGCGCTGTACAGGGTCATCTAACAGCTCTTGCAAGCGCTGCTGAAATACTTGCTCCATCGCGGGAATTTGTCCGGGGTTACCACCGCCCATTAAAATTGCATTGGGATTTTCTAGCAATGCATTGCCCAAGTCGTCCATCAGTTCAACGGCACCGGAGCGGGCGGAAAATTTTTCACCAAAAGCTGATAATTTCAAAAGATTATTCTCAAGTTGTAGCTGAAATATAAAACGATCTTAGACAGAGTATAAGTCAGTTGCTGGAAGTTGGCATTAGGGTACCGGGTTTAATCATCAATTCAAGGGCGGGGGTTGAACAGTAGGTAAAAAAGTCCGATCACAGTAGCATTATCTATGGTCGGACTTGTTTGTCTGTTTTTGACAGAGGCGCTCAACCGAGGCAATGGCTGACAACCGCAAACATAAGGTTAGATTATTCTTGAAAATTTCTGCTGTTGCGCCTTGGGTAGATAGCGATCAAAAATCATGCAGACCCTTCTGACCAGTAATCTTCCAGTTGCGCTAAGTTGGATGCTGTTTTCGGTTAAATCCAACAATTTATCATCGGCGAGTAGCTGTAATTCAACCAGTTCAGTGGCAAAATACTGTGCAAAATCTATCTGTTGCTGTGCTGCAAATTCATTGATATCAAGATAGCAGTGGCAGATCAGCTCTTTTATCAAGTCGCGACGAATCTTATCGTCGTGGCTCAGGGCAACTCCCCGACATATAGCATGCTGTTGGCTTTCAACCAGCTGTGTGTAAACGGGTAAATCATGGGAGTTTTGGTAGTAGAGATCGCCAATTTTACTGATGGCTGAAACGCCCATTGCCACTAAGTCACAGTCGGCGTGCGTCGTATACCCCTGAAAGTTTCGCTGCAATTGGCCACTTGCTTGAGCCAGCGACAATTCATCGCTAGGTTTGGCAAAATGATCCATGCCGATATAGATATAACCTGCCTCAGTCAGCTGTTTAATGGTTTGTCGTTGAATGGCCAGTTTTTGCTGAGCACTGGGCAAATCTTGATCGCGAATGTGACGCTGGGGTCTGAATCTGTCCGGCATATGCGCATAATTAAACACACTGAGTCTGTCGACTGACATCTCAATAACTTGCGTCAAAGTGTCGCTAAAGGATTCGACGCTTTGCAGCGGCAGACCATAAATTAAATCGACGTTGATTGACTTGAAACCTTCGGCTCTGGCTTGATTTATCAGCTCGACAATTTGTTCGGTGGGCTGCACTCGATTGACGGCCTCTTGTACATTGTGCTGCAAATCCTGGATGCCGATACTGATTCGGTTAAAACCTAACTGACGTAAATTGTGCAAAGTTTCAGGAGAACATTCTCTGGGGTCTATTTCTATAGAGAAGTCTCCCTGATCATCACCCACCAAATTGAACAGTTGCCGGGTTTTATCCATCAGTTCGCCGAGCTGAGAATCGCTGAGGAATGTTGGAGTTCCTCCACCAATGTGCAGTTGTTCTACCTTACGACTGCCACTGTATTGCTCAGACATGTACTGCATTTCTTTATACAAAGTGTCCAGGTATGGCTGTGATCTCTGGCGCTGCGCTGTTATCACTTTGTTACAGGCGCAGTAATAGCAAACATGGGCACAGAAGGGCACGTGAAAATATAAAGACAGCGGCTGTTTAATGTCCGTCGAACTCTTCGCCTGTTGCATTAAGTCAGTCGCTGTTAAGCTGCTGTCGAATTGAAGTGCAGTTGGGTATGAGGTGTAGCGTGGACCGGCGAGATCGTGGCGTTTAATTAACTGGGTATCCCAGCTTAGAGAGTCGATAGTTGCAAGTTGTTTCAAGGGAAATCCTGAGCTGATCAGTCAAAGCTAATGGTGATTAAAGAGTATTGATTTTGATAGTTAGACAGCAGCTGAATCTTCGATCGATAAAGCACAGTTGTCGAGACTTATCTGCGCGCTGCAAAATCTTTGTGCAATTATAAAGCTAAAGCCTGGAAAAAAGTTGATTGAAATCAAAAAAAATCACAAAACGTGCTATCAGATACCTGGCAAAGTAGTTATGCAAGGCTAGCAGCGGTTAAATTTGCTGCAGTAGCCCTATTGTGTCACCGTTGAGGTTTATATCGGGGCGAAAACGTAAGATAAATGTATTTTTTAAGCTGAGCACTAAATAGTTTTTTTGCCGGTCAATTCTCCAGCCCTCAGGGTAGCTGATGAGCTGCAAAAGCACTGAGTGTACGCTATTGAATTGCGGGTGTTTGCTCAGCCATTTTAAGTCGCTGTACTGCTCACAACTCAAGAGTCTCTTAACATCATTTAAGTACCATGTGCGTGGCTGGGCAGTTAGCGGTGATAATTGTTGTA
Organism: Osedax symbiont Rs2; assembly: GCA_000416315.1. Classification (GTDB taxonomy): domain Bacteria; phylum Pseudomonadota; class Gammaproteobacteria; order Pseudomonadales; family Balneatricaceae; genus Rs1. The sequence goes on along the minus strand of ASZI01000195.1, from coordinate 938 downwards.
ACAATAGAGGTGAAATTACACACTTATCTTTGGAAAAAAACTGCCTGACCGATAAATCGCTGTGTACATTTAAGGCAGAATTGTCGCGCACGTTGCTGCTAAAGTCCAAACTATTCAAGCCCGCCAGTACTTTTTTTAAACTCCACTGGCAGCTCTCAATCAGGGCCCAAGCCGCTTCACTGGATTTTTTTGAACCAATGCTAAATTTAGTTGCCCGCCTGCCGTCACGCAGATTTTTTTCAATGGCAGTGATTTGCAAAAAGCTACTCTGAAAGTCAACTAAGCTCAGAGGCGAGTTTATATAGGCGTAAGGGATTTCCTGAGCACTAAAAGTCAGCCATTGGCGTTGCGATTCAAGAGACTGCAAAATCGGGATTTTCATAGGGTAACGTCGGTGGAATTCAAACAACAGAGATGACGGGAGAACTGCGCAGGCAGCAGATAGAGCAGCTAAAGTAGCATTTCAAACCGGACAATTCATTAACTATTTAAAATATTGATAAAAGCTGCATAATACAGCCAGAGAATACAGTTAACAGTGGATTGCAATGAAAATACTGAACAGATCAAGTTTTAGCTTATTAGCAAAATTACCTTTTGCTCAATGGGTTGCAAGTTTAGAGGGAAAAATTAGCGCCGACGATGGTTATGAGTTGTTATCGCTAACCCAATTACGAGAAGCGGGCAGTGTCTATCTGATCGATGAAGTCGCTCAGGAGAGTGATTTTGACGATTTAATGCAAGCGGGATGGGAGAAAATGTTTAAGAATGAACTAGCCGCCTGGGATGAGTTTGAAGACTACTGGCCGCCTTTATCCGCTGCATTATTTGAGCAGTGGTTTGAAGTGCAGGCGAATGTAATGAGTTTTGATCTGTCGGCTGACCCTATTATGACCGCTACTATATAGTTGGAAGTTGGAAGTTGGAAGTTAAAAGTT
>ASZI01000194.1 GCA_000416315.1 Osedax symbiont Rs2 | reverse complement strand
TACCACGCCAAGCTTGCGGGTACGCATCACTACCGGAAATCACTTATAAAGCTCCAATGCCTTAAGTCTCATAAACTTCCAACTGCTTTAAACCCCTATCTACTACCAAAGTATTAAATAAACCTACAACTAGATGATAACTATGTGCGAATTCGCGTAACATAGTGCGGACTTTGCAGATATTGCCAGCATGGGCTGTATTGATAACTTACTTAAAAGATTGAAGCTAATATGAATTTGTCGAAATATTACACTGCTAGTGCCGATGATGGTTTTGTTTTTACCCGCGAACAAGGTAGTCATTTTGCCAAAGATATTGCCGGCGATTTTAATCCGCTGCACGACGCTGATGCCAAGAAGTTTTGTATTCCGGGAGATCTGCTTTTTTCTTTATCATTGGCTAAGCTTGGTGTTAGCCAAAAGATGCAGTTTACTTTTAGCGGTATGGTTACTGAGGGGGTTGCAATTAATTTTGCTGATTCCAATGCCGACAATATCTCGGTTACTGATGTGAACGACAAAGAGTATATGTCCATCGAACGCAGTGGTGAAATTTGTCAAAATAGTGAGTTTGCCAATAACTTGGCCCAGCGCTATGTTGAATTTTCCGGGCACACTTTTCCACATATACTAGTGCCATTGATGAAGCAGCAAAATGCGATGATCAATCCTGCACGGCCACTGGTAATTTATCAGAGCATGTCGATTGAATTAGATCGTTTGGATTTTTCCACCCCTAGCCTGGAAATTACCGATCCCCGCCTGGAAGTTGAAGGAAAACGCGGTCGCGCTATTTTACAGTTCTGTTTTAAAGTCGATGGTGAAATCGTAGGCAAGGGCGAAAAGATAATGTTGCTCAGTGGTTTAAGAGCGTTTGATAGTGAGATTATCGGCCAGGTTGTAGTTGATTATGATCAATGGAAACAAGCTTACGTCAATCCGTAGCTTGCTCAGAATAGGTCAATTATTGGCAATATTATCCTTGCCTGATAGCGATGTACTGAGGCAAGTTGCCCGCTGATCAGTGTTTCACTGACAGCGAGCAGCCAGGCTAAATGAAAACTCCTTTTTGATAATCGTCAATAGCCTGGTCAACTTGTTTTCTGCTGTTCATTACGAAGGGGCCTGCACGCACTACAGGTTCGTTCAACGCCTGAGCGGCAATCAAGACTAATCTCGTATTATTGCTACTGCTTAGCTTGATTATTTCCCCTGTATTCAACACCGCTAATTGCCCAGCGCAGAGCTCGGTGTGTTTTTCCCCTACTTCTATCTGGCCACTGATGACATAGATAAAGGCTGTATGTTGACAGGGGATATTCTCAGTAAAAGCACCATTAACCGATAGTTGTATATCCCAATATATAGGCTTAAGGCGTTTGTTTGTAATGAAGCCGGCAGTTCCTGCAGAAGTGCAGCCAGCGATTACTTTTATCCGGCATTGATTTTCTCTTTGCTCTGCTGGGATGTTTGCATCTTGCGCTAGTTGATAGTTAGGTTCTGACATTTTCTCATCGGCAGGCAAGTTCACCCAAAGCATCAAGCCTTTGAGTAAACCTGAGGTCTGCATCGGCATTTTTGAATCGATTACACCTTTTCCGGTGGACATCCACTGTACCCCGCCCGCATTTATTAGCGAAGTGGAACCTTTGCTGTCACAGTGACGCATTTTTCCATTGAGCATATAGGTGACAGATTCAAAGCCTTTGTGTGGATGGGCGGGAAAACCACCGATGTACTCCTCAGCTTTATCACAGTCAAATACATCCAGTAATACAAAGGGATCAAGTATTTCCAGATAAGCGGAGCCAATCATCCGGGTTAACGGCATTCCATCGCCGTCTGTCGTGGCTATACCCGATACAATTGTTTTAACTTCTCTGGTTGTTTTCATAGGGTTCTTGATGCTATCTGGTAATGATTTTACGCGGCGACTAGCTGCTGTAATTGCAGTTCAAGCGCTGCAGTTATTTCTTCATTAGTCCCCTGCAGATTTACTTTTGATGCATCGATAATAGTGACATCAGTAATACCGACAAAAGCTAGGAAGTACTTTAAAAAATGTGAAGCAAAATCATTTTCGCTGCCGATTGAAACGCCGCCAGAGGCCATTACCAAATAAGCTTTCTTATTTTTTAATAGACCAACAGGTCCATTTTCAGTGTATTTAAATGTGACTTTGGCCCTGGCAATTAAATCGACCCAGGCTTTTAGTACCGCAGGAAGGCTAAAATTGTAGATAGGTGTGGCAATCACAATATGTTCAGATTGTTGTATTTCATCTATTAGCTGATCTGATAATTCTAATGCAGTTCGCTGTTCTTCGCTGCGCTCATCTGCAGCAGTAAAATTAGCCCCTATCCAGGTTTCGTCATAGAAAGGTAAACCTGTAGCCAGGTCGCGCTCTATAATGTTGTTCTCGGCATTAGGGGCCGTTGAAGAGGCAACTAGGTGCTGGGTAAGCAGACCAGTCAATTGACGTGTAACAGATCCATCTATACGGCCGCTGGAATTGATTTTTAGTATGTTAGTTGTGCTCATAATAATTATTTCCTATTAACTGTTAGTCATCATGTTGGTATATGCCGCCATTTTACCGTTGACGAAAAAATCATAAACACCTAGAATCCGAACTTATAGTTCTAATTTAAAGAACAATGAGTCATTGACTAGGCGAGCCGGATGAACCAAATAGAAGATATGCAAACCTTCGTGCGAATTGTCGAAGCGGGGAGTATTACAAAGGCTGCTGATCAATTAAACACCGTCAAATCGGCCATTAGTCGCCGCTTATCTGATCTGGAAAGGCGCCTGGCTGTGACCTTGTTAACCCGCACTACCAGAACGCAAACTTTGACTGATAATGGAAAAAGCTATTACCAGCACTGCCTGCGAATTATTGATGACATTGCTGAGATTGAATCGGGTTTACGACATGATAATTGTGCGCTGTCTGGGATGATAAAAATTGCCGCACCTCTCTCTTTTGGTTTAGACCACTTAGGTGCAGCGTTGCGCAAGTTCAATGAACTGCATCCAGGTATTTATTTTGATGTTGATTTTAATGACCGTAAAATAGATTTAATTGAAGATGGCTTTGATCTGGCTATTCGGATTTCTAACCTTGAAGATTCGAGTCTGATCGCCAGGAAGTTGACCAGTAACCGCTTTGTACTGGCAGCGAGCCCCGGTTATCTCAAAGCTCGGGGTACTCCAAAAGAGCCACGAGAGTTAAGCACCGGGCATGTTAAATTATATTATCGCGGGGCTCCAGAGAACTGGCAGTTTAGAGACAAACAAGGGCAACTATTTTCGATCAAACTACCGACAGCTATTGCAGCCAACAACGGTAATTTTTTGCTGCAATCCGCAATTGACGGTTTGGGCTTAATCTACACGCCTGACTTTATTTGTTACAAAGCAATACGGCTTGGCCAATTAACGCCCTTACTGAATGAGTACCTGACAGATATTGAAGTACCTGTTTATGCAATATACCCGCAAAACCGGCATTTATCACACCGGGTCAGAAGCTTAGTTGATTACCTAGCACAGTATTTTGGTCAGCAACCTTATTGGCGGTTATAGTTACAGTTGTAAAAGTTGTTAAAAATCCATTACCAGCAGATTGTCTTTGGTTTTTTCCAGGGCGTCGGCAATCAGCAGCTTTACTTGTTCATGTTGCGGGTGCGTCAGATAGGCGTCACGGGATTGTTCACTACAAAAATGCATGTAAAAAGCGTGGCTGTACCCTCGATTCATACCCTCTGGGCTACAGTTACTGCCACTAGTGCAGCTTTGCAGGCCGGGAATTTTCTCGACTAGATCATGCAGTGAGCAAAACAAGTTGCTCAATTGCTGCTCAGCAATATCGGCACGGCATTTAAGTAGTACTATGTGGTTTATCATTCCCGTTGTCCTTTTTCTTGCACTATTGTGATGCTAAGTGGATCAGACTACCTACTTGACTGCGCTGCTATTAAATCTGCTAAGTTTGACAGTCCAGCTGGTATATAATCACAGAGTAGACGAATATTAGCTGTAATGCTTTTTTTAGTCTAAGTTTACAGTGTCTAGGCTGTATAATGTTTAACCGGAGGTGGGTATGCAAGTCATCTGTAAGGTTATCCTATTATGTTTGTTAGCGTTTTTTCTGCAGTACAGTTGGCCGTCTTATGCATCCCAGAAGGTCGTTATCATAGGCGATGAGAATTATCCCCCCTACTCATATTTGGAGCAGGAGGTTGCCAAGGGAGTTTATGTCGATATTCTCAAGGCCGTTTTTGCTAGACTTCCCAAGTATCAGGTCACTTTTAGCATGATGCCCTGGAAGCGTGGCCTGACATATATTAAACAAGCCAAGAGACTGGCAATATTTCCCCCTTATTACTGGCCGCAGAGCCGTCCTTATATGAAAGCCTACTCTGAGCCTATCCTGTTGGAACAAGTAGTAGTTACTTGTAACCAGGCTGTGCTTAACCAGCAGCGCAACAATTGGCCCACAGATTATTATGGCTTTTGAATAGCCACCAAACGAGGATTCTTGGCGCCAGGCCCTGATTTTTTTCAGGCTGTAAAGCTGGGAAAAATATTACTCACAGAAACCCAAAGCACGGAACATGGATTGCGTATGTTGTTACTCAACCGTATAGATTGTTATGTCAACTCCAAGTTGACCATTCAATGGACCCTAAAGCAGTTGAAAGCTGATCAGGGGTTGAAACCTATTGCTCAATCTCTAAAATTTGGCGCTGTGATCTCTGAGCAGTGGGGCTATTTGGGTTATAGTGCCGAGGTTAAGCGGTTTGCATACCGGGACGATTTTCGTTTGCAGGTCGATCAGATATTGCGACAGATGAAAAAAGAGGGAGCTATCAGAGAAATTGTAGAACGTTTTATCAACCAATAATCTGCCTAGACAGTGTATTGAACTAGTTATCATTAACTACATACAGCTCCCATACGTACATGCACAAGTGTTAGCAACCGCCTTTCTTTTTAAAGTAGCTCACCAGTGATAGCATCGCATTTTTATTGGCGTAAGCTGCTTGATTCTTTTCCATGTGATCAATAATTGCTGGTACATTAAAATGCGGCCTCGCGTTAGCGCAAAAATCTTTTGTTTTGAATAAATTTTGCTCTTGTAGCGCTGCGAATAAATCTAATGATCCTCCGATATAGGCATTCAATACTGGATGTTGACTGCATTTACTTTTTGCTGAATGGCAAATTTGCATAAATTGTTTCATGGTAAGTGCTTGAGCGTTGACGGGTATAAATGCTAACCCAATGGCTAAAATAGCTGTGATAAAAGCGTTTTTCATATTAGATCCTATGATTGATTATTGTTTTGTGTTGATATATTATCGTAAAACAATAATTAATTCGAGAGTTGTTACCATGAATAGACGTTTTTGCTATCTTATTTATCTTCTTTGCAGTGTCATTATATTGCTGATGTCAGTGTTAGCCATCTACTACTTTTTTGCCATAGAGTCGTTTTCCAGCTTAGTTATAGCGAGTATTAATTTACCTATTGACTGGTCAAGTGTTGAGATCTGGCAATGGTATTTACTTTTATTTCTTTCTAGCGTTTATAGCTCTATTGGCTTGATGGGGGTATATTTTCTACGCTTTTCCTTTCATCAATTTAGTCAGGGTGAATATTTTAACCTGAAGAATAGCCAAAATATTAAACGTTTCTCGCTGTTTTTATTTATACAAGCCGCGGCAACTCCATTACACTTCGCTCTGGTTTCTGTGCTGCTGTCTTTTAATCACCTCGCAGGGCAGCGTATCCTGTCCCTTTCATTTGGCAGCAATGAGATCAAGAGTATTTTTATTGCCATGATTCTATGGGTATTGGCTACTTTACTGGTTGAAGCAGCCAAACTGCAAACCGAAAATAGACAATTCATTTAGGTTTAATCTATGTCAATAATTGTTAATTTGGATCTGCTGCTGGCAAAGCGAAAAATGAAAGGTAAAGCGCTGGCAAAAAAAATTGGTATCACTGAACAAAATTTATCACTGTTGCGATCTGGAAAAGTAAAAGGGTTCCGTTTTACAACTCTTGAAAAGATATGCGAAGCGTTAGAGTGTCAGCCAGGGGACATCATTGAATATGTTGCGGACAGCAACAATTAAGATAATGAAAGACTAAAGTTACCAAAGATTATACTTGAAGTTATTTTCATACAGTTTGTATATCAGTAACCCTCAGCTTTATATGCATATTTAATAACAGCAGCCAAGTAAATCAAAGTTGCATAGGTATCCAGTTGAGGTGACTGGTTTTTAAAGCACTTTGATGAAATCTCGCTGCTGACACTGAAGAAAATTAATAGATTACGTCATTAATCCCGATACGAGGGATCGGTTTTATCCAGCTTGACTTTTAGCTGTTGAAAATGAGCGTCGGCTGCGCCGCTGAATTCATCCCAGCTGGCAGCCGTTTTCTCGGCAAGCTGCTCTGGTAATATATTCAGTGGCTGTCCGGTTGAATATGCTAATACCATGGTTTTGCAGGCTTTTTCCAGGTAATACAAAGATTCAAATGCCTCGGCTACTGTTTCCCCTACAACGGTGATACCGTGATTACCCATCATCAAAGCTTTTTTACCAGCGAAAGTATCAGAAATGCGTTGGCCCTCGGCATCTGAAGTGGCGAGTCCCCCATAATTGGTATCATAGGCAATTCGATTGTAAAAACGGCAGGGATTGTTATCTAGGGGTAGGATGCGTGGATCTTTCAGAGTCGACAAGGTGGTCGCGTAGGTTGTATGTAAATGTAATACCACCCGTGCCTTTGGAAATGTCCGGTGTACATTCCCGTGAATACACCATGCAGAGGGGTCCGGTGCCTGATCAGTAGACATTACACTGTCGTCGTCACTGTCCAGTAGCTGAAGATTACTGGCTGTGATGTTGGAAAAATGCATCCAGCGGCGGTTCATAATGAATTTCTTTCCGTCATCTGAGACTGCCGCACTCAGGTGGTTTGCCACAGATTCGTGCATGTCCATTTGATAGATAAGGCGAAAAGCTGCAGCCATATCTACCCGCAATTGTTGCTCTTTAGTCATTGTCATCGCTCCACTTTTATTGTTGTTTGGAAAACTTAATCCGCAATCAGAATAAGCAGTCAGTGCTTGATCTCGAACAATGCGAATTTGTCGCTTAAAAAATATCTATGTTAGAGAATACCACCACTGCTACATTATGGTGAATCCTTCGATGCTGATACTACTTCAACAGCACAAATATGGCATGACTCGCTTAGCGGCTTTTACACTGGTCTAATTTAACAGTAAACTATTTCGCAGCTAAACTACTCGGGAAACTCTAAGCCTACTCCACATCAATAGCTATCAAGTGTCGACTCAGACTATCATCCTCGGCGGGGTTGGCTTTGTCAGTAGCAGTAATACAACAAGCTTTTGACTCGCGGGATAAATCCCACAGCTAGTAAAAAGGTCCCCGCCAGTAATAGCCGATAATCAACAGCGTTTTTAATGTATGATGTGCTGGAAAATTAAAGCGCTTAAGGTTGTCTGTTGATGGAAAGTTTGTATCTTTATCTGTTACTTTGTATATTTGCTGTTGCTCTGATAGCACTTATTTGGAGCCGCACTGGCGTCAAAACAGTTTCTTCTCTAGCCGAGCGACAAAGTGGAGCACTGTTCACTCCGGTTGAGCGATCATTCTACGGTATCTTGTGCCAGGCTGCGCAAGGGCGTGCCATTGTTTTTGGCAAGGTCAGTGCCAGGGATGTGTTAAAAGCACAAAATGCAAAGTTCAATATAAAGACAGCGATAGCCTGTAAAAGAGTTGCACAGCAGCATTTTGACTATGTTTTATGTAAACACGATGATCTTTCAGTGATAGCAGTAGTTGCACTGGAGGACGGAGCGCCACAAAGTGCCAGTGGGCTTAAACAGGATCAATTGCTGGACGCAGCCTGTGTGGCGACAGGGCTCCATTTACACCGCTTTAAGACGCGAAGTAGGTTTAACCTGGAAGAAATTCGCCGTGCTCTTTTTCCAGTTGTTGAAGCTGATGAAATTGATTTAGATTGAGTGCGACAGCGCTGCAAGTCGTAACACGCTGGTACTAATCTTAAGGGCACACAGCCAAACATATCTGTTAAGCTATTTTTATAAACTAAGGCCTAAGCAATCGGCCAGACCCTGCTTTCCTTTTGCGGTAATAAATATTTCCCGATAATCTGCATTCTTACTGATCCACTGTTTATCGCTTAAGCGACTCATAAGTGCAGCGCCTAAAGCGCCTCCCAAATGATTTTTGTTTTCTGTCCAGTCACAGCAGGCACGGGCGAATTGTCGTCTGGAGTTTTTGACTTTATTCAGATCAATGCCCAGATCATTAAAGAAAGTTTCGCCTGTGGTTGTCAGGCAATAATGACCTTTAGTCTGTTCCTCCAGATAGTGATTCTCAATCAGACTGCGGGTAATGTTGACCCCTAACCAGCCGGCAACATGATCGTAACATGAGCGGGCAAAAGCAATATCTGTGTGTGGAGGAGGTAGCTGCTGATGAGTAAGATAAGTGGCCTGCTCCCCGAGTACTTCAAGCATATCCCCGACCACTTCATCTCTTATTTGAAAGAAACGATAGCGTCCCTGCTTCTTTACTCTGATTAAATCGACTTTCAGCAACACTTGTAAATGTGTCGTCGCTGTATTGGCCTGAACATCGGCGAGTATTGCCAGGTCAGTCGCTGATCGGGCGACCCCATCGGCTAAAAATTCCAACATCTTTAGTCGGGCAGGTGAAGCCATTGCAGCCGCCATTTTTGCCATATGCTGTATTGCAGTCATACTTCGATGATGTCCGAATTGTTCGTCAATTTTCAAGTGTACAGTGCTCTTGAATAAAGACAAAACACAATATTAATACGGAGACTTTCCATGCAATCTAACCCTTTAATCGAAAATATTCAGGATGCCTGTGTAGAAATCAACCAGCAGCTCAATAGTTGCTCACTGATACCTGTTTGGTTTGTTCGGGTAGAGTTAGCTCAGCGAGATGATGAGCGAGTTCGCGAGAGTGTCGCAAATGCAGTGGCCTTGGAATACGGAGCCTATAATAGAGTCGCTTTTGAATCTTCGGCTGGTCTACAATTTTTTTGCCCTCAACAAAATTCAAAATCCGGTGATATTCAAACAACCATCGAAATGCCATCTCGCATTTTGACGTTTTCCATCGTCAAAGAGACTGATAAACTGGCAGTGGCCATTGAAGCCATTCGGGAAACCCATAGCTACGAGGAACCAGTGATCTACATTAGCGAAGGCATGGCCTCTCGTGCGGATTACAGTGCCGATAGGGATAACCCCAATCGTTGGTGGAACCGAGGTTTTGCTATATAGCCTATAGGATATAAGGCAGCTTGATGTTTGCTTTGGTATCAATGCAATCTATCAGATGAGTGACTAGCGTTAGTCAACTGACAGCTCGTCAAACGCTCAGCAAAATAGGCTAGATCTGCAGTCACTTGAATTTGGTAGTTTCTTAGATGGTACACAGTGAAGAGGAGTGTATATAATAGTTACAGGTATTATATTTTAATAACGGTGGTGGGTTAGTTGGATAGTATTAACAAAAAAATTGTGCGTATTTTGTCAGAGAATTCACGCATCACTGTCTCCGAGCTATCAAAATTAGTGCACTTGTCCGCCCCGGCAGTAAAAGAGCGCATTGATAAATTGGAGCAGCAGCAGGCGATTTTAGCTTACAGCCTTAAAACTGATCCCGAGGCTCTGGGTTATGCCATCTCTGGCTTTGTTCAGGCCAGTGTCATTCCAGGCAAAGAAGCACAATTCAAGCAAATTGTTGCCACTAGTTTATCTATCACAGAGTGTTATAACGTCACGGGTGAAAAAGCCTTCGTCTTTCGGGTCAGTGTCAGAACCATGTCTGAACTGGATGAACTGTTGGAATCACTTTCCAGTATATGCAAAACCGAGACATCGCTGATTTTATCGGAAACCATTAGTGCGCGCCTACCTTTGAGTTTTAACTAGCAAGCGATCGCGAAAACGCTGCTATTAGTTTTGAATAGCTTAATTTAATCGCTATATAGCCTATCTGCAATGCCACTTGGTTTTCTAAGCAATCGGTGGCTGTTTTCCTGTGTTTATATTTATTTGCCCGCTATTCCCTTGGTTTCTCCCTGCGTCTTTGCTCTGCATCCCACTATAATAAACTCAATTGAATGTAAGGCAGTGCTGCGCTTCACTAATGCAATATTGGTGCGCAGCTAGGCATATAGTTTAGAGGGGAAAGTTTTGGCCGCTATTATCGAGCTTGAAGAAATACAATCCAGCCTTGGAAAAATCGATGTCATCAGCGCGATGCAAGAGGGGTTTATCCAGTACAGCAATGGCAATACTGTAGTGCCTCCCGTGGCTGAATTACTGTTTGATCAACCCAGAGGCGAGGCGCATATTAAATACGGTTACATAAAAAACGCTGATTATTATGTAATTAAAATAGCCTCAGGTTTTTATGACAATCCACAGTACGGCATTCAGTCAAGCCAGGGAATGATGCTGTTGTTCGCCCAAAAAACCGGCGTGCCAGAGGCGGTGCTACTGGATCGGGGCTATCTGACCGATATACGTACTGCAGCAGCAGGTGCGCTGGTGGCAAAATACTTTGCACCGCAGCAGATAGAGGCCATAGGGATTATTGGCACAGGCATCCAGGCCAAGCTGCAATTGTTAGCGCTACAGCAGCACAACCCTTGCAAAACAGTCTGGGTATGGGGCAGAAACAGGCAGAATAGCGAAAAATTCGCCCTTGATCTGGGAGCTGACTTTAGCGTGCATATTGCTAAGAGCCCCGCGCAAGTGGCCGCTAACGCCAATCTGATTGTGACTACTACACCGAGCGAAAGTGCGCTGCTTAACGCAGAGGACGTCCGCCCCGGTACACATATTACGGCGGTGGGTGCAGACACTGCTAACAAACAGGAATTGTCTAGTGAGATACTGAAGCTGGCAGATAGAGTGATTGTGGATAGCATTCCACAGAGCCGCAGCCGCGGAGAAGTATACCGGGCAATCTGTGATGGGACTATTTCTGAGCGCCAAGTAGTAGAGCTGGGAGTGGCTCTTCAATCAGTAGATTTACAGCGCAGCGACGATCGACAAATTACGGTTGCGGATCTGACCGGAGTCGCGGTGCAGGATATTATGGTTGCCTGTGCAATCTACCAACAGCACTTAAAAAATAACGCTGAGTTTACAGCGACAGAGACAGTCACTAATGCTTAAATATATCAGTAACAAAGGCGGCGTTGAGCCAGTCGATTTTGAAAAGGCAATTCTAGATGGATTCGCCGCAGATGGTGGTCTCTATGTTCCACAGACACTGCCACAGGTCAGCGCTGAGCAATTAATTAAATGGAAAGATTTAAGCTATTTGCAGTTAGCTTTTGAAGTGCTTTCACTGTTTATCGACAGGTCAATTGTTTCAGAAGTTGAATTAAAACAGCTGTTGGATAGTGCCTACGCACCTTTTGAGCGTCGTGAGATTATTCCGCTGCACCCGTTAAAAAGCAGAAAAGATACCTATATCATGGAGCTGTTCCATGGCCCTACCATCTCATTTAAAGATATAGGCTTAGCTTTTCTGGTTAATTTGGTAAATTTCTTTTTGCAGCGAAAAGACCAGCACTTATCTCTAATTGTTGCCACCACCGGAGATACAGGCCCTGCAACCGCCTACTTTAGCGCCGGCAAGTCCAATATAGATGCATGGGTGCTCTACCCCAAGGAAATGATTACCCCAGAGCAAGAGCGGCAAATGACCAGTTTACAGCACGCCAATATTCACCCCTTTGCAGTTTCCAATTGTCCCGAGGGTGGTGATGATCTAGACGCTGTGATCAGTAAACTATATGCCAACCAAGCTTTCAAAGAAAAGCTGCAGCTCTCCAGTGTCAATTCAATCAACTGGGGTCGGGTGATGATGCAGACAGTGCACTATTTTTATGCCTATCTTCAGGTAACTGATCAAGTCGGCGAACAGATTAATCTTTCAGTGCCCTCGGGTGGTTTTGGCAATTTATGCGCTGGCGCACTCGCGCGTGAAATGGGCCTGCCGATTAAAAACTTGCTGGCCGCTAATAATCAAAATTCCTGTTTAGAGCGGATTTTTTCCACTGGCACCTTTAGTAAAGAAGCACTGATAAATACTGAATCATCGGCGATAGATATTCTTATCCCGTTTAATTTCTGGCGCTATTTATACTTCAAAGTCGATGGGGATAGTCAGAGGATTAAAGCCTGGATGGATGAGTTTAAGGTCAGTGGCGCGCTACAGTTCGATCCACAAGTATTTGCCAGCTATTCACAGGGCTTTTTAGCCAGTAGTGTCAGTGATGAGCAGACCTTGACACTGATTAATGAAATATATAGCCAAGAAGGCTATTTGCTGGACCCCCATGGCGCGGTTGGCCTAGGGGCTAGTGATAATCTTAGCGGGCAGCTTGGTGATGAAAAATTGGTAGTGCTGGCGACGGCGCACCCAGCAAAGTTTCCACAGACCATTCGCAGGGCGCTGAACAGCTCTGAACTACCGCAAGATGCCAGCCACCACAGTATCGAGAGTGCTAAAAGCTATAGCCAGAAGGTACACTTGTGTGATTACCAAGTATTAGAGCCGGCTTTAATCCACGCCATGCAAAGCAACTGGGAGTTAACAAAAGGACAATGACTGTTTATACAAAATTAAATGCAGCCCAGATAGCTGCCGTATTAGTGCCCTATGGGATAGCAGATATTGATTCTTACCAATTGCTCAGCGGCGGATCAGAAAATAGTAACTACCAAGTGAAAACTTTGTCAGGAGAATATGTTCTGACTGTTTGTGAGCAAAAGTCACAGCGCAAAAGTCAGGAGTTAGTGTCTTTATTAGATTATTTACAGGCCAATAATTTTGCCAGCTCCAGGGCGATAAAAACCAGCGATGGCCAACTGATTAGTGCATGGGAAAATAAAGCGGTTATCCTCAAGGAGTTTATAGAAGGTGATATTCTGGAAGAATTCTCCGACCCGCTATTGATCTATTTAGGGGCAGAACTGGCAGCATTGCACACACTGCCTGCCCCAGACTATCTCCCCAAAGATGTTAGTTACGGGATGCACAGGTTTGATGAAGTAAAAGTCTATGCTCCCGACTCTGTTTTTTATCTGTGGCTACAAAAAATGCGCCAGGATATCGAAAAACAGATTGTCGATGATTTGCCCAAATCTTTAATTCACAGCGATATCTTTACTAACAATATCATTGTCAGTAAAGATGGACTGCGTGCCACTATCATGGATTTTGAAGAGGCCAGTTACTATTATCGGGTCTTTGATATAGGCATGATGCTAGTGGGCTGTTGCTGTACTGGGGGCCAGTTGTCGCTGAGTAAAGCTGCCAGTTTGTTAGCGGGCTATCAACAGCATATACAGTTGCAGGATACTGAGGTAAAAGCGCTTCAGGCATTTAGTGCCTATGGCGCTGCGGCGACGGCTTTCTGGCGGCATCAAAATTTCAATTACCTGAATCCCGATGTGCAGATGCAAGATCACTATCTGGCGATGAGAGATCTGGCAGATCAGGTGATGGCCATCCCCGCTGTTAAATTCATCCAATCTCTGGGGTTAGAACCCGCCTAATACTTACAGTTAACCTTCCATATCACAGACCATATAGAAGGTTAACAGCTGGTTCCTAGAGACTGTCGCAAATGTTAAGCAGCTGCTTCATATCGACATTATCGCCGCTGCAAATGACAGCGATGTTATCACCAATTTTAACCGGACTACGCTGTAGTAACATTGCGATAGTAGCGGCGCCTGCACCTTCCAGAACCAGCTTTTCTTGCTTTAGGCTATAACACATAGCGTCTTTGATCTGCTGTTCGGATACCAGCACAATGTCATCTATTAAACGGCGGCAAATATCAAAGGTATAACGATTGTCAGCCGGGATTGGCCCTGGCAGAGCGTCGGCGATACTGGCTTGCTCTAAGACATTGACTATTTTCCCCGCTTTAATACTTTCGTACATGGCCGCACCGTGATCCACAGATACACCAATTATCTTAATATCGGGTCGTAGCGCTTTGGCTGCAATTGCAATCCCGCTGGCGAGCCCACCACCGCTTAACTGAGTAATTATAGTGTCGATTTCTGGTCGCTGCTGCAAAATTTCCAAGGCGATAGTGCCTTGGCCTGCGATCACGTAAGGGTCATCAAAGGGAGAGATAAAACGCATCTGTTGCTGTTGGGCAATCTGCAGTGCTTTTTCGGTGGCCAGATCCTGGTTGTCACCATAGATAACCACTTGCGCCCCCAGTTGTTCAATGGCTGCAATTTTATTCACGGGCACCAGAGAGCTCATGCAGACGATAGCCTTAATGCCCAGGGCATTGGCTACATAGGCAACCGCCCGGCCGTGGTTACCGGTGGATGCCGTAACTACCCCGCTGGCTTTTTCTTTTTCTGATAAGTGCATGATTACATTGGCGGCGCCGCGCAACTTGAAGGCGCCGGTGTCTTGCATTGTCTCCATTTTCAGGTAGACATTTTTTTGCAATCGCTGAGACAAATTGATAGATTTTTTCAGCGGGGTGCGACAGGCTATCTCTTCAATCGCGCTAGCAGCTTGCCTGATAAAGTCTAAATTAATATTTTCCACTAACATAACTGGCCCAAGTAATTAATTGTAATTGGCTGAAACTGTAGCGCAATTAAAGACACACAAACATACACTAAAGCAGTTATTGAGTGGCCTGGACTTTAAAAAATAAAGAACTTATATAATAGGAGCGGGCACTGCTCTTCAATAGTCCAATATTCACAAGTGCCTGTGGCAGGGGGCTTAATGTATAATCCAGCTAATTGAAAAATAGTCCCTTTTTACTTTGAGTATTAGCATATGTTCATGTTTAAAAAAATAATTGCCGCTATGTTATTGCCGATCCCTATGGTGATGATCATTATTGCCATCGGGTTTTTTTTACTCTGGTTCAGCAACAGGCAGCGCCTTGGTAAATGGATGATTAGCTCAGCAGCCTTGATGTTGGCTTTATTCAGCGCTACGCCAGTTGCCAACCTGCTGATTTCACCACTGGAAAACCACTACCCAACATATGATCTAAGTCAGGGGGCGGTAAAGTTTGTGATGGTTTTAGGTAGCGGTCATGTCTCTGACCCCAAATTACCGGTCACTAGCCAAATAGGCTCCGCCTCTATGGCGCGTTTGTTGGAAGGCATACGCATCTATAAAGCCAACCCAGGCTCCAAATTAATAGTGTCTGGCTGGGGGGGAGCAGATCCGGTGCCCAATGCAGTGGTTGTGGCCCAGGTTGCTATAGCATTGGGCGTCCCAGAAATAGATATAATGAAAGAGCCCAGAGCCAAAGATACTCACGATGAGGCGAGCCTGATTAAGCCTGTGATAGGCGATGCTGATTTTGCGCTGGTCACTTCTGCTGCGCATATGCCAAGGGCAGTGGCATTGTTTAAACAACAGGGTATGAGCCCTTTTCCTGCCCCTGCCAATTATCTGTTCAAACAACGCCCCGGACAGAGTATTAGTCTTCAATTTAGTGCCCGCAACTTGGCCAAAAGTGAGAGTGCGATCCATGAGTACTTAGGCTTAGCCTGGTCCAAATTGCGCGGGCAAATTTAAGTCGTATAGAATTCTCAATAAGTGCTGACAATATTATTCTGAAAACTCAGATGAGCGATCAATTTGTGGGTTGAAGATAGCAATTGGTGCATCACTATAGGCGTATATTTAAGGTTTAGAGCTATTGGTAATGGATCCCGCAATCGGGACGGAATTTTTGCCTGGTTTATTCGTATTGGCACCTGGTGGCGTCTATAAATGTTGCAGAGTATTAGCATTAGAATTTGCTGCCACTGAGATTCTCAGTATTTATTATAAGGGGTTGCGGTTTTATTTTCGCTAGAGAATAATTAATACAAATTCGCTGGGATTCGAATTCATCTACAGATGATTCATTGGTTATCTATAGTAAATATTAGTTTAAGTTTAAGTTTAAGTTTAAGTTTAAGTTTGAGTTATGGGCAGTGCTCTACTAAGGTTTATGTGGTGTTGATGCGACTAAAACAATGGTTTTACTGTGGCTAGTTGGTTGTAAACAAATACCCCAGTGCTGCTTGGCATAATGAAACTTGATAGTTAACAAGAGCCAACAGTTGCATCGGTGGCAATGTACCAAGGTGCATGTACAGATGTGAGCAATACAAAATTATTAAAAAAACAAACCTATTTTATTACTAGTGATGGATATTTCTCAACTATGAATATTCTAGTGATCGATGATTCAAAATTGATGCGAAAGATGGTCAGCGCGATTATTGCCGATGGTGGGCACACCCCCTTCACAGCTTCAGGAGCTGAAAGAGGGCTACAGATACTCGAAAAAGCAGCAATTGATCTGATATTTATGGATGTGGAAATGCCCAAAATGAATGGTTTTGAGCTGACCCGCTTGATACGAAAACAAAAGCAATCCTGGATTCCGATTATATTCTTAACGGCGAGTACTGAAGATGCACACTTAACCAGAGGGATAGAATCTGGCGGCGATGATTACATTATGAAGCCGATTAACAGTGTGGTGCTTGATGCAAAAATTAAAGCGATGGCACGTATTGTTAACATGAAAAAAGAGTTAGATGCAGCCAACAGAAGTTTGCTGCAATTAAGCAACATTGATGCACTAACTGGCATTATGAATCGCCGTGGTTTTAATGAATCTCTAAAGAGAGATTGGAAAAATCACACCAGAGAGAAAAAGGAAATTTCAATCGTTTTTTTAGACATTGATAATTTCAAAGCCTTCAACGATAACTATGGTCATCAGCGCGGTGATGAGTGCTTGAAACAGTTCTCCACTGTGATCAATAGCCAGTTAAAACGCCCTCTGGATACCTTGGCCCGTTACGGTGGAGAAGAGTTTGTGATTCTGCTTCCCAATACGGCATTAGATGGCGCGGCATTGATCGGTTTAAAGATTATTGATGCTTTAGCCAACGCAAAAATCCCCCATCAGTTTTCACCGGTTGCTCCCTATCTGACTGCCAGTATGGGAATAACATCCAGCCGCTTCAGTGCCAAAAACGAAACGGTATTGGTACAACAGGCAGATCAGGCAGTGTATAAAGCCAAAAAGCAGGGAAGAAACAGGTACTCAGTGTATGAGCCTAAGCTGCAAGAGGAGGGTATAGGAAGATTAATGAATCAAAGCCCCTCTTAGTTAGTTGCCAATGCATTGATAGCTGCTGTGATTTTAGCTTGCAAGCTTAATCG
>ASZI01000193.1 GCA_000416315.1 Osedax symbiont Rs2 | reverse complement strand
CGCCTCACGCCTTTTTATGCGCTCAAGGCTGTCACCTCAGGGTTGTTTATGCGCTCAAGGCTGTCACGCCTCAAGTTTGTTTATACACTCAAGGCAGTCAGCTCACGACTGTTTATGCACTCAAGGCTGGACGTCTAACAACTGCTTGGTTTTTTTAAGCCAAGCTAATTATCCTCGCCAATTGATGTTATATTCGCAGCATTAATTGGCGAATAGGTTGGAGTGATGGCAAAAGTTAAAACTGCATATGTCTGTGGTGATTGTGGTGCGGATTATCCTAAGTGGCAGGGGCAGTGCTCAGCCTGTAAAGAGTGGAATACGGTCACTGAAGTCAGGCTCGGTGTCGCACAGGCACAAGCTAAGCCAAGATACGATGGTTATGTCGGTAAGACCACTGACCGGGTAATCAATTTGGCAGCGGTAGATTTGTCAGAAATGCCGCGTCTTAGCAGTGGAAGCGCCGAGTTAGATAGAGTCTTAGGCGGTGGTCTGGTGCCGGGCTCCGCGATTTTAATCGGCGGGCATCCGGGAGCGGGGAAAAGCACGCTATTACTGCAAGTCATGTCCTCAATGGCTGAGGCTGTGCCGGCGCTGTATGTCACAGGTGAAGAATCGCTGCAGCAAGTAGCGATGCGTGCCAATCGACTTAAATTGCAACCCAAGCAGCTCAATATGCTCTCGGAAACCAGTGTTGAGGCGATTTGTCAGGCCGCTACCCAGCTGAAGCCAAAAGTAATAGTCATAGATTCGATTCAGGTAATGCACATGTCCGAGGTGACCTCGGCGCCGGGGTCGGTGTCACAAGTGCGTGAATCTGCAGCTGAGTTAACCCGCTTTGCTAAGCAGACTGGTACTATCTTGTTTTTAGTCGGTCACGTGACCAAAGACGGATCTCTTGCCGGCCCTAAAGTGCTGGAGCATATTATAGATTGTTCGCTGCAGCTGGAGGGCTCAGCTGACAGTCGTTTTCGTACTTTGCGCAGTCACAAAAACCGCTTCGGTGCGGTGAATGAGCTGGGAGTGTTTGCGATGCTTGAAACCGGGCTCAAAGAAGTTAAAAACCCCAGTTCAATTTTCCTCAGCCGTGCTGAGCAAGCTAGCCCTGGTAGTGTAGTGATGGTCGTTTGGGAGGGTACCCGGCCGCTGCTGGTTGAAATTCAGGCGCTGGTCGATGAATCGCATATGAGTAATCCGCGGCGGATTACTGTGGGGCTCGATAGCAACAGACTGGCGATGCTGTTGGCAGTGCTGCATCGCCACGGCGGTTTGCATATGGGTGATCAGGATGTGTTTGTGAATGTGGTCGGCGGGGTAAAAGTACTGGAAACCAGTGCCGATTTGGCTCTGCTGCTGGCAGTGGTGTCCAGTTTCAAAAACCAAGTGTTAGATCAGGATTTGATGGTGATTGGTGAAGTGGGTTTGTCCGGTGAAATTCGACCTGTTCCCAACGGACAGGAGCGCATCAGGGAGGCAGCCAAACACGGTTTCAAGCGCGCCATTGTGCCCAAAGGTAATATGCCAAAAGGCGGTATCCCCGGCATGCAAATTGTCGGTGTGCTCAAGCTAACCGATGCACTGGATGCTATATAGTTTTGCGCCTTTTACTGGCTTTTTCTGCAAATCAGACTTGAACTGAGCCCTGCGCCAACTGGTGCAGTTCTCTCTCAATTAACTTAGCATCTCCCAGATTTAGCTCCAGTAGCCGCCGCAAGTGTCCGGTGCTTTCTAAATCAATGTTTTCCAATTGGAAATGCAGTAAGTCGTGCTCGCGCTTAACCAGTACCGCCAGTAGATCTATCTTGGTATCTACCCCTAACAGTTCTATTGAAATACTGGCGTTTTGCCCCTGGCTGATGCCGATAGCGGCGGATGCTTGAATTAAGGCACCGGTTAAACATATATCAACCAGCTCGGCCTGGTAAGTAGCGCGGTTAAAATCTATAGTGCAGTGACCGTCAAATTCAATTCTAGAATAATGGCGGCGCTCTTGGTCTTTAGCGATCAAAATAAACTCCTTGAGAAAATAATCTTGTATTAACTTGTCCATAAGTACAGATTATGTTTGGCCCTGTATTGACTATATCACTAATTTTAATTTTTGCACTAAAGCTGTGCCGGCAATACAGAAAATAGCTAGCATTGTAGTGCAATAGCTAAGAGGAAATTGAACGCAGTGGATTTGTAGCAGTAACTTATTAGAGGAGTTTGCAGCAACAACAGCGCTCCAAGGTGAGCGCTGCGTCACAGATGTGCTTAACCTATACGTTTGTACTTAATTCGCTCTGGCTGATGATCTTTGCCGTGGCGTTTCTTGTAGTCTTCTGCGTATTCAGTGTAGTTGCCCTCGAAAAAGTTAACTTTTGACTCTCCCTCGTAGGCAATCATGTGGGTACAAATTCTATCCAGGAACCAGCGATCGTGTGAGATGACCACAGCACAGCCAGGGAAAGCCAATAATGCCTCTTCCAGTGCGCGCAATGTCTCTATGTCTAAATCATTGGTCGGCTCATCCAGTAACAGCACGTTGCCGCCACTTTTGATCAATTTTGCCAAATGTAAGCGGTTGCGCTCACCACCGGATAAATCGCCAACACGCTTTTGTTGATCAGATCCCTTAAAGTTAAAGCGACCACAGTAGGCACGCGAAGGAGTAGTGTAGTTACCTATAGTAATCACATCCTGGCCGTCTGACAGCTCTTCCCAAACGGTTTTATCATCGTTTAGGTTGCGACTTTGATCGACGTAAGACAACTGTACTGAATCGCCTAAGATGATCTCGCCGCTGTCGAGAGTCTCCTCACCTATGATCATTTTAAATAAGGTAGATTTACCGGCGCCGTTACCGCCGATAATGCCGACAATAGCACCCTGTGGAATAGTGATATTCAGATCTTCAAACAACAGCTTGTCGCCGAAAGATTTGCTGGCGTTACGAATCTCTATCACTTGAGTACCCAGGCGAGGCCCCGGTGGGATGTACAGGTCCTGAGTTTCGTTGCGCTTTTGGAATTCTTTCGAGCTCATTTCGGCAAATTGACGCAAGCGTGCCTTGGACTTGGCCTGACGACCCTTCTGGCCCTGCTTGACCCACTCTAGCTCAGAGGCGACCGCCTTGTTGTGCGCGGCTTCGGATTTTGCTTCCTGAGCCAGGCGCTGGTCTTTTTGCTCCAGCCATGAAGAGTAGTTGCCCTCGTAGGGAATGCCCTGACCGCGGTCGAGCTCCAAGATCCAGCCAGCGGCGTTATCCAGAAAGTATCTATCGTGGGTGATAGCGACAACAGTGCCGGTATACTCTTTTAAGAAGCGCTCAATCCAGGCGACAGATTCTGCATCCAAGTGGTTGGTTGGCTCATCCAGCAACAGCATGTCTGGTTTGTCCAGTAGCAGGCGACACAGCGCCACCCGGCGACGCTCACCTCCTGACAAGTGTTTAACTTCCGCATCCCAAGGTGGCAGGCGCATCGCATCAGCGGCGCGCTCCAGCATTATCCCTAAGTTGTGACCGTCTTTAGCTTCGATTAAATTTTCGAAGCGCGCCTGTTGCTTAGCCAGTTCATCAAAATCTGCATCGGGTTCCGCATAGGCTGCATACACGGCATCTAACCCTGCCAGCGCCGCCTTGACGTCGGCTACTGATTCTTCAATGATCTCTTTAACGGTTTTTGTTTCATCTAACTGCGGCTCCTGTGGCAAATAGCCGACTTTGATACCGGGCATAGGTTGGGCTTCGCCGATAATGTCGGTATCCAGACCTGCCATGATGCGTAATAAGGTAGATTTACCAGAACCGTTCAAGCCCAGTACGCCGATTTTGGCGCCGGGGAAAAACGACAGTGAGATGTCTTTTAAAATTTGCCGTTTCGGTGGCACAATTTTGCCCACTCGATTCATGCTGTATACGTATTGAGCCATTTTTTATCAGCCTAAAGTTGTTGGTTAGGTTTAAGCCTGGGGGCTAAAACGCTGTTCTAAATAATTAATAATGTCTTTGGACTCGTACATCCAAGTGATGCTGCCGTCCTGCTCTTCAATGCGCAGGCAAGGAGTCTTAATGCGTCCGCCGTGCTCTTCAAGTTCAGAGCGGAACTGTTGGTTTTTCTTGGCATCGCGGGTTTCAATATCCAGTGACAAACGTTTCATGGAGCGGCGAACTTTGACGCAAAAAGGGCAGGCCAGAAACTGATACAGAGATAGCTTAGAAGTTTCGCCATTGATCTGTTGCTGCTCATTAGTGCTTCTGGATAAGCCTTTTGGAGTCGTTAAAAAATCAATAGTGAGAATGATACGGCCCAACAGCCAGCGAATAACTTTCATCTTTTTTCCTGTAATAGAGGGGCATGTGCACAGATTGCCTCGTTCACATGTTCCCATGTGGTAAGCGCAATGCAATAAACCACTGAGATTAAATACTGGCGGCTATTTTAGCGTAAATAGTCAAGTGGATATATCTTTTCGTCAAGTGTTTCTCTGGCAATAGCCTAAAGTAGCCCTATCGACGTAGCGGCTACTCAATAAGTTGGCTAGTCGCACGACTTAAGCGGCGTTCATTTGGCATTTATTTGACTTATTTCATGTCTGGTGTGACCAGCATTTAATAAGTGTCAAAAAACGACTAATTCTGTCGAGATTAGTGTTAAGTCACGTCATCTACTGGGTATAATATGCAGCCTGAATATTGCTCGGCTTAATAGCTGTCAAATTTACGTTTGTTTTACTCTTATTATTAAGCACTGAAACAGTGCAGATTCACTAGGGGATCGCTATGTTTAGCAAAGATATGTCAATTGAAGATTACGATAAAGATTTATGGGCAGCAATGTGTTCTGAGGAACAGCGTCAAGAGGAACATATTGAGCTGATAGCATCTGAAAACTACACTAGTCCTAGAGTAATGCAGGCACAAGGTTCTGGCTTGACCAATAAATATGCCGAGGGCTATCCGGCCAAGCGCTATTACGGTGGTTGCGAGTACGTTGATATTGTTGAGCAGCTGGCGATTGATCGCGCCAATCAGTTATTTGGTACTAGTTACGCCAATGTCCAGCCGCACTCTGGCTCTCAGGCCAACGCGGCTGTCTATATGGCACTTTGTAAGCCCGGTGACACTGTATTGGGTATGAGCCTGGCACACGGCGGTCACTTAACTCACGGTGCCAAAGTATCCTTCTCCGGGCGTATTTACAATGCTATCCAGTATGGCCTGCACCCTGAAACTGGCGAAATTGACTACGACGATGTAGAGCGTCTAGCACTAGAGCATAAGCCAAAAATGATTGTGGCAGGATTCTCCGCTTACTCGCAAATTGTCGACTGGAAGCGTTTTAGAGAGATTGCCGATAAAGTAGGTGCCTACCTTTTTGTCGATATGGCGCACGTGGCCGGCCTAGTGGCGGCAGGCGTTTACCCGAGCCCGGTAGAATTTGCCGATGTAGTGACTACGACCACACACAAAACTTTAGGTGGTCCGCGTGGCGGCTTAATCTTGTCTAACAATGCCGATGAAGATTTAGTTAAAAAGCTTAATTTTGCGGTATTCCCTGAGTCGCAGGGCGGCCCGTTAATGCACGTGATTGCCGCTAAAGCGGTATGCTTTAAAGAGGCGATGGAGCCTAGCTACACCGACTACCAAAAGCAAGTAGTGGTCAATGCTAAGAAGATGGCAGAAGTATTCATCGAGCGCGGCATTAATATCGTTTCTGGTGGCACCGAAAACCATTTGTTCCTGGTCGATCTGATCGGTAAAGACTACTCAGGTAAAGATGCAGACGCCGCACTTGGCCGCGCTAACATTACCGTTAACAAGAACTCCGTTCCCAATGATCCACGCTCTCCTTTTGTTACTTCTGGTTTGCGTATTGGCTCTCCGGCTATTACCCGTCGTGGCTTTAAAGAGCAGGATGTTGCTCAGTTGACTCACTGGGTCTGTGACGTGTTAGACAACATGGGTGATGATGCAGTGATTGAACGCGTTAAGCAGCAAGTGATCGAAATTTGTACCCGCTTACCCGTTTATAAGTAAATCTCAGTTGTGTTAAAAAAGCGCTCAATCGAGCGCTTTTTTTTTACGATTTTTCCCGCATTTTAAAAAATATCAGCCTCCAGCACTGATAAATCAACACGGTGGTTTTCCCCTAAGGCCAGTTTTAATTATGTAATGGCTGATGCAGCTGCAATAACATTTTAGTGTTTTCTTCTAAAAATATTAGTTTTGATAACTAAATTACGCAAATTCCCGATCCTTGATAATAAATTCTAGACATTACAGTTTTGTGAAATTATCATGCGAGCGCATTTTTGCAGGCCTGATTTGAGCAGGTCAAAAAACCTTTGGAAAAATTATGAAAAAAATAAAATTAATAATTGTCAGTTTAATGATGGCATTTACCAGCAGTGTTTTTGCTGAAAGCGAAACCAGCGCTTTTGCTAGTGGTGTTGCAACCTTTAGTAAGTCTGTTGACGGTTTCTTTAATGAATATACAGGTGGCTTTGTCAGTGGCGTATTCTTCAGCGTCCCAGTTGGCGATGCGGCATTTCCATTAATCGTCGGTTGGTTGCTACTGGCAGCGATTATTTTTACTTGTTATTTCGGTTTCATACAGTTCAGACGCTCCAGATTAGCTATAGATATCGTGCGTGGAAAATATTCGGATCCAAAAGAAAAACAAGAGGGCGAAGTCTCTCATTTTCAGGCCCTGACTACCGCTCTTTCCGGTACTGTTGGTCTGGGTAATATTGCCGGTGTTGGCGCGGCACTGGCCATCGGTGGACCAGGTGCCACTTTCTGGATGATCTTGTGTGGTCTTCTGGGAATGGCTTCAAAATTTTGTGAGTGTACCTTGGGCGTGAAATACCGCACTATCTTGCCATCGGGTGCTGTTTCAGGTGGTCCAATGTACTATCTGCGTGATGGTTTGGCTGACTTGGGTTTCGCGGGTTTAGGTAAAGTACTGGCGGTAGGTTTTGCGCTGATGTGTATCTTGGGGTCGTTTGGTGGCGGTAACATGTTCCAGGCCAACCAGGCGCACGCTATGTTAACTTACGCATTTGATGTGCCGGCTGAATACGGTATCTTTACCGGTTTAGCTCTTGCGGGTTTGGTTTTCGCGGTTATTGTTGGCGGAATGCCCTCCATCGCGGCAGTGACTGAAAAAGTAGTGCCTTGGATGGCTACGCTTTACGTAGGTATGGCTGTTATCGTAATCGGTGCCAACCTAGATCAGGTAGGCGCTGCTGTCTCTGCAATATTTGAGGGTGCCTTTACCGGTGCGGGTGTTGTGGGTGGTTTCATCGGTGCATTGATTCAGGGCTTAAAGCGTGCAACTTTCTCAAACGAAGCCGGTATCGGTTCAGCTGCTATCGCGCACTCAGCGGTAAAGACTAAAGAGCCAATAACAGAGGGGCTGGTTTCTCTGTTAGAGCCGTTCATCGATACTGTTATTATCTGTACTATGACGGCATTAGTTATCACTATTGCCGGGTTAAACACTGCTCCATACGGTCAGGGCATCGGCTTAACAGGTGTTACTTTAACGGCTGCTTCATTCACTGAAACAGCTGATGTATTTAAGTACCTCTTAGCACTGGCTGTTATCTTGTTTGCGTTTTCTACTATGATCTCATGGTCGTACTACGGACTTAAAGCTTGGACATATTTGTTTGGTGAGGGCAGCCGTGCTGAATTGTTCTTCAAACTGTTGTTCTGTTTCTTTGTTGTGGTTGGCGCCACCATTCAGTTCGGTGCGGTCATCGATTTCTCCGATGCTGCAATATTTGCGATGTCTATTTTCAACATTATAGGTCTATATTTCTTGATGCCTGTGGTTAAGCGTGAACTGAACTTGTTCATGGCTAAAGTTGAATCTGGCGAAATTAAGAAGTTCGAAGATAATGTAGCGGGCGCAGCAGCTACCAATAAGTAACTGCGATAACGCTTATATTTATTGAGTGCTGGTGAGTCAATGAAAAACCCGCAGCAGCGGGTTTTTTTGTCTTTGCCTGCGACTCAAATGATAGCCGTTTGCCTAAGGTTTACAGTGTCGTGGACAGAGAGGGTATTTCTACCCTCTTAGATCTAACTGAGGTACAATGTCGCGCTGTATTGACCTATTATTAATAAGGTCACAGTTTTGATTTTTTGGCTGCATGCTATCTAATTGAAATATATAACAAAACGCTCTTTCTGACAGGATCTCAATATGCATTGTCCCTATTGCACCGCAGTAGACACTAAAGTTGTCGATTCTCGATTGGTCGCTGAAGGACAGCAAGTTCGTCGTCGTCGCGAATGTACCTCTTGTCATGAACGTTATACTACCTATGAATCAGCCGAGCTATTGATGCCTCGGTTGCTTAAATCTGATGGCT
This sequence comes from Osedax symbiont Rs2, assembly GCA_000416315.1. Classification (GTDB taxonomy): domain Bacteria; phylum Pseudomonadota; class Gammaproteobacteria; order Pseudomonadales; family Balneatricaceae; genus Rs1. The sequence continues at coordinate 6,713 of ASZI01000193.1, read as the reverse complement.
CCACCCAACCTTTCGATGAGCAAAAATTACGCGCTGGCATCCAACGAGCACTGGAAAAAAGACCTGTGGGCGTAGAGAAAATCGAAGCACTGGTGAATCGCATAAAGCAGCAGATCCGCTCGACCGGAGACCGCGAGGTGCCGGCGACACTGTTGGGTGAGGAAGTGATGTCAGAATTGCGTAAACTTGATCAGGTTGCCTTTGTCAGGTTTGCCTCAGTGTATCGAAGCTTTGAAGATATCAGTGAGTTTAAGTCAGAAATTGATAAGTTAACCGATTATTCCAAAGGCGATAATAAAGATTAATATGGACAATTTCAGCAGCGCGGATAGCCATTTTATGGCACTGGCGATTAAGCAAGCTGAGCGCGGTATATACACTAGCAGGCCGAATCCCAATGTCGGCTGTGTGATTGTCAAAGACGGGCAGTTGTTGAGCAGCGGTTTTCACTTGCGTGCAGGCCTTGGTCATGCAGAAGTTAACGCTCTGCAAAAGCTGCGACAAAGCTACGGGTACGAGCGCGCGGCGCAGTTGCTCTGTGGAGCGACTGTGTATGTGACACTAGAGCCCTGCAGCCATCAAGGACGAACTGGATCCTGCGCCAAGGCGCTGATTGGCGCTAAAGTTGCCCGGGTGATCTGTGCTATGAGAGATCCCAATCCGCTGGTGGCAGGTGCGGGGTTTAAATTGCTACAAGACGCTGGGGTTGAGGTGGCAGTGGGATTATTGGCCGAGCAGGCACAGGCGCTTAACTTAGGATTTTGCCTGCGTATGTCAAAGCAAATGCCCCGAGTTAATATAAAGCTGGCGATGAGTCTGGATGGGCGCACCGCTATGCAAAGCGGCGAGTCGCAGTGGATTACAGGCCCAGCAGCACGCTCAGACGTGCAGCGCCTAAGAGCCAGAAGTTGCGCTATTATTACCGGTATAGGTTCTATCCAACAGGATGACTCCTCACTGACAGTCAGGCCCGACGAATTGGGCCTGGCGACGAGTGATTACGATCTGCCACTGATTGCTGCACAACAGCCGCTTAGAGTAGTCGTTGACTCGAAAAACCGCTTATCTGCGGATGCTAAAATCCTGCAGCAGAGCGGGCGCACACTAAGAGTAATCGCTGTGCCGCTCTCAAGCGAAGATGGAGAAGATGTGATTTCACTACCTGCAGCTGACGGGCAGGTAGACTTGCAAGCACTGCTTAGCTACTTAGCGGTGCAGCAAGATTGCAATACTGTATTGGTAGAAGCGGGAGCGACCTTGGCGGGGGGCTTTGTCAGTCGAGGATTGTTTGATCAGTTGATCGTCTATATGGCGCCGACTATTTTGGGATCGTCCGCCAGACCGTTACTGGCACTGGAGATGGATAAAATGAGTCAACAGCATCGTCTGGCACTGGTTGATCAAAGATTTGTCGGTGAAGATATTCGCTTGTCTTATCAAAAAGTACAAAAACAGCAAATGCATCGGGCGGAAAAAAGTTAAATGTTTACAGGTATTATTGAGTCTGTTGGTCAGATAGCAGCAGTGCAAATGCAGCAGGGTGACATGCAGTTGTATGTCCGCACAGGGACGTTGGATTTGGCAGACGTAGCGCTTGGCGACAGTATCGCCACTAACGGCGTCTGTTTAACGGTTATCGATTTGCCAGGGGATGGTTTTTGGGCAGATGTCTCAAGAGAGACGTTAATTCATACCCGCTTTGAATCGTTACAAATTGGCGAGAGAGTCAATCTGGAAAAAGCATTGTTGGCGAGCACCCGCATGGGCGGTCACATAGTGACAGGGCATGTAGATGCAATAGGTGAAATTGTTGAGAAAAGTCAGGATGCGCGCTCGATCAAATATAAGGTTCGCGCAGCCGCCAGTATAGCCCATTACATCGCCACTAAAGGGTCGATCACCGTCGATGGCGTCAGCTTAACCGTGAATTATGTAGAGGGAGATGTTTTTTCCCTGAACATAGTACCGCACACTGCTGCGCAGACCTTGTTGGTCGATTACCAGTTAGGCACAAAAGTACATTTGGAAGTAGACATAATCGCCAGATATATGGAGCGATTATTGACTGCTGGCAGGCACGAGAACGCGCCGGCAAATGAGCAATCTTCAGGATTAGACTTGGCCAAGCTGGCCGAGTTTGGTTTTTTAAAATAAAATTTTCGCTATTTTTTAAGATAGTCATAAGTGAGTAGAGCGTCATGGAGCTAAATAGCCCAGAAGAGATAATTGAAGATATTCGTCAAGGAAAAATGGTTATATTGATGGATGACGAAGATCGCGAAAACGAAGGTGATTTAGTGATCGCTGCAGAAATGGTACGCGCTGAAGACATTAACTTCATGGCAACCCATGCTCGCGGTCTGATCTGTCTTACATTGACCAGGGATAGATGTGAACAACTGAAATTACCTTTGATGGTGCAGAGTAACGGCGCCGCTTTTGAGACTAATTTCACTTTATCTATCGAAGCTGCCGAGGGAGTGACTACTGGTATTTCGGCTGCGGATCGGGCACAGACCATTCGTGTCGCAGTACGCACCAATGCCGTGGCTGAAGATATAGTGCAACCGGGGCATATTTTCCCACTGATGGCTCAGCCTGGTGGAGTATTGCGCAGGGCCGGGCACACTGAAGCAGGTTGTGATCTGGCGCGTCTAGCGGGGATGACACCGGCGGCAGCGATAGTAGAGATCATGAACGATGACGGTTCTATGGCTCGTCGTCCGGATCTGGAAAAATTTGCGCAAAAGCACCAACTCAAAATTGGTACTATCGCCGACCTTATTCACTACCGTACCACCAACGAGCACACTATCGAGCGCACTAGCGAAGCTGTAGTGAGCACTGCTCAAGGCGATTTTAATTGCATCAGCTACGCGGACTCTATCCAGAATGTTACTCACTTAGCCTTTGTAAAAGGTGACATCAATGCCGCTGATCCCACCTTGGTCAGAGTGCATATGCGTGGTGATGAGTTACGTGACATGGTTGGTATGGGTGAGGATGGCCACTGGAGTGTAGAAAAGGCACTGGCAAAAGTGGCGTCAGAGGAAAACGGTGTAGTGCTGTTACTGGACAATGGTCAGCGTGAAGATTTTTCGGTAGCTCTGGAGCGTATTACCGCCAGGCAAACTTGCCGTCCGGCACCGGCAAATTACAGTTCATCGGGCGCCTATTTAACGGTGGGTACAGGCTCGCAAATACTCAGAGATTTGGGGGTTGGCAAGATGAAATTAATGAGTTCTCCAATCAAATTTAATGCTATATCCGGTTTTGATCTGGAAATTAGCGAATACATTACTTGCGAATAAGGGTTATTAAATGTCAGTTCAAATTATTGAAGGAGACTTTGTCTCAGGTGGTGGTAAATACACTATTGTAGTCGGCCGTTTTAATGCGTTTGTGGTTGAAAGCTTACTGGAAGGCGCTCTGGATACGCTAAAGCGTCACGGTATCAGTGATAGTGATGTACGCGTAGTGCGAGTTCCTGGAGCCTTTGAGATTCCCCTGGCTGTGCAAAAAGTAGCAGCACAGAAGCGCGATGATGCAATCATCGCATTGGGTGCGGTCATTCGTGGCGGTACACCACACTTTGAATACGTCTCTGGCGAGAGTTCAAAAGGCGTTGCTCAAGTGGCGATGGATTATAATATTCCGGTGGCAAACGGTATTTTAACAGTTAACAGTATCGAGCAGGCGATCGAACGCTCTGGTACTAAAGCAGGGAATAAAGGGGCAGAAGCCGCTTTGTCCGCAATTGAAATGGTTAGCGTACTGCGCAACCTTGAGGCTTAACCAGTGACACAAGATACAAACCCAAGCAAGAGTAAAGGCAAGAGCAAGAAAGCATCTAAAACTGAGATGCGCCGCTCTGCGCGTAAATTTGCCGTACAGGCAGTCTATTCTTGGCAAATGGCAGGGCAGCCGATTAACGAGATAGAGGCGCAGTTTAGAGTTGATAATGATATGTCACAGACAGACATAGCGTTATTCAGTGAAATCCTTCGCGGTGTCTCTAGCAAAAGCGCAGAACTGGATGAGGCCTTTGCGCCTTTTCTCGATCGCTCATTAGATGACCTTGATCCTATTGAGAGAGCGGTTTTGCGCATCGGCAGTTTTGAATTGCTGCACCGCATTGAAGTTCCCTATCGCGTGGTCATCAATGAGAGTGTTGATCTGGCGAAAGTATTTGGCGCCACCGAGAGTCACAGATACGTCAATGGTATCTTGGATAAGTTGGCCCAGCGCGTGCGTATGGTCGAGATCAGGGCGCGTCATGAGGCAAATAAAAAATAGCCGCACATGGATGAATTTTCGTTGATTGAGAGGTTCTTTGCGCGCCCGCATGCCGTAGCAGTGCAAGCTAATAGTGCGCTGCAGCAAGGCATAGGTGATGACTGTGCCATACTGCGAGTGCCCGCCGGAAAGGAGTTAGCTTTTTCTCTGGATACACTGGTCGCCGGGGTGCACTTTCCGCTGTGTGCCGATCCCGGGGAAATTGCCTGGCGTCTATTGGGCTCCGCGGTAAGTGACCTTGCGGCGATGGGCGCTGAGCCTAATAGCTTCACACTGGCACTGACGCTTCCTGACCTAAGTCAGCAATGGCTGGAAAGCTTCAGTCAGCAGCTGGCAATTGCCGCCGATGAATACCAGATCACACTGGCCGGTGGCGATACGACTAAGGGACCGCTGACCTTAAGTGTGCAAGTGCAGGGCTTTGTGGAACAGGGCCAGGCGCTGTTGCGCTGTGGCGCATCTGCAGGTGATCTTATTTGCGTTAGCGGTAAGCTGGGAGATTCCAGAGCGGGGTTGGAATTGCTGGATATTGAGCAGCCTGATGCATCGCAGCAGTATTTATTACAGCGCTACTATAGACCTGTGCCGAGGATCTCTACAGGCTTGCTACTGCGAGATTACGCCTCTGCTTGCATAGATATATCAGACGGACTGTTGGCGGACCTCAATCACATCTTGCATCGCTCTAGAGTAGGGGCCAGGCTCAACCCCGACTCAATGCCAATGTCTGAGGCAATGCGGCAAGTAGCAGGCGCTCAGGCTCTGCAGTGGGCACTTACTGGAGGTGAAGACTTTGAACTGTGCTTTACTGTCCCCGCTGAGCAATGGCCCGCTCTGAAGCAACAGCTATTGCAACACCCAGTGGCAGTCAGCGCTATCGGAGTAATCACAGCAGAAACTGAGTTACAGATTTTTACACAGGGCCAGTGGCAGAACATTGCAGCAGCTGGTTACAATCATTTTAGCAGTGAATAAAGAGAGTTACTTTGAAGTTTGATTACAGAGCTAAACTACCTGAAAAATTACACAATCCGATCCACGCCCTGGCATTCGGTTTTGGCAGCGGCCTAGCAAAAAAAGCCCCGGGGACCTTCGGCACATTAGCCGCAGTGCCTATTTTTCTGTTGTTGTCACTGCTACCGCTTTGGGCTTACTTAATCGTTGTCTTAGCAGCCTGTAGTTACGGCGTGCATTTGTGCGGAAAAACAGCAGAAGATATGCAAGTTCACGACGATCCGAGCATTGTCTGGGACGAGTTTGCCGGGTTTTGGATAACAATGATCGCTATTCCGGTCAGCTTTACCACTGTCGTTATTGGTTTTGCGCTGTTCAGATTTTTCGATATATTAAAGCCCTGGCCGATTGACTGGATTGACAGGAATGTCAGTGGCGGAATGGGCATAATGTTAGATGATATAGTGGCTGGGTTGATGGCTTTAGGTTGTCTGCATTTAATTAACTACTTTTTGTTGTAAATACAATTTTTGCTCCCACATATAGAACAACGCAGCTATAGCTTAGAGGTACCTAGTGTCGGTTAAAGATAAAACAGAAAATGCAACAGTTCGCTACGTCGCAGAATCAAAATTGCCTATGCCAATGGGTACTTTTAATATGGTCGGCTTTGAAGACCTTGATACAGGTAAAGAACATATCGCTCTAGTATTCGGAGACGTCAGTGGTGACGAGCCAGTGCTGGCGCGTATTCACTCTGAGTGCCTGACCGGCGATGCGCTGTTTAGCTTGCGTTGTGATTGTGGTTTCCAATTACAGGAAGCTCTCAACCGTATCGCAGCAGAGGGGCGTGGGATCTTGTTGTACTTGCGCCAGGAAGGACGTGGCATAGGACTGTTGAATAAAATCAGGGCCTATAATTTGCAGGATAATGGGGCGGATACGGTACAGGCCAACGAAGATTTAGGTTTTGATGCCGATATGCGTGAATACAGCATGTGCCTGCCGATGTTGGAGCATTTCTCGATTAAGAAATTGCGACTGATGACCAACAACCCACGCAAGGTTGCCGCGATGCAAGAATATGGAGTAGAAGTGAGTGCCCGAGAGCCAATCCAGGTGGGTGAGAACAGTCATAACCAAGGTTATCTGGCAACTAAGGCAGGTAAATTAGGCCACATGTTCGATAAATAACTGATGCTGTTTGTTATTGATTTTAATTGCCAGCAGTTAATTTTTTAGTTCATCAGAACTGCGAAATTAACTGCCGCGTACAAATTCTAGCTGTTGTTCGCCAGTTTGTATCCCCAGTGAATAATTACTTTTTATGCGCTTGCGGGTAAAGTAGCAGAACATAGCCTTTAGAATTGTCTTTGCATTGCTTCACATCCATGTGATCAATGCACTTGAAAACTCCCCTGTCTAAAAACGCCTTATCTGTTGTTAAATGGCTGCCCCTTGGT
>ASZI01000192.1 GCA_000416315.1 Osedax symbiont Rs2 | reverse complement strand
GGTGCAAGCCTTAACATGAAGTTAAAGATCACTAGTGGTCGTGGTTATGTTCCCGCTGCTGCTCGCATCAGTGACGACGATGAAACTCGTGCTATTGGCCGTCTACAATTAGACGCTTCTTATAGCCCGGTCCGCCGTGTTTCTTATGTAGCAGAGAGCGCTCGTGTCGAGCAACGTACCGATTTAGACAAGCTTATCATTGATATCGAGTCTAACGGTACTATCGACCCGGAAGAATGCATCCGCCGCGCAGCAACAATTCTACAGCATCAGTTGGCTGTCTTCGTAGATCTTGAAGACGCTGCTGATCAAGCTAAGGAAGAAGCTAAGGAGCCAGAGATTGATCCGGTTCTGCTTCGTCCAGTAGACGATCTGGAATTAACAGTTCGTTCTGCCAACTGCTTGAAGGCTGAACAGATTTACTATATTGGTGATCTGATTCAGCGTACTGAAGTTGAGCTGCTTAAGACTCCAAACTTAGGTAAAAAGTCGCTGACAGAGATCAAAGACGTTTTAGCTTCTAAGGGTCTTTCCCTTAATATGCGTCTTGAGAACTGGCCTCCGGCTAGCCTAAAGAATGATGATAGACTGGCTTCTTAAGAAGCTAGTTTAACAATCAAGTTTGTAAGGATTTTAACATGCGTCATCGTAAATCTGGCCGTCACTTAAACCGTGACAGTGCCCATCGTAAGGCGATGCTCAAAAACTTAGCAATTTCTTTGTTCGAACACGAGTTGATTCGTACAACATTGCCAAAGGCGAAAGAACTACGCCGCGTTGCTGAGCCGCTAATTACGCTTTCTAAAGTTGATACGGTTGCTAACCGTCGTCTAGCTTTCGATCGTACTCGTAGTAAAGAAGCAGTAGGTAAACTTTTCACTAATCTAGGACCCCGTTTTACGGATCGTCCTGGTGGTTACATTCGCATTATCAAATGTGGTAACCGTCCTGGTGATAACGCACCTATGGCATATGTGGAGCTAATCGGTCGCCCGGTTGCAGAAGAACAGTCTGAAGACTAGTCTTTCCATATTAAAAAACCCGACTTAGGTCGGGTTTTTTTTGGCAAAAATTTGCTTTAGCAATTAGCATCTAGCATGTCTGGGCCAGGCGAATAGCCTATCAATATTGTCCTGCGAGCAACAAATTTCCTGTAGGTTCGTTCTGTCTTTGCCTTATAACTATCTAGTATTCAGTCGATACTAATCCATATTGCCATCCATGGCAGCTGATTCTTCATAGTCTCCTGGATCCAGGGTAACTTCACCGTCGCCACGATCAAACTGAGTCGTTCACAATCTGCCAGATAAATAGCTTATGCAATTTTGTGATACAACGAGTGTTTTAAAATAATCCATCCTTTTCTGTATGGGTCTCAATACAAGAGCTTTTGTAACTGTATTTGCGGGGGATATTCAAAGGGTAAGCAGGTGTGACTAATTGGCTATAAGGTTTGGTGGGAACGACAATCTAGCAGTCAGATTAACAACAAAATTAGTTACTATTGAGAAATGTCAGGTCTACATTGTGTAGTCCAATAGTAGCAAGCAGTTAAACACGCAGGATGACAAAGAAATAGACATATTTAAGCTGCTGCTCTGATCGGGTTTTGCAACCCGATCAGTATTTAATGCTTATGCCTAAGTCTGACCATTTCTGTTGGCTAAAATGTCTTTGAGAAAAAAGCCAGTGTGAGATTTTTTGTTAGCTGCCAGCTGCTCTGGGGTGCCAGTGCCTATGATCATGCCGCCACCAATGCCACCCTCAGGGCCCAAATCTATCACCCAATCGGCGGTCTTTATCACGTCCAGGTTATGTTCGATGATGACGATGGTGTTGCCGTGATCGCGCAACCTTGTCATTACCTTAAGCAGCTGTTCAATGTCATGAAAATGCAAACCAGTGGTTGGCTCATCGAGTATGTACAATGTTTTTCCGGTATCGCGTTTTGATAATTCTTTAGCTAGCTTGACTCTCTGTGCTTCACCGCCAGAAAGCGTTGTAGCAGCTTGCCCCAACTTTATATAGGTAAGCCCGACATCGACCAGTGTTTGCAGTCTGCGGGCCAAGGGAGGTATAGCATCGAAAAACTCTCTTGCCTCTTCTACAGTCTGGTCTAAAATTTGATGTATATTTTTTCCCTTGTAATTTATTTCTAATGTTTCTCTGTTGTATCTTTTACTTTTGCAGACATCGCAGGGCACATAGATATCTGCTAGAAAATGCATTTCAACTTTAATGACTCCGTCACCCTGGCAGGCCTCGCAGCGTCCGCCCTTAACATTAAAACTAAATCTCCCCGCTTTGTAGCCACGAGACCTCGCTTCCTGGGTGCCGGCTAGCAATTCTCTTACAGTAGTAAAAATTCCGGTGTAAGTAGCAGGGTTTGACCTTGGCGTACGCCCGATTGGACTCTGGTTAATGTCTATCACTTTATCAAAGTGTTGTAGTCCATCTATAGATTTGTAGGGTGCGACATCCAAGGTAGTGGCCCGGTTTAGCTCGGTGGCGGCCAATGGATACAATGTATTGTTGATCAGAGTAGATTTACCGGAGCCTGATACGCCTGTCACACATGTTAGTACGCCAAAAGGAATCTCTAAAGTGACGTTTTTTAGATTATTGCCCGTTGCACCTGTAATTACCAAGGTCTTTTGCGGATCTGCAGTATTTCTTTCAGCGGGGATTTGAATGCAGCGTTTTCCTGACAAGTATTGGCCTGTCAACGATTTTGGATCATTAATGACATGCTCAGGTGTGCCGGCGGAAATAATTTCACCGCCATGTACACCGGCACCAGGGCCAATGTCGATGACATAATCAGCTTGGCGGATGGCGTCTTCGTCGTGTTCAACGATGATTACTGTGTTGCCTAAGTCGCGTAGGTGGGTCAAGGTTTTTAATAACCTGGCATTGTCCCGTTGATGCAGGCCTATAGAGGGTTCATCCAAAATATACATGACTCCGACCAAGCCCGCTCCAATTTGACTGGCCAATCGAATGCGTTGTGCTTCGCCTCCTGACAAAGTGTCAGCTTTTCTGTCTAATGATAAATAATCCAAACCAACGTTAACCAAAAATGACAATCGTAGTTTAATCTCATTTATTATCTTTTCTGCAATCTGCCCTTGTTTACCGGGCAGTTTTAAGGATTCAAAGTAATCCTGTCCCTGACCTATTGGCATTACTACTATTTCTGGCAAAGTCATACCGTCGATAAAGACATGTCTTGCATCTCTGCGCAATCGGCTACCATTACAAGAAGGGCAAGGTTGTAAATTCAGGTATTTTGCCAAGTCTTCTCTGACCATGTCAGATTCAGTTTCACGGTAGCGACGTTCAAGGTTGTTTAGTACGCCTTCAAATGGATGCATGCGTTCAATAGCATCGCCGCGATCATTGACGTATTTAAAGGGAATGGTATCGGTACCTGTACCTGAAAGTATCAGTTTTTGATGCTCCTCTTTCAGTTGCTTAAAAGGCGTGTCGATATCAAAATTATAATGGCTAGCGACTGCCTTTAACTGCTGGAAATAGTACATTGTGCGTCTGTCCCAACCACGAATTGCGCCCTCGGATAGGGTAAGAGATGCGTCCTTGACTACTTTAGCGGGGTCAAAATATTGTTTTATTCCGAGTCCGTCACAGCCAGAGCAGGCGCCGTGAGGGTTGTTAAAGGAGAACATTCTAGGCTCTAGCTCCTGAATGCTATGGCCGCACTCAGGACAGGCAAACCGCGAGGAGAAGACTATTTCTTCACCATCATTTTCCATATAGGAAATGCGAGCGATGCCATCGGTTAAGCGCAGTGCGGTCTCAAACGACTCTGCTAATCTAATTTGCAGATCATCGCGCACTTTAAACCTATCGACCACAATCTCAATGCAGTGTTTTTTATTTTTATCTAGCTCGGGAGTGCTGTCTAGGTCTACGACAATGCCGTTGATCCTTGCTCGGACAAAACCTTGGCTGCGCATTTCACTCAAGGTGTGTAAGTGCTCACCTTTTCTGTCCTGTACTACTGGGGCCAGTAGCATTAACTTAGAGCCCTCTGGCAGTGCCAGCACTTGATCCACCATTTGACTGATAGTTTGCGCTGCAAGGGGAAGGTCATGATCAGGGCAGCGTGGCTCACCGGCACGGGCAAACAGTAAGCGTAGATAATCGTAGATCTCCGTGATAGTGCCTACAGTTGATCTGGGATTGTGTGATGTAGATTTTTGTTCGATAGATATGGCGGGGGATAGGCCTTCTATGTGGTCAATATCTGGCTTTTTCATCATAGATAAAAACTGTCGTGCATAAGTAGAAAGTGATTCTACATAACGCCTTTGCCCTTCAGCATATAAAGTATCGAAGGCCAGAGAAGATTTTCCAGATCCGGATAGACCAGTAATTACCACTAATTTGTCGCGGGGGATTTCAATATCAATGTTCTTCAGGTTATGTGTACGTGCCCCGCGGACGATAATCTTATCCATGTTCTCTCCGAAATAGATGGAAGCATAGTCTAAATGTGTTTTGTTGTAGTTCAATTAGGCTAGCTATGCTGAAAAGCAATCCAATATTATAAAGAAAGGTGAAATAAAATACTGTTTATTTTTACAGTTATTTGTTCTCTGAGCCTGAAATAGTCCAGGGCATTAGTTTTCAAATTATCAGTGCAATCAATTGCATTTAAATAGCAGTAATTTTTGAGTAACGCAGATAACTTTTCTTAGCAATGAACATAGAGAATAATTTTCAGTTCTGAAAAAACTCAGAGGGTTATTGCTCATTGAATTATAAATTCAAAGATTGGA
>ASZI01000191.1 GCA_000416315.1 Osedax symbiont Rs2 | reverse complement strand
TTGAATTTACCTACATCAAATGAAACTGATCTGCTAGAATAACGTTCTATTTTTTAGCGGCTCCCGAGGTCACCTTGTTAAGTTATCAACACAGCTATCACGCTGGAAATTTTGCCGATGTGCACAAACACCTGACCTTATCTTTGTTGTTGGAGTCCCTGAATAAAAAGCCTAAACCTTGGAGTTATTTCGAAACCCATGCCGGTACTGCGCTGTATGATCTCAGTGCTGAAAATGCAACCAAAACAGGAGAGTTTAAGCAGGGGGTAAGCTTGTTGCAGGGCAAGAAATTACCGAGTTTATTTGACTCGTATCTACAAGTTGTCAAGCAGTTAAATACTGCTATCGATCCATGTGTTAAGTACCCGGGGTCTCCCTGGTTCGCCAGTCAGGCGGCACGTGATGGGGATAAGATTTCTCTGATGGAGTTGCATCCCGGTGAGCACCAACAGCTGAAAGCGCTGTTTCGGCGCAATAGCGCTGTGGCAGTACATCACCGCGATGGTTACGAGGGGGTGTTGAGTTTGCTACCGCCAAAGCCTAACCGTGGGCTAGTGCTGATTGACCCTTCTTATGAAGTGAAAAGTGAATACTTGCAAGTGGCAAAATTCATCGAAAAAGCCTATCAGCGGTGGAGTAATGGCTGCTTTGCAATATGGTATCCACTATTAAAAGCGGGTAACCACCATGAAATGTTACGCAAAATAAAACATTCCGGAATTCGAAAAGTATTACAGGCCGAGTTTTTTGTCAAATCTGCAACGGATGAGCGCATGTATGGCAGCGGTATGCTCTTGATCAACCCGCCCTGGCATTTAGAACAACAACTACAGCAGCTCAGCGAATCGCTGTATCAACACTTAGCTGAAACTTCTGCAGCACCGCCACAAATTCAATGGTTAGTAGCAGAGTGATATTGGCTGAGACATTGCTGGCAGAGAACGGCGGAAATAGCTGCCGGTAGGTAAGCTGACTTATCGAAAGAAACGGGTTGTAATAACCCGTTTGAAGCAAGTTTTTAGTAGAGAGCGTTGGCATCTTTAGCCATGTCTATCAGCAAATCTATAAACAAAGTATCGGCCTCTGAATGCTCTACAGGAATTTTGATGTTAGTAGTGGCCGATAGCTCGTCTGCAATTAAGCTATGTGCGTTGCTATCGTTATAGTGTTTTGTGGCTATCGCCAGAGAAATACTACAAATTTCTGGCTCAGAAAAAATCTTGCGAATCAGTAACGCCATCTCATTAATGGCGCGTTCTTTATTAATTACATCTGCACTTAACATGCTTGTCTCCTCGAAATATATAAGCTAAATATACCGTTGTCTGCACTGTTGCGCATCTGAATATTAAGATATTAGTGCATTTCATTCTTTTTGGCTGATTTTTCGCCTTTGTCACAAGTAGATTGGTTGAATCAAGAGGGGCAAAATGCGAGAATATTTTCCTTAATTTAGCAGCTCGCAAAAATTAATAATCACTATAGCTTAGTAGGTAACCCCGAGCGGCAATTTTGTGAGAGAGCAAACCCAGCTTAGTGCAGAAGTCTGTCGGTAGAGACGATCCTCTTACCTTCATATGATCGTAGTCACAAGTGGCAACATGCAAACAAGTTAGAGTTAGCCCTGTAAGCCAGAGGCGCGCCGTATTTATTAGCATGTCCCACAGACAATGGAATATCCATCACTAGCAGTTAGTGTGATAACACAGCTGTAGTCATGTTTTTCCTACACAATCTCTGAACTGTTCATCCGTCGAGTTTTACGGCGTAGATTTGAGGGTACAAAAGTGGAATTATTATCAGGCGCAGAAATGTTAATTCGCGCCTTGCAAGATCAAGGCATCAAAAGAATTTACGGCTACCCAGGTGGTTCCGTTTTACATATTTATGATGCGTTATTTCAACAGCAAGAAATTCAGCACATTTTAGTGCGTCACGAGCAGGCCGCCACCCATATGGCAGATGCCTTCGCTCGTGCCACCGGAAAAGCAGGAGTTGCGCTGGTGACCTCTGGTCCTGGTGCAACTAACGCTGTCACGGGAATAGCCACAGCTTACACTGACTCTATACCCATGGTGGTGATTACCGGTCAAGTGCCAAGTCACTTGATTGGAGAAGATGCTTTTCAGGAAACGGACATGATAGGCATTTCCCGCCCTGTAGTGAAACACAGTTTCAGTGTTAAGCATCCTTCAGAGATTCCGGGAATCGTCAAAAAAGCTTTTCATATCGCCGAGTCTGGCCGTCCCGGGCCTGTGGTCATAGATATACCTAAAGACATGACCAATCCGACCGATAAGTTCGAATACATCTTTCCAAAAACGGTAAAAATGCGCTCTTATAACCCGGTTGCCAAAGGGCACAGTGGGCAAATAAAGAAAGCTTTTGATTTGTTAGTTGCGGCTAAGCGTCCAATCATTTATGCCGGTGGCGGAGTGATCATTGGTCGCGCCTGCGAAGAGCTAATTGAAATAGCAAAAACTCTCAATTATCCAGTGACCAATACTTTGATGGGCTTAGGCGGCTATCCTGGTACCGATCGTCAGTCAGTGGGTATGTTGGGCATGCATGGTAGCTATGAAGCGAACATGACTATGCATCACAGCGATTTGATCTTCGCAGTGGGTGTTCGTTTTGATGACCGCGTAACTAACGGCCTGGAAAAGTTTTGCCCTACGGCAAAAATTATTCATATAGATATAGATCCAACTTCTATCTCTAAAACTGTGCGTGCAGATGTTCCTATTGTCGGACCGGCAAAAATCGTTTTACAAGATTTCTTGAAATTAATTAAATCCAGTAAAAAGCAGCCTGATACCGATGCGCTTAAATCATGGTGGCATCAGATAGATGAGTGGCGAGCTCGTCACGGTGGTCGTTTCTTAACCGACGATTCAAAGTTAATGAAACCACAGCAGGTCATTCAAATGTTGAGCAAAGTCACAAACGGTGATGCTTATGTTTGCTCTGATGTTGGTCAGCACCAAATGTTTGCCGCGCAATACTACAAGTTTAATCAACCTAATCGTTGGATTAACTCTGGTGGCCTGGGGACAATGGGTTTTGGTTTTCCGGCGGCTATGGGCGTTAAGCTTAACTTCCCGGATGCGGATGTGGCTTGTGTTACGGGGGAGGGCAGTATTCAAATGAATATTCAGGAACTCTCAACCTGTAGCCAGTACGATATACCAGTAAAAATAATCTGTTTAAATAACGGATCTCTGGGCATGGTGCGTCAGTGGCAAGATATGAACTATGAATCTCGCCACTCACACTCTTATATGGAGTCGCTGCCCGATTTTGTTAAGTTGGCAGAGGCCTATGGTCATGTCGGGATGAAAGTTGAAAATTTTGCCGATCTGGAAGGGGCGATGTCGGATGCTTTTGCTATGAAGGACAAGTTAGTCTTTATGGACATCACTGTAGACCCGTTTGAGCATGTTTATCCAATGCAAATACCTCGTGGTGCGATGCGTGATATGTTGCTTTCTAAGACAGAGAGGACTTAAACATGCGTCATATTTTATCGGTATTATTAGAAAATGAGCCCGGCGCCCTATCTAGAGTGGTAGGTTTGTTTTCACAGAGAAACTTCAATATTGAGTCCCTGACGGTAGCGGCGACGGATGATATCACGCTCTCGCGCATTACTATCACTACCACAGGTACTGATAAGTTAGTGGAGCAAGTGACCAAGCAGCTGAATAAGTTAGTCGATGTAGTGAAAGTTGTCGACCTGACTGAGGGCGATCATATTGAACGCGAGCTGATGTTGATTAAGTACAAGGCTACAGGTGCTCAGCGCGAAGAAATTAAGCGTACCGCTGACATCTTTCGCGGTCAGATTATAGATATCACCCCTAGCACTTATACTGTGCAGCTGGTGGGATCCAGTCGCAAGCTCGACGCTTTTATCGAGGCGATGGATACAGCTAATTTGATTGAAGTTGTACGCACCGGGGTTTCCGGGATAGCTCGCGGTGATAAAGTACTGAGTGTTTAAATCGGCATTGGCGATCTAAAAAACCCGCTGCGGCGGG
>ASZI01000190.1 GCA_000416315.1 Osedax symbiont Rs2 | reverse complement strand
TAGTTGTATTAGACATAATATTATCCTGTATTTAAAAAAAAGTAAGTGCGCCGATAAAGGCATTTATAGATGTAACTGACTGAAATATGGTAACACTTGGAAACTACAGGACGAGTACTTACGCAATGGAGGCTTCAAACAAGAGACTTTCTTTCTAGCTGCGGGCACTATATAGAATAGATCCGTTGAGGTCAAACCGTTTGTATGATTTTTAACCAAAAATAGAAAATAAATTAACTCGCTGGCCAAATGAAGCATTTATTGTACTGCTGGACTCTTCTATCTTATATTATCGATGAAATAGGCAACAGTATCCGACGCCTGTAACTCGCCACTTTCATCGCCCTGATTATGCAGATCAACACCGCTGACAACAATCCGAGACTATACAGTGGCAGCGGTGTAAACAGTAGCAGAGAGAACAGCCAGAGCAGACTTAAGATAGTTGGAATTACAATACTTTGAATACCGCGTCCAATAAACACCAGCAGCCAAATAAACACAGCGCTGAAGACAATCCCGGTAAACCAAAGTTTATCCGCCATAGTTGACAACAGTATATTTTCGCCGGCTTCAACCCGTGCTTTAATACCCAATAAGGTGCGCCTTTCCATAATATAGTGCAGTGGAACCCCGATATAATGCGCCGTTTGTAGCCACTTATTATTAATCGGGGCCGATTGTGTCCTGATAATCAGGCGTGTTTCACCACTAGTTACTTGTGTTAAAGCAAAGCTGCCCCATTGATCTAATACCAACTCTTGTGCAGTTTTAACTTGCAGTACTGGAAAATTATAGGCGATGATACTGCTGTCTTGATCAATTGACCCTCGGATCAGATCACCCACCACCAGCTCGGGAAACTCAGCGGTAATATTGTCCTGATGACGGGTCTTATATCCCATCGCCTTTTCAATGAAGTAGTAGCTATAGAACCCCCCTCTATCGGCCCCTAACTGCATTAACCATTTCCATACTTCTGATTTTTCGGCATCGATTTGAATGGCCCGAGTCGAGCTGATAGTTAATGCGTTGTCATCGCCCGCCATAGGCATAGATACTTCAGCTTGGGTGGCCCCCCAAGTAGCAATGGTTGGTTTTAAAGCCAGCTCATAGATTGCTAATTGTAATAATGTCATAAAGACAAGAATAACGACTGATTTAACTATATTTTTCATTCAATTCTCGAATAGACATTGTCTGGCATTGTGGTCGCTACGCAGATCAGGGTAAGACGCGATACTGACTAACTGCTTAGGTAAACTTAAAAAAGCCTGGTACTACTGATTTTTTATAGCAAACGCTAGTGTTTATTTTAGGTTCAGCTATTAAACGTTAACAACAAATAAATGGCAAGGATTTGATGCCTCTGACCGCTAAAATTTCACTTCAATCCTTGAGCTTGTAGCAGTCGTTGTCATTTTTCAGCAACGCTCTGAATTAGCCACTATCAACATTGCCCTTGAAATAAGAGGTTCGCTCTGGCGAAGTAGTTTTTTTCAAGTAATAAAAGCGGCTTATATGTATTGGCTTCTCCCCAAAAAACGATGCTGTACATAAAAAGGCCACTGGCTTGTATTGTTCATAATATTAAACAGTCAGTTAATTTTTTGGGTATTGTTGAATGTTTGTTAATTTTTTATGCTGTGTCAACTGAATCAAACAACACCCTTAAACAATCTTAGAAGGAATACTTATGTCTGCTTTAATTATTGTCGATGCCACCCCCACTGACAAAGAACAATTAGCGCTGTATAGCTCGATGGCGGCGCAAACTTTGATCCCATATTCAGGTGAGTTTATTGCAAAGGGGCCGATAGAAAACTTGCACGGGAATACTGAACACGCCATCAAAGTGGTCATTCAATTCCCCGATCGGGAAAGCGCTGTCAACTGGTATCACAGCGACGCCTATCAAAAGCTGATTGAGACCCGAGATAAAGGCATGGATTCAAGGTTTGATTTAGTCGGTTAAAAATTATTCAAGAAAGTCGATACCAGTCAATAGATCTGCTTAGGCGTAGCTATTACAAGTAGCGGCTGATCACCCGCATAGTGGCATCGACTTGCTGCTGTTTCTCACCGGTTGGGGCTACATAATCAATGGCGGCAACAGCGGCATCAACCCCTGCAGTTTTAGCGATCATCCAGGCCGCTAGGTAGGATGAAGCCAAACAGCCCCCCGCAGTCGCCACATTTCCATTGGCGACCAATGGCTGATCCAAGACTTGCACCCCTGCCTCAATCACCCAAGGCTTAGTGGTTAAATCAGTACAGGCTGGCAACCCTTGCAATAAACCCAGTTTTGCCAGCAGTAAAGTACCTGAACATTGCGCGCCGATAATCTGGCGCTGCGGATCTAACTTCAATCGCTGCAAAATTGCGGCATCCGCTGCAATATCCCGTGTATAAATACCACTGCCAAACAGTACGATATCGGCCTGATTGGCAAATTCAAGTTGCTGCTGGGCCATCACGGTTACACCGTTCATACTGGTGACTGTAGCTGTGGGACAAGTGATTTGTACTTTCCAGCCCTGTCCCCTCATGCGATTGAGAATGCCGGATGCAATAAATGAATCCAATTCGTTAAAGCCATCAAAAGTCAAAACTGCTACTTGCATCTCTAAACCTATGCCTTAGATGTTATCTGTAAGCTGATTAATAACATCTAAGTTGATTAAATAAAAGGCTTTCATTATTCGCCATTCGGATGAGTGGCGAAATAGCGTTAATTAAAGTGGCTTTTGACTAAGTTTCAATTGCTGTTGACGGTAGGCACTGGGGGTTGTCTGTAACTTTTTTTTGAAAGCGCTGTAGAAGGCACTCTTAGAATTAAAGCCAGCATCCATAGCGATATCTAGAACTGCTTTAGCAGGGTGTGCAAGCAGTAGTTTAGCGGCAGCGGCTACCCTGTATGCATTCACATAGTCATAAAAACAACTGTCGTCATCTGCATTGAGAGCCGCCGATACCTGATGAAATCTAAAGCCACTGCTGTGCGCCAGATCGCCCAGAGACAGATCGTTATTTAAATACAACCGCTGCTCGCACATCAGTAAATTCAACTGTTGTAAAATCAGACTGGGCTGATTTTTCTGCTGGGCTTGTGCATCCTCCCCTACATCTGCTGTCGAGGGTGCAAGTGCATATTCAACCAACACATGATCACTGTGATCAGTGAATGCCTGAGCACTAAAATTATTCTTTAAACACGTTAGCAAACCGGCCACTGCGACCCATAAATTCGCGTTGAAATAGCGTTGGTATTCGGGGATGCTCCAGCCCAACAGCGGCTCAACAGCCAGTACATAAAGCGCCAGAAAAACCAATAGCAACAGCCAGTGGCGTGCAAAATTTAAGTCATGTTTTTCTAAATTGGCAAATAAGTCCCGACTGCGCCCCAAACTGGTTTTGAGTTTCATAATGGCCAGTAACGGATAGCCAATCAAACTGGCTACATAACAAACAATTACTGCAGTTTCAAGCATTTGTAGATGTTGTGGCCAGAACAGTGAAGCGACATAAATAAATACAAAGAACAGCCCTGCCGGGGTGAAATGCAAGGCACTATTGTGCATCAGTTCGCTCTTGGAAAATCGCCCATCGGTCATCAAGCAGACATACAAATAGACGCAGGGGCCTATTAACAGATGACTGGCTATTTGCAGCGCGCTATACAGAGGGTGTGGGATTAATAGCAATTGACTCAAGATTAAAAAATCATCGAATTGCTGCAGCGCAAACACTGCCAAAAATACACTTAAGAAACTATTGGCAATACGAGTATTGGTTTTTTGTTGCAGCGTACAGAGCCGACTGATCAAAATAAAATAACAGACACTGCCAATGGCAAAGGGCAGAGCAGAAATAGCGATCGAATTGGGTATCACAGTGGTTTCCCTGATTAATTTTTTATCACTGAGCTCGCTCATCAACCACTGTGAAACACATCAATGTTTAATCGCTCGCTCTAATGCTCGGTCTTGTCTGACTGCCATGAACGATAGCAATGGATAGTGTTTATTGCCCAGATACTCAACCTCGACATCCGGAATAACTCCGACCCCCTCGGGGGAGTTAGTATAATTGGTAACAGAATTCGATAAAAGCTTGTCCATGCGCTCTTTTGGCGTATTCATTATTTTACGATAGACCTCAGCGCTCAATGATAAAGCCCAGCCGTTACTGGTGTGCACATTAGACACATCTGAAAGTGATCCTGTGGTTGGCTCTCCAATAATGGTCACCCGTGGAATTTGGGACATTGCAAGGGCAAATATTTCTGCGGCGCTGACGCTATACCTCGAGGTCAGCAAAATGATATCACCCTTGAAATAGTCTTCTCGACTATCCAGTTGCCAGGGAATAGCTGCCGACCAAAGTACTTCATCTGCGCTCGAGTGAATACGTTGCGCCTTGCTGAACACCTCTCTTTTCCTGTCATTAAAATAGCTTGCTATCATTAAACCAATTTGATCGGTACCGCCAAAATTATTGCGAATATCAATAATCATCTTGCTGTATTTTTTCATGTTCGCGATCCCCATCACTTGCTGCATAAAATGCTCCCCTGCCCGCGAGAGCTTTTGATACTCTCCAAGACTCGCCTTAGTGCCGACACTGGCGAAATCCAACATAGAATTTAATTGCAAATAACCGATGTTTTGCTGTTTAATTTTACCAAAATAAGAAGTGACTCCCCAGATATCTCCTTTAGTTAATAGGCGCTGGGATTGAGCAAGCACATGCTTGTCAGTTTCCAGATACGCGGATAAATAGGTTTTTTCAGGATTTTTAAAAACCACCCGACGTCTGGAATAATTGGGACTTTGATGCACTTGGTAGCGCCAGTTAAACTGCTCGGACTGCATTTCTACATGATCATCTGCCTGGATAATTAAACCAGACAAATTCTTCTCACCCGCTGCATATTCAAGCACTTCACTAAGCAGCGAAAATAACTGCCGGGCATTTTTTGTGTTGATGGCTTTACTTTTAAAGCCTGGGTATTTATCTCGCCACTGTTGCTGGCTAATCCCGCGAAGTGCTAAGAAGCCATAGTGTTGTGAGAAAGCATTCCAGATGATATCCAGGTCAACCAACGGCTGGGGTTGGTATTGGCTATTGAACTGTTTTTTGTTTAAGCATTGTTTTGGCAACTGCTTAATGCGCTTTAGTAAGGGGTTAGACACCGCCCCCTCATCGACAAAGCTCAATTGTTCTTTAGCGATCAGGTAATAACTCGAACGCTGCAGGGGTAAATAGAAATCCAGAGGGTCTCGCAACTGTTTTTCGCCTAACTGATAACAGCTAGCGGCACTTCCCACCTGTTTATCCCTGTTAGTTACTTCATAAAAACTTAGCGCCTTAGTGCCAATAGAGACTATTAAACTGCCCCCCGGCATTTGCCAGAATCCCTCAATAGCAGTCTGAGCTTGCAACTGATTTACCAAGCCTGGAAACACATTTAGCAACAGCCCTACCAATATTGTTAATTTCATATTTCACTCCTTAGTTTATAGTCCCTGCACTATAAACATTGAGGAAAAACTTGTGTCCTGTTGCTTAAACCAGCTATCCTAATTATTAATAATT
>ASZI01000189.1 GCA_000416315.1 Osedax symbiont Rs2 | reverse complement strand
AAGCGCTGCTTTTAGAGCTGCCGCCGTGTGCGTTTACGCTATCATTAATCAATGCTCTGTTTAAAAGCGCTGCTTTTAGAGCTGTGCATTTACACTACGGTAAATCTACGATCTATTTTAAAAACGTAATATTTTTATACTTTATATTCTGAAATTACACTTTGTAATTCATCGGACAAAGAGAATAGATGTTCACTGGATTGAGCTATTTTTTGGGCTCCCTGGGTAGAGTTATTGGAGACCTCCAATAAAGTGCCCAAAGATTTGTTAATTTCTTCAGAGACATTTGTCTGTTCTTCTGACGCCTCGGCAATCAGAGTATTCATGCTGGTGATCTCCTCAACCGAGCTGCTAATGATTTGAAGTGCATCGCCAGTCTCAACAGCTTTAGTACCTGCCCCCTCGGCTTTTTGCTTGCCGGCATCCATGGCACTGACTGCATTTCTGGTCCCTTGTTGTAACTCTTCAATCGCCTGTTGTATCTCCTGGGTAGACGTCTGAGTGCGCTGCGCTAAGGTACGCACTTCATCGGCCACAACCGCAAAGCCACGACCTTGATCACCGGCTCTGGCGGCTTCGATAGCAGCATTTAATGCCAACAAGTTGGTCTGCTCTGCAATGCCTTTGATGACATCGACAATAGAGCCAATACTTTCACTATCCGATTCTAAGGTTTTCATTCGCTGGGATATGTTGTCGACATCCGCCACTAGTGCGTTGGTCGCCTCAATGGCCTGGCCGACTACTACATTTCCCTGCTGTGCCTGAACACTCGTTTCACGAGCTCCAAGGTCAGCCGCCTCGGCATTTTTAAATATTTCCTGGGAGGTCGTCGCCATTTGGTTCATGGCGGTCGCCACTTGTTCTATTTCTTCTCTTTGGGTATTAATACTGGTATTAGCGTTGTCACTGACAGCCGTTAGCTCAGAGGCCGAGGCTGATAACTTGTTCGCGCAGGCAGAAATTTGGGTAATCAAATCGCGCATTTGGGCCATCATTTTATTAAACATATCGGCGATTTCTGTAAGTTCGTTATTGCCGGCGATTTCAAGGTTTTTACTCAGATCTGATTCTTTAACCACCACCTCAATCGCACTGCTAAATTTATTCAGAGGACCTATGAGTGATTTGTAAACGATGATGCCCTGAACGATCAACGCTAAGGTAATTAATAGTGCCAGGCCAACCAGTAAGGTAAAACTGCTTTCATAGTTACTGACAATCAGGTCTCTTTCAGCTTTAGCCACGTGCAGCTGTAAGTTAACTAGCTCGGTAATTTTTTCACTGATCGGGTCAATATCAGCGTACAGAGGACCGTCTATGCTGTCGAGTTCACCTCTGGCGTTTCCTTTGTATTTGCTCAGTTCCATATGCACATTGGTCAGTGCCGCATTGGCTTTTTGAAACAGAACCTCAGCCTCTGCCGCCAGTTTTTCTTCAGCATCAGTAAGCTCAGTGGACTTATATTTTTTCCACATGTTTTTTATTTGGCTCTCAGAGTGTTTGATCCCCTGCGCAGCTTCTTCAACTGTGATTAACCCGGCGTTAGCTTTGTTGATCGCATCGATAACAAACACGGCATAATCGTCGGCGATAACTTTTAAATCTTCCAGCGGCACCACCCGGTCATTGTAGATTCGATCCACGCCTTCCTTGGTGTTTTTTAATTCAGTCAGCTCCATAAAGAGCATGAAAATTAAAGCCACAATAGGGATTATTGAAAGGGCTATTAATTTAGCTTTAATTGAAATGTTGTTCAGCATACTGATCACCTTGTTATAATATTTATAGCCTGGCTAGCAACTATTTTTTTGCTTTTAGCTTAAACTGTAATCAACGGGTTATTTATCATAAAAGATTTTTACCTATCTATATGTAAATAAAATTCTGAATAATTGATAGATCATAAATAACAAATAAAACACGGCTTCATTCTATACACTGACTACAAAGCAAAGTTCGTATTTACATTGCTACTGCAAAGTAACTGTTGCAAATACAAGCTTAACAGCAGCTTAAATTCATTATTTGGTAAGCTTAGCAATTAAGAGTATATTAGTTTTATTAATGCTTGATTAACAAGATTCGGCGATGGTGATTATTATGAAAAGTAATTACATTTATTGTTTTCTGCCATTGATACTCTGCCAACATCTAGCGGCTGAGTCACAGTACTCAGTTACTTTAGCGACTCATAATCTCTGCCCTTATGGCTGTTTTACCAGTAGCCAGCATTTTGATAATACATCTTCTGGCAACTTTTCTGGGGTTGCAGTTGACGTGGTGCGCTGTTCGTTACAACGCATGCAAACTCCTTTGAAGGTTGTGGTTCTGCCCTGGAAAAGAGCTGAAAAGAGCTGTCATTAACGGCACCGCTGACGGTTTCTTTGCCGCCTCAAGAAACCCCGTCAGAGACAGTTTTGCAGTGATGTCAGGGATAATTGCGGAGCAAAAATGGCAGTGGTTTATGTTAAAAAATAATGCTCTTTCGCCAGATCATGCACAATTTAAAAGTCGTGCAACTGTGGCAGGTTTTATTGGTTCAAATATGCTGTATTGGCTGGGGCAAAATAAATTCAATGTGACTTCTCGCCCCTTGGATACTCAGGGGCTTTACAAATTACTGATCAGAAAAAGAGTAGATGCAGTGCTTGCAAATAATTATGTAATGGCTAAAATTTTGCAAGATGCAACAGCTAGACAACCGATAAAAATAATCACGGTTAAGGACAAACCTCTGGCAGTGTATTTCTCTAATTCTTTTATTTCCAAACATCCCAAGTTTCTAGATGCTTTTAATCGACATGTATCGTTATGTCGTGGTCAATTAACGCCGCCTGATAACTAAACCAGGCAAAAAGGCCCGCTGTACTTGAGGGGTTTTTAACTTAATCGCATGCTCTTTAGCACTCCTAATTCTACTGATGCACTTGAAAGTAACGTGCAAAACTAAGTGCGATCCTCATAACGATGCCCGCTAGTGGTAGCCATTAGCCGCTAAAACTCTGGGAAGATCTGCAAATGCAGATCGGAGCGACAGTTGTATCGAGCAGATAGGGCGACTTAAACTGCTAAATAATTGCCGCTCAGCAGCAGAGTGTTTTTATGCACGAGCATCCAAAGCGCTGCGACATGTTTGCAGATGCGAGGGCTATTTGATTGATAAGCAGAATCAGATCTGATAATTTAAACTTAAATATGAACTTAATATTAATTTTGGATTAAACAGTCTCTGTTTGCCTTCGTTCTGAGTCTTCGTACATCCGACTGTTTGAATCGTTCTAAGGTATCAGAAATCATCATGTCAGTTTGGCTATCGGTAAATCTAATGGCTACAGTGCTGAGTATCCTCAGCTATTGCGGTCATAAATTCTTAAGGGCTAAAGATAAGCCTAGTCAGTCGCATCCCAATACAGTTTTTGTGCTGATTATCAGCACGCTCTTTGCCAGCCAGCTATTATGGTTTGCGCGCTATCTGCAATTCTCTATTTGGGCAGTTGTTGACCTGATCGTAATTATTTTGGTCATCTGCCTGATCTGCTACGCCTTTTATCTGGACAGTAAAAGAAGCCGCGCGGTAATTGTTTACTTTTGTATGGCATCTTCGTTACTTACCCTGACTTTGATCAGCGAGTGTCTGAGGTATTTTTCTTCCACTTAAGCGCACTTCTCCAGTCAACAATGGATAAATTGGCGTCCTCGACGACCATTCTAGGAATTTTTCTTATAAAGCATAAGGTAACTTTCATCTACGGAAAAATCAGTTAGTATTCAATACTCTAATAATAAAAGCCACGATAGAAAGGGTCTGATCTGACCTGAAATCTTTCCCGGCAGCAGTCCTACAGCATCTTCCCAAGGGGTATGCTTTTGGAGGTAACATGGTTCAATACATTAAAGTGACTTTCCCCAGTTATCGAAAAGTATGGATTGATGGCAGCCCGGTTGGCTTTACCAATGATATCCTTGAAGTGCAAGCGGGGCTGCGGTGTATCAGTTTAGGTCCGAGCAGTAGAAATTACGCACCTGATCGTTATCAGGTCAACGTGAGCGGTACTGCTGAAGGTGAGCCTCTAGTGATGGTCTTCTGTCGACAGTAATAAATAGCTCAGAGGTATGCAAATAAGTGCGATGCACTTGAGGCGTTTTGGACTTAATCGCATGCTCCCTGATACAGAGGTTTTTGATCTTTAATAGTGCACTGCGTTTAAACCTACACTGGCTAGTTTGTTAAGTGCATTATCTTGTCTATATTTAACTTAAAGCCATCCGGTTAAACTGAACAACAGTTTCCAAGTGCTGATATTCAGTAAAACCCTTACCCGTCTTGATGTTATGTTTGCCTATCAAGGTTCTTTAGCTTTAGGTTGTATTATATGAATAGTCGCAGGCAATGGTTGTCTCTATGGATATTGTCTCTGTCGGTCGCAACCGGCAGTGGTTGTCAGTTTATCAGCATCGAAAAAGCCACTTTTATCCCCCAAGATCCTATTCACTATACCGCAGCTGCAGAGCCTATCTTTAACCCAAATGGCAAGGAAGTCTTTTCCTTAAAGGCGAAGCCGAAAATTTTGCAAAAAAACGGCTATGTCAGATTTTGTCAGAATACCGTTAAACTGAATTGTAAAAATAAATTGCCCTATCTGCGCTTTTTGGGCATGCGCGGTTATTTTGATAGCAGTGCTCCAACTAAGACTGACCATAAAAGTTATGAGTTCTATCCGGTAGTGATGCAAAACGGCGATAAATACTTTTTCTTGTCATTGAAAAACACGGGAGGCAAGTATGGTGTGGACTCTCCGATTAAATTAGTGTCGTTGGGGCAAAATTTTGACAAATCGCCCATTGCTGAGGCTTCAAAGATTACCCTTGTGGCACAGTATCGCAGCTTTGATAGTATCTATTACACTTTGAGCAATGGGGCCGTTATCGAGCGACAGCAGTTACAGTACATTCGCGATATCAGTGCCAATTATTCCGAGCAAGCGCAGATAAGCGAGCTGTTACTTAATACCAGTATTGAGAAGAGTGAACTCTATAACAATTATTTTATATCGCCGAAAAATGCTGCAACAGATACAGGGATTAAACTGATTATTGGCCTATCAGAGCAGCGGCAGTGGTTGCGACTAAAAATCAGTCATAGGGCAAGCCAGCAATTGCATTTTAATGGCTACAGTATAGTTGCCGATGAACTTTTATGGCGATCTCCACCATTAGCGTTCAGTAGTAAACAGAGCGAAAAGCAATACAATCAGTGGTTTGAAATTAGCGCCAACCAACAAGAAGTTAAAATTGTCAAAGCATTGGCTGCTGCCGGTAGAGGCCTAATCAGATTCCACGGTCCAAAAAAGTCGGTGTATAAACTGCTCAAAGGCCATGATAAGCAACACCTGGCAGATAGTATTACGCTGTTTGCGTTATTGCAGCGCAACGAGTCGTAAATGGAAAGTCGTAAGTCGTAAGACGTAAGACGTAAGCTCGTAAGTCGTGAGGTGCACTGCATCTGTAATTTTTCTTCAGGTATAAGTCTTTTTACAATTCAGATATTTAGGTTAAATATTCTGTCCATCTTTTAATAGCCAATAACAGTCGTTCTTGTTAAAAATATCCTTTGCTATAAGTACTGTTTGGTTACATTGTTAAATTACAAAGCGGCGCAAAAATTGTGGTAGTGTGGTGGAGAAAGGCCGTGAGCAAGCCCAGCAGAGTGTCGAGCGCGCATCCCAGGCTGGCGTGTCTTTGCAGAGCATCACCACTACACTAAATTCCATTAATGATATGAATACGCAAATCGCTTACGCTGCAAAAGAGCAGAGTTCAGTGGCTGAAGAAATTAATAGAAATATCACTTTATTAAATACTTTGGCCGAGGGAAATGCCGCCAAAGTCACTCAGAGCAGCTCATCCACTTCGCAACTGGCAACGATGGCGGATAACTTACAGAGCATGATCAAACGCTTTAATATTTCATAAAAACAGTGGCTGTCACAAAATTACCTCAGCACGCCCATCTGCGGCCCTGCGGGTCAAAAATCTCAGCAAAAATCGTATTTTAATTCCAGATTGATAAAATTCTCTTAATAATCAGACATGTAGGTTTTGTGTTTATCGGGGTCAGTTGTCAGCACACTGACTATTATTTAGTATCTGTACAGCTTCATTTTTTAACTTGTTATAACTGATCGCCGCAATGATGAATTGCCGTCTCAATTCTATAAGCTACTTTAGTACTGTTGTTAAAAATGAGCTTTCACTTGGCACTGGTAGTACAACAGCTGGCTGT
>ASZI01000188.1 GCA_000416315.1 Osedax symbiont Rs2 | reverse complement strand
GGCGCGGTAATCGGCGGCTCTGGTAGGGCTGGAGGGACAGGACCCTCGTTGATGGTCAGAATTGAAGAGGGATCAAATCCAATTCGATAGATATAGGAATAGAGATCACCCGTGCTTCCATCATAAGCTCCGGCAGAGGTACCTTTTGCCGCATATTCCCCGAAAATTTTCGAGAGATCTGCATCACCGGTAAAGTCTACCTCAGATATTCCAACCTTTTGCTCTATGCCCGTCTGGAAATCAACTGCTCTCTCTTCAAAGCTAGCGGCGACGTCTTTCAGAAAGAATTGCAGCAAAGGTGTGGTATCGTTACTGTATATACCCCAGACCTTACTATCATCATTTTCAGTACCATAGTCGGTAATTGAGAAGTCTGTATAAGTTGCCTTCACCTTACTTTCAGCGATCGTCATACTTTTAACGGTTTTTCCAAGGTTTACTTCCCCATCAAAAACGGTTCCGACACCTTCTAAAGAAGGGTTTTGATTAGCATCTGAAACCCAATATACGTTTTCTAAACTAATGTCATCCCCGTTTGGAAGAGGGTCTGGTGAATCTGGATTAGCAAAAGAATAGGCACCTAAAATCCCCCCAGATGTTTCTTCATCCCTTGAATTGACTGTTCCTGAAAAATAACTATTAGCGATGTCTAATGCGGTGGCTGCACCCACTAAACCACCAATCGTTTCGTCCCCGTTTAATTGAGCATCACTATGGCTATTTATGATAGTCAGGGCTTCTGAACTACCTACCAGGCCACCAATGTTGTAAGCGTAACCATCATTATCCTGTGACTTTTTACCTACTGTGATAGCAGCGAGTTGTCCCGATGAGTCAATCCTCATCACTCGACTCTCCTCTATTGTGGTTAAAGCTGCATAACCTGCAATACCACCGAAATTATAAGAATTATTCAAATCATCTAGTGCCACATCTTCACGCAAGAGGACATCCGCACCCATATCCGCGTGTAGTATGTCAGCATTTGTTATAGACCCAGCAACTCCACCAACATTCCCCTTTCCTTCGACTGTGCCTTTGACACTGACATTATCAATTGAGATATCAGCGTCATTAGAGCCGGAAATATTTGTACCTATTATACCCCCGACATTTACCCCTCCTTCTACACTACCCGCAAAATGGACATTAATTATCTTATCTTGTGCTGGGGCAAGCTCTTGATTTTCAAGGTCAACAGACGTAATGCGTCCGATTATCCCACCGACACCGTCACCCTCTTCACCATAAACGTCAGCATTTACTGTTACATTCTCGATATAATTTAAAGAACCCTGACCTATCAACCCACCGACATTATTTACGCCGGTGACGACTCCGCTATATTGCGCATTAATAATATTGCTTGCGTCACTAGAACCAATGAATCCTCCAACTTGATTGCTCCCTGTAACATTAGTATCTGTCACGGTGACACTCGCATCAATGCTTAACTCGCTACCGACATTGGATCCAATCAGTCCGCCAACGTTATCGTTACCGCTAATAGAACTCTCCTGTACGCTTACATTTTGCAGCGTAGTATCTTCACTGAGGCCAATTAATCCGCCAACGTTGAATCCAGCATTTTCGTTGCCTGTGACACTCGACTTGGTCACACTCACATTAACCATATCAGTGTTCACGCTGGATCCTATTATACCGCCGACATTTGACTCACCTTCTACGCTACCCACAAAATGAACATTAGTTAGCTGATTTTGCACTGGGTCAAGTTCTTGTCTTTCTTCGTCAACCAACACAGTGCTTCCGATTATCCCACCGACACCCTCTTCACCATAAACGTCAGCATTAACTGTGACATTCTCGATATGGTTTAAAGAACCCTGGCCTATCACCCCACCGACATTATCTTCGCCGCGAACCACTCCACTATATTGCGCATTAATAATGCTGCTTGCGTCACTAGATCCAATGAACCCTCCAACTTGATTGTTCCCTGAGACATTAGTATCCGTCACAGTCACACTCGCATTGACAGTCACCTGGCTACCGACGTTGGAACCAATTAGTCCGCCAACATTATCGTTGCCTATGACTACACTTTCGGTCACGCTTACCTTTTGCAGGGTAGCGTTTTGGTTCAGGCCAATTAAGCCCCCAACGTTATCGGTTGTTCCTTGAACCGAACTATCAAACACCTGTGCATCTTCAATATCAGTGTTCAAGCTAGAACCAATTAGGCCTCCAAGGTTTAGCCCATCAACCTCGTTTCCTGTGACACTGGTACCAGACACTGTCGCAGTGTAGATATTAGTTTTTTCGCTGAGACCGATTAAGCCACCGATGTTAGATTGCCCTGAAACTGTACTATCAATCACACTCACATCTTCTAAATCAGTGTTTTCGCTGCGGCCAATTAATCCTCCTACGTTATCGCGTCCTGTCACACCAGTGCCAGTCACGCTCACATTTTTGACCTCAGTGGCCGTTTTTCTGCTGCCATCGGTGTAGCCAATCAATCCACCAACGTTATTCTTTGCTCCTATGACTGAACTATCAGTCACACTTACATCATCAACAATACCTTTAACACTGGTGCCAATTAATCCGCCAACGTTCTTATTTGTGCCTGTGACTGAACTACCCGTCACACTCACATTGTTAGCCACCTTACCTTTGAAGTTGTAGCCAATTAATCCACCTACGTGTTTCGCTCCTGTGACCTGAGTACCACCAGTCACGCTTACATTGTCAGTGACTTCACTCTCATCACTTGAACCAATTAATCCGCCAACTCCATTTCTTCCTTCTACTTCAGCCCCGGTCACACTCACTTCCTTAATCAAAGTGCCTTTGTCGCTGAAGCCAATTAATCCACCTACTTTATCGCGCCCTGTGACGTCACCCCCGATCACGTTTGCATTTTCAACCGCTGTGTTACCTTCGCTGTGGCCAATTAATCCGCCAACGTTATTACTTGTACCTGTAACATTAGTACCCTCCACACTCACGCCACCCGCTGCTGCATGACCGAAAGGCGAGGGATTAAAGTCTAAGTCCTCAGGAATTTCTCTGGTACCAATATCAGTATCCAAGCTGGAACCAATTAGTCCACCAATGTTAGTTTTCCCTGAGGCGGAACCTCGGTTCACCCTTGCATTGCCAACCTTAGTGTCTTGGCTGGATCCTATTAATCCGCCAACATTGTCGTTACCGCCGATATTCGTATCCGTTACATGTACATCTTCAAGAGTAATATTGTCTTCGTCGGTGCCGACGCTGGAACCGATTAACCCGCCAACATTTAAGCCATCAACTTCGTTTCCTGTGACTCTAGTACCAGATACACTTGAACCTGTAACTGTAGTACCTGCTTCGCCAAGGCCTATTAATCCGCCAACGTTATCGTTTCCGGCGACTTGACTCTCGCTTTCTGTCTCATCTTCATTTTCTGCACTATCAGCTACACTCCTGGCTTCAATAATTGGACTGGCATTAACGCTCGCATCTGTAATATCAGTGTTCAAGCTGCGGCCTATCAAGCCACCGACGTTATCATTGCCTGTGACTTTGGTGTCAGTCACACTTGCCTTATTAACCGTTGTGTCACCTTCGCTGAGGCCAATTAATCCTCCAGCATTCATGGATGTTCCTATGACCACACTATCCGTCACGCTCACATCTTCAAAAGTGCTAGTTGTGCTGTAGCCAATTACCCCCCCCACTTTGGACCCGCCTGTGACAGTTGTCTCCGCTACACTGACCTTGTTTGACACCTCGCTGCGGTTGCTGGAACCTATTAACCCGCCAACTTCATAGCTAGCTGTTACATCAGTATCCGCCACGCCAACATTGTCAGTAACTTTGTCTTTGTGGCTGTTGCCAACTAATCCTCCAACTCGGAATTTTCCTTTGACTTCACTGTTGCTCACACTGACGTTGTCAGACACTTGACCGTCGACGCTCTTACCTATTAATCCGCCAACGTTTGACCCTCCAATCTCTTTGTTGCCTGTAACATTGGTACCGGTTACATGTACATTATTAGTCACAGTGTCACCGTCACTTGAACCAATTAATCCGCCAACTTGATTGCTTCCTGTAACATCGATATCTGCCACATACACATCGTTAGTCACCACACTGTCGACACTGAGACCGATTAATCCGCCAACGTTTTCGCTGCCTGCGACACTGCCGAATTCATCATTTTCATCAGTTCCACCCACACTTGTATTGGTAACACTAGTGTCCTGGCTGGAACCAATTAATCCGCCTACGTTATCGTTGCCTGTAACATTCGTATCCGTTACATGCACATCTTCAAGTGTGCTGTTGAGTTCGTTTCCGTTACTGTCAAAAGCGGCTACACTGGACCCAATTAATCCGCCAACGTT
>ASZI01000187.1 GCA_000416315.1 Osedax symbiont Rs2 | reverse complement strand
TCATATTACCCAAGCCTATTTATAGTGGTCAAGTTTTATTGGAGAGTAATTAAGCCACTTTTCTCAGCTCAATTCCCATGCATCCAGAAATATACTGCGTTCCTCTTCTCCGATCACTGACAAATACACCTCTGTCGTTTTGGTTGATGAATGCCCCATTGCCTTTGCTAGCAAATGAATCGGTACCGGCTTAGCGGCGGTAATCATCGCCACTCCAAACGCATGCCGTAACCCTTTAGCAGTGGCCTGCTTGCCTTCTATGTCAGCACGGGCCATTACCCGCTTAACCAGCCTGTAAGCGGTGGTACGACTCATCGGCCAAAAGGGCATTTGTGCTGCGAGCGAATCTTTTTGTCTCTGCAGCCGGCGCAAGCCAAACACCAAATCAAGGTTTTCAATTAGACGAAGTGAGACAGGGACGGCGCGATATTGAGGTAGCTTTACCCTCCCCCGGCCGTCATGGGTGCGCTTTTTCAGAGTCCGAAAGGTGATAGTGCCTTCAAATTGGACGCGATCCGCGAACAACGCTAACGCTTCGCTGGGTCGACAGCCGGTATCGTGTAATACTTGGCAAAACATACGATCAATCGGGCTTTCATCGTTAGCAGAGAGTAAGAACCGAGCTCGTTCGTCTTTATTAAGATAGAGGCGTTCGCCAGTGGCAGAATATAGACGCATTTCTGGTGCGGTTTCGATTTTCTGTGACATGCAACAAACCCTATCAGTTTTGTTTCAATCCATAGAAAAAAACACCCCGATTCCTTACGAAAACGAAGTTTTAAGTATTTTAACTGATCAGTAACAGTTTAGGGCATCACGTCACAGGCTTTATCCCTCTTAATTCATCACAATATTTGTATATGTCTCACGATCGTGAGTATCCTGCGGTCAATTAAGTAAGTAACGTTTATGCAGATAGATTCAAAAAACCAAGTAGATTGCAGAACCAGATCTCATGGCACTATAAATGAGCCTAAAGTCATCATTAATTCAGGCTCATTTGTTAAGTGGAAAGACTAAAACAATTTAAATCATGATTTCTTGCTGCCAAGATAAAGTACGCATAATATCAGCAAATATTCCTGCGGCTGTCACGGCGGCACCAGCACCGTAACCTCGTAAAACAATAGGGATGGGTTGGTAAAATCGGCTATGTATTGCCAGTGCATTTTCACCACATTTAACAGTGTATAGTGGATGATTACTATCAATTGCAACAATCTGCACTTTACATTTCCCCTCTTTAATCTGGCCTACATAGCGTAATACTTGCTGATTCGCTTTCGCACTTTCCACTAAGTCCAAATAAAAATCGTCAGCTTTGCTAAGCTTTGCCATGAAAGTATCTATATCACCTTGATCATCAAAGCCAGCAGGAAGGCATGATTCAACTTCGATATCCTTTAATTCCAGTGTTAGATTTGCCTCACGTGCCATGATTAATAACTTACGGGCCACATCTATGCCGCTCAGATCATCCCTGGGGTCAGGTTCCGTATAGCCTAATTTTTTGGCTTTGAGCGTTGCATCCGATAAGGTTTCACCTTCCTCTAATAGACCAAATATGTATGATAGCGAACCGGATAATATGCCCTCAAAATCAATCAGTTCATCTCCGGCAATAAATAACCCTTGTAAGGTATCAATGACGGGTAAGCCTGCACCAACGTTAGTCTCATATAAAAAACGGCGCATAGTAGTTTGTGCTGATGCTCTTAATTCGCGGTAGTATTCCATGCTGCCTGTATTGGCTTTCTTATTAGATGCCACCACATGAAAACCTACAGAGAGGAAGTTAGCGTATTGATCGGCAACAGTCTCACTTGAGGTATTATCCACCAGTACTGGATTGAGCAAATGATTTGTTGCAACAAATTCAGTTAATGTATCTAAATCAAATATGTTTTGAGCTTTTGCCAATTCTTGCTGCCAATTCTCCAAATCGATGCCATCGGCATTCAGTAAAAGTTGGCGGCTGTTGGCTACGCCGTAGATTTTAAGATCAATGTTTTTTTCTTTAAACCAGCTTTGTTGACATTTTATTTGCTTTACCAGTTCCGCGCCAACAATACCACATCCTACGATAAACAAGTCGATGGAAGGGATGCGGGTAAAGAAGTTTTCATGGCACACTTTTATCGCATCTTGGCATTGTGCCTCTCTAACTACTGCTGAAATTGAACGCTCAGTACTGTCTTGTGCAATGGATAAAACATTAACTCGGGCCTGTGCTAACGAGTTAAAAAACTTTGCCGTTATTCCACGTTTTTTTAGCATACCTTCGCCCACTAAAGAGACGATTGCTACGCCATCTTCAATGTGAGGCATTTCTAGTAAACTGGCTTTAATTTCTAATTCAAACTCTTCGTTTAGAGCCCCAAGCGCTATCTGTTGATTCTGAGTATAAATACAAAAGCTAATGCTAAATTGTGAGGAAGATTGGGTTATCAATACAACAGATATTTTATTTAGTGCCATCGCTTCAAAAACGCGGCTAGCCATTCCCACGACATTTTTCATGCCTGGACCTGCAACGGTTACCATACTCAGCTCATTAAGGTTTGAAATACCTTTTATGGGCATACTTTCGTCCGTTTGATCACTAATTAGGGTGCCTATAGCCCCCGGGTTCATAGTGTTCTTTATAACACATGGAATATTGTACTGAGCTAACGGCCCTATGCTTTTGGGATGCAATACAGATGCTCCAAAATAAGAAAGTTCCATAGCCTCAGCATAGGAAAGTTTACTGACAAGGGTCGCACTGCTTACTAACGCTGGGTTGGTACTATAGATGCCATCAACATCAGTCCATATTTCACATACTTGCGCCTCTAAACATGCGGCAACAACAGATGCTGAATAATCACTGCCGTTTCGACCCAGTGTCGTAAGCTGACCGTCTTTATTGGCGGAAGAAAATCCCGCTAGCAAGTAGATACCTTGCTCTGGCTGCATGTGTTCTAACAACATTTTTCTGCTGACTTCAACATCAGCCAGGCCATCTAAAAAGCTATCCGAGGAAATAATTGTTTTGACTGGATCTAATATTTGACTGTTATAATCTTGTGCCGCCAAAATATACTGCATCAGCTTAACGCTGAACGATTCTCCACGAGAAATAATGAAAGCGCGAATATGGTCAGGGCAAAAAGCCAGCAGTTTAACGCCTTGCAGCTGTCTCTCTAACTCTAATTCGAGCTGATTTATAAAAACGTATAGCTCTTCATATTGACTTGGTTGCAACTGGCTACTGGCTGTTATTTGTTTTAAATTATATATTGTGTCGTTGAGTTGACTATAAAAACTGTCACTTTTTGCTGCAGTATCGCATAATTTAACCAGTGAATTAGTCACTCCTTTAGGTGCCGATAAAACAACTGTCAGATGTGATTTCTCTTTTTGTTGAATAATAATATGAGCCACTTGGGCAAAGCGCTCAAAGCTCGCTAATGATGAACCTCCAAATTTTAATACTCTCATAACTTTCTCCTAATTATATTTCAAGTCTGATTTATCAATAATTTATGTCTCTAATTTGTTTGGTTACACTGTTACTGAATAATCAGTTAAGGGATATTTGTAGTGCTCAATTTAGGATCCTCTAAACATACAACTATGTATAAAGCGCCTCTTCATCGCAGCGATTGAAAGTGCGATGGTTTTGATCTGCTAACTAATTTACTAGTATTAGCCTTTTCCCTACCCTATTTGTCGTTGCCCAATAACCGTCACTTTACTTTTCTCTTCTGTGAGGGTTTATCGAGTAGCACTAAAATTTGGCCTTGAACTAAATTTTATAGCGGGGACCAAACACAAACGATAAATTTCCATACTGTGGTTTACTGGTTCTAGTATCTGCGAAAAACCATTACCATAATCATGCATAAACTGAAGGTGCTTCTTCTTTCTATCTGGCTAAACATAAAATGACCTCCCCTGAATACTCAGCAAGTTGTTCAAAGCTCTATTGATTGCCTTTACGGTATTACTTAAGCTTTGACTGTAAAGAAAGATCATACGGCCACCACCCCCTGCAGCTCCCATACTCTTGGCTGATGAAGGCTGTTAATAGGTATACTGACGCACTGATCCTATCATCAAGGGATCTGCCACTATTACCCATACACGACTGGAGAAGAATCTTTAAAATCTGCAAACATACCGAATTATCCACCGCAGAAATCACATAGACGAAATCCTAAAATATTCAGTTCAACTAAAAAAGCATCAAACTACCTTTGCTGGCGCTGAAATTTTTCCCGTTTTAGAGGCTGTGTTTTGCCATTAGTAATAGCCGGTTCACTGTTTTCTGGGTAACTACTGTTAAAGATGATTGTGCAGTTCATAGGGGCTAGTGCAAAAATTTTAATCTAAGGATAAAAACACTCCGATTTATCTGGGATGTGGGACGAGTTTAAACCTAAGTTGCTTTTGCTATACGCATGGGGCATCCAAAACGCTTTGCCTTAGGTAGGGTATACAAATTCAATTCTACTTTTAGCATCCGTTAAAAGTGGGAGGATTACCTTGATTCTTGACTCTTGTGCAGGAATTAAAGCTTCAATTAATATTTCAAAAGCTGATGCTCAATAGAATTGATTTTCACCGACAATAACTTTGACTCTAAACGTCCGGGATCAGGTTTAGGCGAAGCCTAATTGATCTAAA
>ASZI01000186.1 GCA_000416315.1 Osedax symbiont Rs2 | reverse complement strand
TGAATTGAATTTCGACAAATTTAGCTGGCATCAATTGCGCTATATTTAAGCGACAGCCAGATTTATATTTTTAGGACTGTAGATTCAATCTGACAATGCCATTCACTGGCAGATGATAAACCGGGGAAATAAGTCAGCTCGCAGCGGTGCGTTTGACTTATTACTTTCCCCTGATCAGCTAGGGCAGGCTTACTGCATTGTAAAGTTATTACTCAGGCCCAATTTGGTGGCGATAGCCCCGCCAAAAGAGACGCCAAATTTCTCAATCACTTCTTCAAAGGGAGAGAGCTGCGGTGAGTAATCTCTGATATTCTCTACACCGATAATATCTCTGGCAACATAGCTGCTACTGCCTAAACCATCGATTAAACCTTTTTTTAGAGCTTGCTCACCGGTCCAGATTAAACCGCTGAATAATTCAGGCGAATCCACCAGTCGATCACCGCGGCCTTTTTTGACTTGATCTATAAACTGCAGATGGGTTGTCTCCAAAACGGATTGCCAGAACTGTCGATCTTGATCTTTTAATGGACTGAAAGGGTCGAGGAAAGTTTTATTCTCTCCCGCTGATAATGCGCGCCGCTCCACACCCAGTTTTTCCATTAAACCAACAAATCCAAATCCGGATGAAACAACCCCGATAGAGCCGACTAAGCTGGCTTTGTCGGCATAAATATAATCCGCGGCTGAGGCGATGTAATATGCACCAGAAGCCCCTATATCGGAGATCACTGCATAGAGCTTTTTGTCTGGGTAGATAGCTCTGAGACGTTTTATTTCGTCATAAACATAACCAGATTGAACTGGAGAACCTCCTGGGCTATTGATGCGCATGATAACAGCGGCGGAATGCTCAGACTTAAATGCCCGGCGCAGGGAGCCTACTAATATATCTGCACTGGCTTCGCTGTCGGCAGATATTGGCCCCACTAACTCTATCAGTGCAGTGTGCACCTCGCCCTCTGTGGATCCGCTGTCGCCAAATTGCTGGGTAAACAAATAAAAACCTAGCAGGGCAAACAGATAAGTAAAGGTTAAAGATTTGAAAAAGATCCCCCAGCGGCGGGCCTTTTTTTTTTCACTAAAAAGTCCATTAACCAGGGTTTCGATCAGACGCCATTCTCGTCCATTTGCGTTAGGGTGTTTAACTGCCGCTACCGCCTCTTGCGCTTTTGTCTGCACCTTATCATCCCAAGGGTTATCACTCACACTTCTTCTCCATCTGTCGATCCAGCCAAGTTTCAATTTGCTGAAATTTATCTACTTCTAAAATCGGTTGGTAACTTCTAAGTTTTTCCAGAGCATGCATACCGTAACTCACTGCAATACTTGGCATTGCAATGCGCTGCGCCATTTCCAAATCATAGCTGGTGTCACCAATCATCAATGCCTGTTGGGCGCTGACCCCCGTTTGTTCAAGTATTTGCTTCAACATTAGAGGATCGGGTTTTGATTTAGTTTCATCGGCACCGCGCGAAGCTATAAACAAAGGTCCCAGACCTGTTTGCGTGAACACTCTGTCTATGCCAGCGCGCCCTTTACCGGTGGCGACTGCCAACAAGTAACCTTTAGAGTTTAAACTCTGCAGAGACTGCTCTACACCTGGGTATAAAGGTGTTGGGCTCTGATCATGGTAGCGATAGTGCTGGGAGTAAGCATCGCTTAGCTGCTGATTATCTGCAGGGCTTATTCCCGGAATCAGAATATTGATAGCATGCTCTAGGGATAGACCTATGATATCGCGGACAGCTTCGCTGCCTGGAACCTTTAAAGATAGACTGTTAGCGGCGCTTTGCATACTGGAGACGATACGCGCCGCTGAATCCATCAAGGTGCCGTCCCAGTCAAATATTAAAAGTTTGAACAATGAATAATCTCTGCTATTTTTAGTTTAATGCTTTTGGCTTGGTGTACTGCATAGAAGATGCACATAATAACATCTCAAATATTATTCAACTAATATTATTTGAAATTCACAAAACCTAACAAATGCATATACTTAGATCATTCCTGTCAGTTATAATAGGTTCATAAATGGATAGTAACTCTCGCTTTGAAAACTCTCCCATTGACACAGGGGAGAACGAATCTGCTGAATTGGATATCGTGGCTATGCTAAGTAAAAACACCATAAAAAAAGAAATACTGATGGCCCGGCAGCCCATTTTTAATAACAAACTAGAAACTGTCGCCTACGAATTATTGTACCGCTCCAGTAATGCACAGAACCATGCTGTTTTCGATTTTTCCGGATCTCTTGCCACTCTTAATGTACTGCTTAACTCTTATACTTCGGTCTACCAAAACAAGCAGCTAAAGAGGATGCCCGCCTTCCTCAATGTGACTTATGATCTGTTGGTCAACGACACTCTGCCCAGCTTACCGACCAATCAAATTGTATTAGAAATTTTAGAAGATATTGAAGTCGACGAGAGACTGCTAGAAAGCATCCGATCGCTGCTCAATAAGGGTTATAAAATAGCGCTGGATGATTTCATCTACGATGACAAATACATTCCCTTGTTAGAGATGGCACAGATAATAAAAGTCGATGTGTTAGAGATGAGTTTTGAGCAAGTCAGCGCTCAAGTAGAGAAACTTAAGCCTTATAAAGTGACTTTATTGGCTGAAAAAATCGAAACCCATGCGATGTACCAACACTGCAAAGATCTGGGATTCAAACTCTTCCAAGGCTATTTTTTATCTACCCCAGAAATGGTCGAAGGCAGCAAAGTAAAACCTACTCAGGCAAAGCTACTCAGTATTGTACAAGCACTGCAAGACCCGGACGTCTCCTCCAGTGACCTTGAAAAACTAATCATTCAAGATCCTGTTTTCACTTATAAGTTATTGCGGATCGTTAATTCCAGCGCCAATAATCTGGTGCGTGAAATTGATTCAGTACTCGAAGCTATTAACATTTTAGGCATTGCTGAAATGAAAAAATGGGCACTGATCATTGCCATGTTATCCAATCAGGGCAAGCCGGAAGAGCTGCCCAGACAATTGCTGATCAGAGGCCATATGTGTGAAAAAGTTGCCTGTGTTTCGGGGATTGAAGACACCTCTGGCTACATGATTGCCGGAATGATGTCGGGCGTCAATGCACTGTTGGACATTGGATTAAAAGAGTTATTGGAGCAAATCCCCCTGACCCAGGAAATTAAAGCCGCTATCATCAGCGGCGAGGGCATAATGGGCAAAATATTACACAACACCATTCATTTTGCGCATGGCAACTGGCAGCAGATGAGCAACGATGTTGATAGCCATGTCTATGACAGAGCCTATCTGGAAAGTTTAAATTGGGCCTGCAAGTCCATGGACTGCATTGAAAGCTAACAGTTGAGCCAACGTCACTGTACGCCAGTGACGAGCGGCTAAACTACTCTTAGGTCAAATATTTAGTCAGGTTCAACAGCGGCCAAATTTTATCACCTTGCTGTTCTCGCAGCTCTGACAGTCGCTTTTCAAGCTCAGCAACTCCCCATTGCTGGGCCATAAACATTGGACCACCTTTGGCTCTGGGGAAACCGTAACCGTGCAGCCAAATTAGATCTATCGCCTCTTTATGCTGCACTATACCTTGATCTAGTACTTGTATCGCTTCACTGATCATTGCCAACAGCGCCCGCTGCGCAATACCTTGGGCAGTAAACTCGCGTTGAACGACCTTTAAATCAGCGCCCACAGCAGCAATTATCTGCTCAACTGTTGCGTCCAGACGCCCACTGCCCTCGCTGTAGTCGTAGAAACCCGATCCGCTTTTTCTGCCTAAGCGCCCCGCTTCGACCAGAGCCGCCGATACTTTAAAATACCCTGGATCATAACTTGGGTGTGGGTACGCCGACCTGGCATTGTGGCCGATATCAATGCCGGATAAATCTTGCACAGCCAGTGGCCCCATCGCCATGCCAAACTCACGCATCGCTTTGTCGACTAGCTCTATGCTCGCCCCCTCCAACAACATTTGTTGAACTTCACGACCGTAGCGGGTGTAGATCCGATTGGCAGCGAAACCAAAACAGACACCTACTGTCACTGCTTGTTTGCGCAATTTTTTGGCCAATTGCTGCATTTGTTCGATCACCGTATCCGCCGTTTTATCTGCCTTTACTATCTCTAATAACTTCATGATGTTGGCCGGACTAAAGAAATGCATACCCACCACCGATTGCGGACGCGAAGTGGCCTCAGCTATGACATCTATGTCCAGATACGAGGTATTAGTCGCCAGGATCGCGTCTTTTTTTCAGACGGAGTCTAAGCTTTTAAAGATAGCTTGTTTGACTTGCAGACTTTCAAATGCCGCCTCAATAACTAAGTCCACGTTTGAGATTGAAACGTACTCACAACTGCCCTGGATTGCAGCAAGGCGCTGATCCATTTGCGCCTGACTGATACGGCCAGACTTACAGCTGCGCTGATATTGCTCTTCGATGCGCTTGAGCCCACGCTCTAATGCTTGTTGCGATTGCTCTAACAATATCACCTTGAATCCAGCATCCGCAAAACAGATGGCTATTGCGCTGCCCATAGTCCCGGCACCGATCACTGCAACTTCACTAATAGTGAAAGTTTGCTGGGAACCACCGGCCTGCATTTTTTTCTCACTAAAGAATGCATAACGCAACGCTTTAGCTTCGCTTGATTGTCGCAACTGCAAAAACAACTCTCTGGTCTGTTTTTCGCCTTGCTGCACAGATAGTGGCCAATTTTTTTCTAGCTGATGCAATAATTTAATCGGTGCAGTATTACTCTTTGCACTGCGCTGCACT
Organism: Osedax symbiont Rs2; assembly: GCA_000416315.1. GTDB lineage: Bacteria > Pseudomonadota > Gammaproteobacteria > Pseudomonadales > Balneatricaceae > Rs1. Next base: position 13,185 of record ASZI01000186.1, on the reverse strand, counting down.
TGCTTTTTCAACAGTTGCCAGTCGATTTTCTCAGCCGCATTGTCTAACGCTAGCTCAGAGGTTGACTTTATTGACAAACTGTTGTCGGCTAATTGCTGCTGTATCCACGCCATTCCCTGCTCTAATAAGTCATCCCCACTATCGACAAGCTGCTCACATAACAAGGCGTATCTTGAATCAGTAACTTTAACCGCACGCCCGGAAGTAGCCAATTTGACAGCTTCTTCAACACCCACTAAACGCATCATTCTCTGACAGCCGCCGGCCCCAGGCACTACGCCCAACCCCACTTCTGGAAGACCTACGCTGGTACTTTTAAGTGCAACCCGGTAGTGACAAGCCGCCGCTACTTCAAGCCCTCCTCCTAAAACATGACCGTGTAACAATGCAACAACAGGCACACTTGATCCCTCAAGCAGCGCTATAAGTTCCGGTAGATGCGGCGCCAGCGGCTCACCATCGAACTCGCGAATGTCGGCACCGCAGATAAAAGTACTGCCAGCGCAGTGCAGGACTATGGCTTGTAGCTTCACCTGCTGTTGCAATGCTTGCAAAGCCGAAATCATGTCGCTGCGCAACTGAGCGCTCAAAGCATTTACAGGGGGTGAGTCAATTTCTAGAACTGCGATTTGATCGACCATGCGGGTTTTTACCAGGGACATGCAACACTCCAAAATTCTGGGTTAACGACAAAAAATAAAACCTGATAGAGAGAGGAGCCCCTATCAGGTTTTATTTTAAGCTTAAAATATATTTTTAACAACTGTCAGACCGACAAATACTCAGTTTCGCCATCGTCTGTCAGTCGTGATTTAAACGTCAAAATTGACTTCAACTCGATCGCTAATAGGATGAGATTGACAGGTAAGAATCATCCCCTGCTCCACTTCCTTATCCGTTAAACAGTGGTTTCTGTCCATTCTTACTTCACCGCTGATGACTTTTGCTTTGCAAGTTGCACAGACCCCGCCTTTGCAGCTAAAGGGTAAATCCAGACCGTGCTGCATGGCAGATTCGAGAATATCAGTACCGGTACTGGTCAACTCCAAGGTTAATTTTCGACCACCTGATTTGACCACGACTTGTTTTACACTCTTATCCGCCTTTTGTTCAGCAGTGAGCTCAGGTAACTTTTCATCACCGGCATAAAATAATTCATAGTGAATATTTTTCGCAGCCACTCCCGCATCCAACAAAGCGCTCTCGACCGACTTTACCATCTGATGCGGTCCACACAGAAAACATTCATCGAAGCTGCGCATGTCAATCAGTCGCTCGCTTTGCAGTGCTTGCATTTTATTTGCACTGAGCCTGCCGTGCAGTACTTCTGCCTCCTGCTCTTCTCTGGAGAATATGTTCACCCAGCTAAAGCGGCTCATATATCGATTTTTTAAGAAGCTCACCCGCTCTTTAAACATCATCGACTGTGCTGTTTTATTGGAGAATATTAAAGTCACTAAAGAATCGGGCTCTCGTGCGAGTACTGTTTCGGCTATCGATAACATAGGCGTAATGCCACTGCCTGCAGCGACTAAACCGTAATGCTTGTTATGCGCAGAATTCAAATCGGTGTAAAAGTGCCCTTGAGGAGGCATTACTCGCAGGATATCTCCAACTTTAAGCTGCTCGTTAGCAAAATTTGAAAATATCCCGTTGCTGATTTTCTTTATACCTACCTGCAGCTCATCACTGTCAGCGGCAACACTAATAGAATACGATCGGCGTACTTTATCGCCGTTAATATCCGCTTCAATGATTAAATGCTGACCTTGCTGAAATTTAAATATATCTTCTAAATGCTCTTGCACAGCAAAATTTATGGCGACTGCATCTGGGCACAAGCGCGAAATTTTACTGACTGTTAACGGATAAAATTCGACATTCATAATTAACACCTAAAACTCTTTAAAATGGTCAAAGGGCTCTAAACAATCATTGCATCGATACAATGCCTTGCAAGCCGTTGAGCCAAATTGACTAATGACACTTGTGTGTCCACTCCCACACAGGGGACAATTGACACTTTTATCGGGAGGGGCAATGCCCTGTTTGAGCATCGCAGCTTTACCAGCGGGTGAAATCAAATCTGTATTCCAAGCCGGTTTCAGAGAAACAGCGACTTCAACTTGCTGCACACCTGCACTGTTCAGAGCACTAACAATATCTTCACTGATTACATCAATTGCCGGGCAGCCACTATAAGTTGGACTGACCACCACTTTACATCGACTTGAGTCTAAAGAGTGAACATCAACTAATATGCCCAGATCCCAGATAGTCACATGTGGGAGTTCTGGATCGAAAACGTTATCCAGTACTGACCACAGATGCGGGCATTGCGAGTTAGCTCGCAGTGCTCTGCGGGCGGCAAATTCAGGTGTAACAAGTGAAATTTGTTGCATAACTACCACTCAAGTCCCGGATAACTGCGCTGTAAAATTTGCATGTGGGCCAACAAATGTCCTAAATGCTCAGAGTGATCTCCATCGCGTCCACCGACTACCTGCCATTGCTGATCCGGAATCTGTAAATTCGCCTCCTGCACATCTGCTGTTACCGTTGCACTCCACTGTTGCTGCAAGTCCTTTCTATCAACCGAAACTTGTGTGGCTAACAAGCTCGCTTCTGCCTCTGTCATGATAAACATTTCGGGAGTGTAGCCCCATAATTCATCAATGGCACTTTGCATACGCCTATTACTTTCTTCAGTTCCCTGGCCTAATTGCACTAACCAGGTACGGCTGCGCTTTAGGTGATAGCGGCTTTCTTTAACAGCTTTAGCTGCTATTTCGCTAAGGTGCTGATCAGAACTTAACGACAACTTTTCCAAGTACAGACAAGCATTCACATCTAAAAAGTACTGGCGAACCATAGAAAACGCAAAATCGAAATTCGGTAGTTCATTAATCAGTAAGTTAGTAAACTCTCTCTCATCACGAAAATAGGCTAGTTCATCTTCAGTTCTACCTAGACCTTCGACATCAGCAGCGTATTGGTAGAACATTCTGGCTCTACCGACATAATCCAGTGCGACATTACTCAAGGCAATGTCTTCTTCCAAAAAGGGACCGCGTGAACACCATTCACTAGTGCGCTGGCCTAAAACAAGTGCGTCATCTGCCATGCCTATCAGATAGTGGTACAAAGCATTATTACTTAAGTTATTCATCTGTCAGCTCCTACATATTGTTAACTTCATCGGGCAATACGTAAAACGAGGCATGCCGGTAAGGCTTATCATCCATCGGATCGTAGAAGCTCTGTGCATCTTGCTCTTGTGATGCCGTAATATCTGTAGATTTAACTACCCAGATACTTACACCCTCCGAGCGTCTTGTATAGCAATCACGGGCATAGGTTAGCGCCTGTTCCGCTGTGTCTGCATGTAAAGAGCCGACATGGCGGTGATCAACACCGCGTATCGAACGTAGAAATACTTCGTAGAGGTCATTACTTTTTTTCATATTAAGCTCGCAAAAAGGCATTGCGGTATGTCTATACAGCTGCCTTCATTATTATCATTGTAAGGAAATTAAGGTTCCGATTTAAGCTGCAGAAACTGCATCTTTTTTACTGTGATAAGCATGAAGAGCATCTCTGACCCACTGCCCATCGCCATCGGCCTTTTTATGGTGACGCAGACGGTCGCGATTGCAGGGGCCGTCTCCAGAAATTACCCGTTTAAACTCATCCCAGTCGATTTCACCTGAGTCATAATGACCCCGTTGTTCATTCCATTTAATATCGGGATCAGGCAGTTCAAGACCAAGAAATTTGATTTGTGGCACGGTCTGATCGATAAAGCTCTGGCGTAAATCATCATTGGTACGACGTTTAATTTTCCACTGCATAGATCGACCAGAGTGCGCAGACTCTGAATCATGAGGGCCAAACATCATCAGCGAAGGCCACCAGATACGGTTAAGTGCATCTTGAGCCATAGCCTTTTGCATAGCTGTCCCTTTGGCCAGCACCACCATGATTTCGTAACCTTGGCGCTGGTGGAAGCTCTCCTCTTTGCAAATTCTAATCATCGCCCGAGAGTAAGGACCGTATGATGTTCCCTGCAGTGAAATTTGATTGACGATAGCCGCCCCATCGACTAACCAGCCTATCGCACCCACGTCAGCCCAGCTAAGAGCCGGGTAGTTAAAAATTGATGCGTATTTAGCCTTGCCACTGTGCAGTGCTTCATTCATTTCATCGCGGGTGACGTTTAATGTTTCGGTGGCACTGTATAAGTACAAACCATGACCACCTTCATCTTGTACCTTTGCCAGCAACACCATCTTTCTTTTTAGTGAGGGGGCACGCGAGATCCAGTTACCTTCAGGTTGCATACCAATCACTTCTGAGTGAGCGTGCTGAGACATCTGCCTAATTAGGTTCTTTCGGTAATCAGCAGGCATCCAATCTTTAGGCTCTATTTTCTGCTCGGCTTCGATACGACGATCAAACACCGCCTGTTCAGAATCTGACATTTTTTTACCTCTTATAGACAACTTCACAGCGACGCAGAAACGGGTCTGCTCGCTGGATTCTTATCAGTGTGCTTAGCTTTATTGTCATTATTATGATACGTGATTTGCAGTATAGTCATTTTTTACGTATCGGTATAGCTACAGAGCAACAATATTACTAGATTTACTTGGTTGTTATTTTTTTTGTATCGCTTTGTCGATTGTCTGAGACTTATCTTTTCACTCTCAATTTCTGAAACTCCTCGAGCTCCCAGGGGCGCATAGCGACGAGTAAGCCCATGCGCTGACGCTTATCGACCGACAAACTAGCATCTTGCTGATTTAGCTGTGCAGCCTCTCGGGTTAAGTCCTCTAACTTACGTTGTAAAGATTCAATGGAGGCGGCCGAATAGGTACCGGGCATATAAAACCGGTAACTCTGTGGCTCTTTAAAGTTGGCTGCCAGGAAATCTTTTATCACGAAGTGTGATACGTAACGCTCCAGCGGGCCGTTGGGAAGCCACTTGAAGTCCTGTGCAATCAGTAATCGATATTTATTGCCGGGCAGTAACTCTATCATTTTCAATTTATCCAGCCGTGCCATCAGCTGCAAACATTGGTGTTCTGTAATAGCGTAGTGCTCTACAATTTCCGAAAATGACCAGGCATCACGCACACAAACGGCCACCAGCAGTAGTTTTTTGTCACTGACCAGTTGCTGTTCCTGTTCATGGCTTAAGGTACTTACCAGGACCTTGTTACGCTCCAACAACATGAACAACTCGCTCATGCTCAACTGCAAAATTTGGCAGATGCTCTCTAAACGTTGCAAACTTAGTGCCTGTTTAGCGAACATGCGTTTAACATTCGCCTCGCTCATCCCCAACTCTTCAGCCAGCACTGCGTAAGTAATATTCTGTTGTTTAAGAAGGCTCTTTATTAACACTGTAATTTGTTTAACTTGGCTCATGGTATTAATTTACTATACTTAAAGTGGAAAATTACTATACATCAGTCGATAGAGTTTATCTTTTTAATTTTTTTTACGATACTAGATCACACATTAACTAAGCGGACAAACACTATGAGAAAATTCAACCTAAACCTATCAGTCGCACTTTTTACATTGCTATTTTCTTCTTTGAGCTCTGCCGGGTCAGGCTCTGCACAGCACTCTTCCCAGGCTAGCAAACACAGCGCACTTGGCAGCGCTCATCTAGTAGTTGGTACAGTGCAAGTTGCGGCGACAGTAGTCGCGCTACCGTTAGTTGCCGTTGGATCACTGGGCGAAATGAGCGGCAAAGCTGGCAAAAAGCTATTAGAAAGTAGCGATGCGTATCAGCCTCTAGAAATTACAGATCAAGTAATTACTCAAGACCCTTCACCGAATACAGCCATGCAATAAGGTCTAGCAGATAGTGGCCCAGTAACTGAAGCTGAAAAGTTACTGCAGTATTCTTGATCGAGGAGCAGATGATGAAATATTTACTGATGATAGGTTTTTTAGTACTTTCGATGCCTGCGATTGCAGGCAGCAGGAGCCAGGGTAGTGCGCTGTACAGTCCAGAGCAAATAGCCAACTTTGCCAAGCAAGTAGAGCGGTACGCAGCGCAACAAGGGGCCAGAGCTTTTATCATTGGCCGCATCGGCAGGGCCCCAGAAGATTTACCTAAAGGAATCCAATATACACATACGGCAGTGGCGATATATTCGAGCATTACCTTGAAAAGCGGTCAATCAGCCAAAGGCTACGTTATACATAACCTCTACCAACGTAATGGCCAGGCGAACAAGAGCGATCTGGTTACTGATTATCCGGTTGACTTTTTTTGGGGCGCACAAAGGCTAACCGCAGGTATCAGCATACCCACCCCCGCACTGCAGCAAAAACTGCTAGAGATATACAGCAGCGCAGCACCTGAGAAATTACATAACGAAAACTATTCTGTGCTGGCCAATCCCTATAACGATAGGTATCAAAATTGCACTGAACATACCTTGTTGCTGTTGAATGCCGCTATCTACAACACCACCGATACAAAGCGCTTATACGCAAACAATCAGGCCTATTTTAAGGCCCAAAGAGTGCACACCAGCCCGTTTAAACTGATGTTGGGCAGCGCATTTATCAAAGGGGTAACTACAGCGGATCATCAGGGGAAAATTAAAACAGCAACCTTTACCAGTATCGCCCGATATTTAAATGAATATCAGTTATTGGATAAATCCATCAGTCTAGACAGCGACGGTAATGTTAGCAACAACCTTTAGATTCAGATCAACCGCTAAAAGTCTCAACTTCTGAGCATTAGGAGTAGCTAAGAATAAGCAAATCGCCTGGGCGGTTGGTAATAACAATCTGCCCTTGCAGAAGTTATTTTTTAATAGACAAGAAAATTATGCCATTAATTTTCGAAACGGCTGATGTTGTAGTTGCTGTTCAATGGCTTGCCACAGCTGCAGAACAATCTCGGTACTCAACGGCTGGTATACGCTCGTGTAAATAGGGTGATCCCTGGCAAAGAATCTGATGCTCTCGCCCCTGGTCTGATAGCGTTGCACAGCACTGCGACCAAAGACATGGATCTGCATTCTTTTTGCATTACCTTGTGCCAGTTGCCAATTAGCCATTTCCTGATAATTTATTTCTTCTACCTTCAGCACTTGAGTTAATGCCTGTCCAGCTAACATAGTCGCAGCCATCAATTGTATGGCCTCCTCTGCACTGGCATAAATACGACTACTAAATTCCCGATGTGGCTCGACCAGTAAATGACCTCCATCGAGCTGACAGTTCAATGGCAGGGGGGGCGGGACTATTTTTATCCGTTGATTGCTGAATAACACTGTAGCTTTTACTGAAGGCATAACGGGCTTGCTCTCCTATGACTAACGCTGAACAGATAAACAAAATGACAGCTTTTACAGACGATTGATTTGCACTCCTATATTGCACTTCTAAACAGCTGTTGTAAAACGACTTTTACGCGGTATCCGTTGAGCTTTTATCATTTATTGCCAAGCGACAACTCTGCTAAGGAGCGCCTTGGTGACTGCCATCAACAATCTGCTGTTGGGCCCTTTTTGATAACCCTTGCAGCGCTTTACGATACGACCACTGCAGCAGCTCAATTAAGTATTTCTCATCAACTTGGTTGACATTGACAATGCTGACCCAGTGAAACCTGTGCATATAGCGGGCCGGCTTAATTCCCGGCTGGTCGGTTAGCTCGAGAAAACGCTCGGCTGTCACCCGTAGACTAAAACGCCATTGTTGCGGCTCACTGGTCTTAAAGTAGGCAAACTTTTTACCTTGAACGGCATAAGACAACAAGTTCCCCGGGGCACTCAACTCTTTACTTTCAACACCAGGAAAAGAGAGGCAATGCTTTTTTAACTGTTCTGTGTTCATTTTCTACTCTTTAGCAAAAATTATTATCGCAGCACAGCAGCTAACAAACTGCTCTAGAGAACAGATTTTAGGCCATCTGCAGCAGCATTTTTTTGATCTTCTGTGCTTTTTCAAAATGATCTAACTTTTCAGTACTAATCCACCAAGTAGCCGCTTCCATCAACAGCTCTGGATCATCATTTTTATTGGCGAAAAAGGCATAAAACGACAAACCGACATTATCGCCCTTCTTTTCTATCTTATTGTCACAAACCTCAACTATCTTTTTTCTCAAACTTGCCCGCATCGATAACCCCATCATAAAATGTTAAAACTATAATTTATATATAATTTATCTGAAAAAACCCTAGCGGAATAGGCTATACAAAAGCACTGATATTCGCAAGGTTTTCACAGCGATCTTGGCGGGATAGGAGTTGGAAGTTGGAAGTTGGAAGTTGGAAGTTGGAAGTTGGAAGCTGGAAGTTAGCCCGCGGACAACAGCTAGGTTGTCCGCGGGATCTCAGCGTTTTATTGCGCCTCTATGATCAGGGCGATTCCCTGCCCTACTCCAATGCACATTGTGCACAGTGCATAGCGACCACCAGTGCGTTGTAATTGGTAGGCAGCCGTAGTGATCAGTCTGGCACCGCTCATTCCCAGCGGGTGACCCAGAGCAATAGCGCCGCCATTGGGGTTAACCCGAGCATCGTCGTCGGCTAAGCCTAACTCGCGCAGTACTGCTAGACCTTGCGCGGCGAATGCTTCATTGAGCTCAATAACATCCATCTGCGCTAAGCTTAATCCCGCCTGTGCCAGCACTTTTTTACTGGCTGGCGCTGGGCCTATACCCATAATGCCTGGTTCGACCCCGACTGTTGCCATGGATATCACTTTAGCAATCGGCTTAAGTCCGTTCGCCTCAACGGACTCTGCATCCGCTAGCAGCAGCGCACAAGCGCCATCGTTAACCCCAGATGCATTACCCGCGGTTACTGAACCACCTTCTCTGAAGGGAGTTCTGAGTTTATTCAAAGACTCGATATTTGTTTCAGACCTGGGATGTTCATCGCGCTCTACCCAGTGGGAAGCTTTTCGTCCAACAATTTCCACCGCCACTATTTCGCGATCAAACTTGCCTTGCTCCATCGCCGCAGCTGTTTTTTGCTGGCTGCGCAAGGCAAACTGATCTTGATCGGTACGACTGATATTAAACCGTTGCGCGACATTCTCGGCAGTTTCTGGCATAGAGTCTGTGCCGTACTGCGCCTGTAAGTTTTTATTAATAAAGCGCCAGCCGATAGTGGTATCAACCATCTCAGGCTGCCGATTAAAAGCAGTGGTGGGTTTGGCCATCACAAAAGGGGCGCGAGACATAGACTCGACGCCACCGGCAATGGCCATTTTCATTTGTCCACTCATAATAGCGCGAGCAGCTGTGCCCACCGCATCCATGCCTGACCCACAGAGCCGGTTTAAAGTGACTCCGGGGACGCTCATCGGCAACCCGGCCAACAAGCTACACATGTGTGCGACATTGCGGTTATCTTCACCTGCCTGATTGGCACAACCATAAAATACTTCTTCAACTTGCTGCCAGTTGACTTGCGGGTTGCGCTCAATCAGCGCCTTGAGTGGCAGCGCTCCTAAATCGTCGGCCCTTACACTGGCCAGCGCGCCGCCATAACGGCCAATAGGTGTTCTCACAGCATCACAAATATATACGTCTTGCATCTAGCTTATCCTTAATCTATTTATTCTGACTTAGCGAGATATACCTATTGCTAAGCTCGTGGTTTTCAAACAATGCGTCATTCAACGGGCAGCTATTGCCAACTGTCGACCACGCACTAAAGCAATCAACTGATCATTTTGATTCAACACTTCTACATCACAAAAAATATTGCGTTTCCTGCGGTGCATAATCACCGCCACCGCCCGTAACTTATCACCAAGCTTGGCACTTTGCACATAATCGACTTGTGCAGATTGGGTCAGTGCCATTTCATCGATGGCCACACAGGCAAACGCCAGTGCAGTATCTGCCAGAGAAAAGATCACTCCACCGTGACAGACTTGATAACCGTTAGTCATCAAAGGGGTCACTTCTAAACTCAACACTACTTGCTCTACAGATGCCGACTGCACCTGGATACCCAGCGCTAATGAAGCGGCATCAGCTGCTAAAATACCCTGCAATTTTTCAACAACACTCATAGTTAACAGCCTTTAAATTGTCCGGGGCGTTTTTCCATGAAAGCGGAAACCCCCTCTTTATAGTCATAGCTACGACCTAATTTTTGCATCAGTAAACGCTCTTCTTCCAGCTGTTGGTGCATGACTTTATCAAAACTGCTATTGATCAGGTGTTTAGTAGCGGCGACGGCCAATGGTGGTTTGTCCGCCAGCTGTTGCGCCAGTGTATTTGCCTCTTGCAGCAACTGTTGAGGTTCAACGACCTGCCAAATCAAACCCCACTCCAAGGCCTTTTGGGCACTGAGCTTGTTGCCCAGCATGGCCAACGCTTTAGTGCGAGCCAAACCCAAACTGCGGATCATATGCCAGCTCGCCCCGGAGTCGGGAACAAGTCCAACGGCACAAAAAGCGAGGATAAATGAGGCTTTGTCAGAGGCGATAACAAAATCACAAGCCAGTGCAATAGAAGCTCCAGCCCCGGCAGCCACGCCGTTTAGTGCGCAGATAACCGGTTTATCCAGTTGACTAATCCTTCGAATCAGCGGGTTGTAGAATTTTTCTACAGAGGCGCCTAAATCAACCGGGTTAGAGACTTCATTATCGGACTTCACAGCCCTGTCACTAAGATCCTGACCGGCACAAAAGCCTCGACCGGCACCGGTAATAATGACGCAGCGCACTTGATTATCACTCTCTACTTGTAGCATTGCCTGCGCTAGCTCAGTATGCATTTCTACATTAAAGCTATTGAGCTTATCAGGGCGATTAAGAGTGATACATGCAATTGATTTATTTACTTCATACTGTATCGTATTGTACATAATTTTCCTTATTGTTTTTCACCAATGCACAGCCACTGTGGATTGAATATACTTTTTAAAATAGAAAAGAGCCCAACATGCCAATATACGCAATAGATCAACATATCCCGGTCATCGATGCCAGTAGCTTTATCCACCCGAGCGCAGAAATTATTGGCGACGTCATTATCGGCGCCAACTGCTACATAGGCCCTAATGCTGTTCTTCGCGGCGACTTCGGGCGAATTTTAATCGAGAAAAATTCAAATGTGCAAGACACTTGTGTTATTCACAGCTTTCCAGGCGGTGACTGTATTTTGCATCACAACTCACACGTTGGACACGGCGCTGTACTACACGGCTGTATCCTGGAACCCGACTGCCTGATTGGCATGAACGCTGTGATTATGGATAACAGCACTATCGGCGCCGAATCTATAGTGGCCGCCAGCAGTTTCGTAAAAGCCAACAGCCAGTTCGCTAAACGCTCTCTGATTGTCGGGACTCCGGCAAAAGTAATGCGCCAAGTCACAGATTCTGAGATTAACTGGAAACAGCAAGGTACCACCGAGTACGTAAAACTTGCGCAGCGCGCGCTTACCAGCTTGCAAGAAGTCCCACCTTTACGTGAAGTGCAAGCCAACCGCCCCAGATACAACCAGAGCAGCCACCGTCCAAAGAGCTAATTGAATAAGTGCGAACTAAAACATCCGTTTGCACTGTTGTATTTAGTCTGTGAACCTTTAACGCTTCTCCCGCTCCACCAATGTCAGAATATCGTATAGTGCGACCAGCTCTTGATGTTGGTTGTGAACTTCTACATCCCAAATTACTATTCCGGTGTGGCGGTCTTCGTCTTCACGCTTTACTTTTTCAACTTTGCGTTTCGCCGTTAAAGTCACTTGAATGGTATCACCAATGCCTACCGGCTCTATGAAACGCAAATTATCAATCCCATAGTTGGCAATGACCGGCCCCTCACCTGGATCGACAAACAGACCGGCCGCTGCAGATATGACGAAATAGCCATGAGCTACGCGCTTGCCAAAAAAGGAGTCAGCCGCGGCAATCTCATCAAAATGAGCATAAAAGTGATCACCAGAGAGGCAGCCAAAATTGACAATATCTGCCTCTGTCACTGTTCTTCTGTGGGTTTTTAACGCATCTCCTATAATCAGCTGATCAAAATTCTTTCGAAAGGGATGGATAAGATCCATATTTCGATCGGCGCCGCGTTGATATTCTCTAGTTAACGCCATCAAGCTGTTAGGTGATCCTTGAATGGCGGTTCGCTGCATGTAGTGCTTGATGGCGCGGATTCCGCCCAACTCTTCACCACCACCCGCTCGACCTGGACCGCCGTGCACTAAACTGGGCATAGGCGATCCGTGCCCGGTTGACTCTTTAGCGCTTTCTCTGTTGAGCAGTAACATACGCCCATGATGGGAAGCTGCCCGATGAATCAAATCAAAAGCAATCTGATGGTCGAAACTAAATACTGATGCGGCTAAGCTGCCACCACCCATTTGCATTAATTTTACCGCCTGATCGTTACCTGTATAAGGCATCAAAGTACACACTGGGCCGAAAGCTTCAATGCTGTGTACCGATTCAACCTCAAACGGATTGCGGCAAATCAACACTGTGGGAGGAAAATAAGCCCCTGCTTGTATTTCGTCATGATCGACCTCAAACTCATTCCAATCCCCCAGAACTTGTTCACAATCACGCTTTAATAAGGCCACATTCTTGGCGACATCCGCACATTGACTGGCACCCACAAGCGCTCCCATTCGCACTTCACTGCGATTGGGGTCACCGATGAGCGTTTTCACAAGCCTAGCTTTTAAAGCCGATGCCACTTTATCGAGCATGTTAGCGGGCACGATTGCCCGGCGAATAGCGGTACACTTCTGACCTGCCTTGGTAGTCATTTCGCGCTGAATCTCTTTGACGAACAACTCAAACTCAGGCATCTGTGCAGTGACATCTTCACCTAATACACAGGCATTTAACGAATCCGCCTCCATGGTAAAAGGCACGCTGTTACGAGTAATATTGGGATGATTTTTCAGCATCTGGCCGGTTGTGGCCGACCCGGTAAAGGTAATCACATCCTGTGAAGTTAAATGCTCTAATAAATCTCCGGTGCTACCGGATATAAGCTGCACAGCACCTAAAGGCAATATCTCACTGGCGACTATTTCCTTGACAACAGCCTCGGTTAGATAGCAACTCACTGTGGCCGGCTTTACTATTACCGGAACACCCGCCACTAAACTGGGGGCTATCTTCTCTAACATTCCCCAGATAGGAAAATTGAAGGCATTAATATGTA
>ASZI01000185.1 GCA_000416315.1 Osedax symbiont Rs2 | reverse complement strand
CAGTAAATTTAATGCAGCAGAGTACCTTTATGTTATTGCAGCAATGCAACCGACAATTGCAGCAGAGCAAAGGCAGCTTTATCGGTATCAGCTCTTTTTTGGCTCACAAAATGAAAGTGGGAAAAAACATCACTCCCGCTTCGGCAACGGCTAAAGCGGGCCTGGAAGCATTGATTAAGTCTTATGCGATGCAATACGCCTCCTCGGGTATTCGCTGCAATGCCATAGTACCTGGCTACATAAAAAAAGACGGTAGCGGGCACCAACCTCTTAGTCCAGAAGCCAGCGCGCAAATCACCGCCAGGATCCCCGCTGCAAGATTAGGTCTTCCGGAGGAAGTGGCGGCACTGGCGCAATTTCTATTGAGTTCACAAAGCCGTTACATTACCGGGCAAATGCTGCATATTGACGGTGGTTTACTGCTGTAACGACCTAGGTACGTTGCCGACCTGTTTCCTGGCGCTGTGAGATATAGCGGCGCACAGGTGACAGTGCGATTCAATCCCGCTGATGATTTCACTTTTAGGGTTGAAGCTGTTGCTTTAGGCAGTCTTAATCGCTTTCAAGGCACAAACCTTCTAGCGCCATGACTAACCTACAGTGATTAGCCGCTGCTATTTAAATCTTTAAGCAGGTCGGCGCAGCTCAAAACTTGCAGCGGTAGTACTGTAACTACTGCCGCCCATTTTACCGACGGCGTTGATCTTTTCGGTCAGTATTTGCTGTTCGCTGCTACAACTATCAGCACTGTGAATCGCCAATACATCCAGTAGCATCATACTGCCTCCCATCGGCTGATCGGAAATAGTAATAATCTGGCGCAGTTTGCACTCAAAGCGTACCGGCGAAATTGCCACCCCCGGCACTTGCACTAGTTTACTTTCTACTTTAGGTACAGCAACAACGTCGAACTCATCGACATCAGCGGGGAAATTGGCACAAGTGGCATTCATTAACTCTACGGCATCCTGATCGACAATGTTCACGACACACTCACCTGTTTGCTGCAAATTAGTTAAAGTATCTTTGTGTTGCAGATCTCTGGGTAATATCTGAGTAACACTTAACACTAGTGGCTGGCAACTGGCGACAGTAAAAAATGAATAGGGAGCTAAGTTGAGCACTCCACTGGCACTGATCGTGCTGATCCAGGCGATAGGTCTGGGAATAACCGCCGCCACTAGCGCCTGATAACATTGCTGTGGGTTTAAATCTTTAACGTCTAGGAACATGCTTTAGCCTAATAAAATATTGAGTATTTAGAAAAAGTAGCGGGCCGCAAACTGCAGCTGCTGCTCTGTTAACTTTGCCGGTTGTGCGCGGTATTGCCGAGAGGGGCGATTACTTTTAATGACTGAATATTCTGCAGAGAGAAACCAAGGCTTTACCAGACGATAAGTATAATTGAATGTGGCTGCGCGACCATATTCATCATTATTATCCCCTGCTTGATGATCTCTGTCAGTTACTGAGAACTCTTCCACTCTGGCAGTGAATTGGTGTTTATTCAGCTGTTTGCTCAGTGCCACAAAAGCACTACTATAACGGTTATTGACCACATCTTCGCCAGAGGGTGTTTGCATTAAACTAGTGCCTGCCAAGTATTGGCTACTGAGCTTTAACCCCGGCGCTAATTTCCAAGATGCACCGGCATAGACAAATTTTGTATCCCAGCCGTACTGACCATTTTCGACGATAAAGGGCAGGGCCCGATTGTCATAGTAGCCAAACAGAATATGCCCCTTGCGGTGTTGGCGCCAGTCAAATTGTAGCAGATAGCCCAACCGATCATCCAATTCCAGGTAGGGCTTAGAGACACTGTCTTGATGTTGCAGTATTTGACCTGGTTGGTGAGCAGGCCCCTGTGGAAAAGCTCTTGCCTGCCCCCAAAAGGTCTGTCGATTACTACTAGTCCAGCCGTGCCAGGCCAACAGCGCCGCCGCCGGGTCATTGTTGCTAAAGACTGAAGTGGTCACTGAAATATCATAGGGGTCGGCATGCATTTTGCCCAGGCGGGGGAATTTTAATTCCGAGCCCAACAGCCGGATTTCCTCCCCCAGCCAGGTATTGAGGGTCGATGAGTTTAATGTATTGACACTGGCCCAGGCAAACGCCCGATTTTCCAGTGATATATGCGGATAGAACAGACCAGTACGGTTCTCCCAGCGATAACCTGAGGCACTGGGCAGTGACTTATATTTGACATAAGCTTCAGTGACTCCCGCTCTGCTCTTTCTCTCTTCGCTGTAGCCGTTGAGCACTAAGTTAGCACTGACGCCGTTGTTCCAAGCGGCTGAAAACTGTCCACCGACTTGCGACAGTGCGATACCGGCACTGCTATCTGAGCTAAACTTGCCGTAACCGCCGCGCAGATAACTAGTATTGCTGTTATTGTGGCTCAGCCGCAAATCTACAACGCCATTGGCTTTAAACTCGAGTGCAGCCAGTTGACTGCAAAAGACAGCGCAGCTAACTAAGCCGATACATCGTATTGAATTTAACATCTGAGTTCTTTTAGATTGCTGAAGCCTTTTTGCTGTCGCAGCCATTTATTCAATTGCTCCACCGGCTGCGGTCGACTGATAAAGTACCCTTGAGCTTTTTCACAGCCGTGTTCACTCAACCAGTTGAGTACAAACTCATCTTCAATACCTTCGGCAACCACCGTCAGTCCCATATTATGTGCAAGTTCAATAGTCGAGCGCACAATAATTCGATCATCGCTGTCAAATTCAAGTTTCTGTACAAAGGATTTATCAATTTTTAGCTCGTGCACCGGCAGCTGTTTTAACTGCGCCAATGATGAGTATCCGGTGCCGTAATCATCAATTGACAGGCAAAACCCCAAATCATTGAACTTTTGTAGCACCGCAATCGCCGCTTCAGGATCGTCTACTACCGCACTTTCAGTCACTTCCAGGGTGAGTTTTTCAGCCGGCACAGCGGCATTTTTTAGGGTATTACTGATGTAATCAAAAAACTCAGGGTTACGCAGGTCTTGAGCAGAAATATTGACAGCTATATTTAAATCGATGCCCTGGCCCAACCACAGATTGTATTGATCTAGCGCCGATTTAAACACCCAGCGAGTCAACGCATTGATTTGCCCGGTTTGCTCGGCGATGGGGATGAAGTTATCCGGAGGTACTAAGCCAAACGCCGGGTGACGCCAGCGAACCAGTGCCTCCATATGGGTGATAATTCCCGAGTTCAGGTCTAGCTTAGGTTGATAGTGCAATTCCAGTTGCCCACCGCTGACCGCATTTTGAAAATCATTGATTAAGCTTAAACGCTCAACGCTATTAACTTCCAGTGCCGCTGTGTATACCTGCAGTTGCAGACGCTTTTTGCGGGTGTGATGCAGTGCGGTATCGGCCATCTGCAGCAGTCGCTGGACATTATCACAGTGCTCGGGATAGTTGGCAATGCCTATTCTGCACTGCATTTTTAGAGAAAAATTGCGGTGTTCATAAGAAGCTTCCAGAGCTGTTTCAATGCCACAAGCAAAACTTTGCTGATCAATAGCTGCGGCCACTTCGCTGAGTAAAATAAATTCATCCGCCCCCAAGTGGAACACATTGGCAAAGCCTGGGGCTTGCGCTAAACGCCTGGCGGCCTCGACGATGATTTTATCGCCAACATCGTGACCTAGTGTATCGTTGACTTCAGTGAGTCGACTCAAGTTGAGGTGGTAGACGGAAAACGGCGCCGCACTTCGCGCCAATCTTAGCAACTCAGTCATCAACATATTGCGATTTGGCAAATCAGTCAGCGGGTCGTGATTAGCCAAATGTACCATTGACTGCTCTCGACTTAACACCGCCGTTTGCATCACATTAAACTCTTTCGCCAGCTGCCCTAACTCGCTTTCGTCAAAATGTTTTATGTGTTGATTATAGTCCCCGCTGGCCACCGTCTTTACCTGCTGCACCAGCAGCTTAATTGGCTTAGTTATCGAAGCCGCAATAAAGTAGGCCCCGGCCAGCGACAGCACTAAGGTTAGGGCAATCAAGATTAATATCTGCCACCAGCGCCCCTGCAATACTTCCACCAGATCCGCACGCAATGCGTACATCGCCACCCCAAATTGGGCATTATTGAATTCGGTAATCAGTTGGCTCTGCACTATGTAATGCTCCGGGCTCTCTCCTTTGATTATTTGCTCTACCAATGATAATTGTTGCTGCCCAGCAGAGGAGGCGATCATTTTCCAGGTCTCGCCTTGATTGAGCATAAAACTGGTCTCTAAGCCGGTAATCATTTTATAGCGTTTGGCAAAACGCGAGTCGATCTGAAATCCAAAACCAACCCAGCCGATAACTTTAGCACCGACTTTAATCGGTGATAAACTCAGCTGATACAATGCTCCATTGAGTGCGTATAAGTGCGCTTGCGGCTGAGCGTTTTTCAACCAGTTTGCATACTTAAATAAGCTGTTGGTCTCAGCGCCTTTTTGTACTTTGACCTCTGCCTCTTCGCGCAGCAACAGCAGTTGACCGCTGACAACTCCGCGCTCGTTTATGGTCATTACCATATCGGCATCGATACGCTTGCGATGATTGTTCAATGCAACGAGTAAGCTGCGCGAATCCTCATTAAAAATCTGTTTGATAGCATAATCATTGGCCGCTGTTCTGGCAAAAGCGGTCAGGTAATCCCGGCGACTGTTATAGAGCTCACTAAAGATAGTTTTTGCGGTGGCCAGGCGATGAGCTATCTCCTGCTCTTCCTGGCTCTGTTTGCCGGATAATACAGTCCATAGGCCTATTGATTGGACGATGAGTAAAAGTAATACAAAAAATATAAATATCTTATTTTGTAAACTTTTCATTCGTTTATTGCCTTGTTTTCAATAGGTTGATAGATAATCGAATCCGTCTGAGTTTTTTTGATCGGGAATCTGTGCCATCACATTATCTAAAGCGATACTCAGCGAGATATTGGACCCGGTCACTGTAATCTCACGACTGATCTTGTCGCTTTGCTCCTGCATCTGCGGGTGCCAAATGATCAGCGAGTATTTTCCCGGCTGGTCAATCTTAAGTTCTGCGTTACCAGTACTGTCTGTTTTTGTAAAAAATGGCGTATCAACTGCCAGATAGTAGCCGCTCATCCAATCGTGAATGTTACAACCCATTATTATTTCTGCTGCACTGGGGACTATTTTTTGCCTGACTTGTTTGCCGGAGCGAATCACAAAATCAAATTTATTTTCACCTAACACTGAATATATATGGTGGGTGATGTCATCCTTATTACTGAACAGTATCGAATTTCCACTCTGGGCCACACTGATATAAGGGGCAAAGGTTTTGTTTTCTTGGGCGATGACTAGCTTATCAGTATTTTTTGCTAACTGTTGCCCCTCAAGAGGTAGCGCATAGACCACCATATTAGCCAGTGGATTACCCTTGTGGCTTAATACTGTTACCTGCAAGTCAGCACCATTAATTGTACTGCTTGTGATGCAAGCACTGATTAACAACACTTTTTTTAGCAAATTAGTGAACATCTAGATAAACCCTGAGTTTATGGTTAGGTACTTTAGTTTAAAAGGCATGCTCTTAAAAGATTTTCATTGCACACGGATACGACAGAGATTTTTTGTAATTCTTAAATTTTTAACGCTTATTGTATTAGTCTACTCTGAAAAAGCTGTTTTAGATTCAGCTGTTGAGGCACTCTGCTGTATTACTTAGCGATACTTTTTAACGATTTGCATAACACCCAAAGGAGATGACCTGTTTTTCTCTACTAAATATTTCAAACTGTAAACACCCGCCTAAAGTACTTCGAAAGCACAGACAAAGCAGTCACCTAAAACTATCTCAATACTTAGATTTTGCATAGCGTAACAACCGTACTAATCGATAGTTATTATGCCACTATGTGATAACAAGAAAATGCGGCTGCCATCACTTCAATGTTAATAAAAGTTACTTTAGCTAGCCTGTAGATATTGTGATTTTTAGCGTAAGAGTACCAATTTTCTAAATATTTATTACTAACAAACCCAGACATTGCATTTATCTAGCAACTTTTAACTGGACAGCAAAAAACTGGCCGCTATGGCTGCAGGTTTAAGACAGAGCATGCTGAAATTTAAAACTTAATAGCTGCTACTGTGCCAGTAGCTGGTTGCCAGAGTTTGGGCTCTGGCAGATACTGACTGTTTGCCGCTGGTAATTGACTTAGACTTCAGCCACTTCTATCACTTGCGTTTCAGCTTTGGCGGCACTGAGCCATAGCTGAAACGCAGGCAGTGACAACATCTTTTGTAAATAGCTGGCCACCGGCTGTGGGGTCTCGATGTTATAGCTGTGCAGGCGTGAAACTATCGGCATATAAAAGGCGTCCGCAATAGAAAATTCAGAAAACAAAAAGCCATCTTCCTCTGCATTGGCGGCCAGACATTGGCTGATTAATTCCACTATTCTGTCAATATCGGCCTGTGCCGCACTGGATAATGTAATGCTAGCCGCCTCTCTGCGACAGTTCATTGGCATCTCTTCTCTTAGGGCAAAAAACCCTGAGTGCATCTCACTGCACATAGATCTGGCGGTGGCCCTTTGCAGCGGATTTTGCGGCCAGCCCTTATCTGCAAGATACTGCTCATTGATATACTCACAAATTGCCAGTGAATCCCAAATGCTGATGCCTGCATCAACCAGTACCGGTACTTTGTAATTAGGGCAGTGCAGTTGCATCTGCTGATGCATATCGTCAGCAAATAGTGATATATGTTGCTCACTAAAATCTAAGCCAAAATGCTGCATTAACAGCCAGGGGCGCAGAGACCATGAGGAGTAGTTTTTATTGCCCAATATTATTTTCATGTGATGTCCTAAATACTTGTTAGTTTACTCAAGCATAATGGGCTGTTTAATTTTCTGCCAACCAAATAATCTAATAGCTCCCATCAATAAAATTGATCCATATTTTCTCACTAATCTAGTGCAAAACTGTTATCTTTAATCTTGTTCATCAACCACTATTAATACGTATTATCATGGATATAGAATTACTAAGAACATTTGTCGCAGTAGTAGACAACGGCAGCTTTACTCGCGCTGGGGCACAGATCTATCGCAGCCAGTCGGCAATCAGTATGCAGGTAAAGCGTCTCGAAGAAGAGCTGCAGCGACAGCTATTTCACCGTAGTGCCAGGGCCTTGAAGCTCAGCCTCGATGGCCGGGCACTACTTCCCTACGCCCGGCAATTATTAAAGCTGCACGACGAGGCCATGGACAACATTCTCAATCGCTCCCAGGCACACAATATTCGCATCGGCTGCCCGGATGATTATTCACACACTTTACTGCCCGACCTGATCCAGATATTACGCGCTAAAATCCCCGGTGTGCATATCAGCTCTATCTGTGCCAACTCCAATATTCTCAGACAACATTTGGATAATGGCGAATTAGATATGACTATAATAACGCGCCCTGAGGGCAGCACCGAAGGCGTATTAATACGTCAGGAACAAGGCGTTTGGCTGTGCAATGACCCGCAGATGATTAACCATCGACCACTGCCCCTGGCACTGCTAGAACCTGGTTGTAAGTTTCATTCGCTGGTGATAGATGGGCTGCAGAAGGCTGATATCAGTTACGATTTGGTCTGCGATGCCAGTAATTGTGGTTTATTAATAGAGCTGGTCAGACGCAATTTAGCGGTCAGCGTGATGGCCGCTCACACCGCCCCGGATGATATGGTTAAACTGACAGACCCAGTGGGCCTGCCGACGCTGCCGGTGGCAGAAATTGTCATTTGCCTGAAAGGGGGTAAACAATTGATTGAGGGTATTTCTTTAGAATCTATTGCCAACGAAATGACAGCCACTAAATAACTGTGGGAAATTGTACTAATTTGTAAGTATCTGTTTTTTTTATCTATAATTAAGCTGTATATTATCGCAATAGTCGTTTTGTTTTTTCAGAACCTTTTTTGTACTAGATCTTAGTTAAGGATTAACTGAATGTTCATCGCACATGGAGAGTACCAAGTCTTTAAGAGGGATCAGCTTTGCATTATCGAATCCAGGGGGCCCTTTAATGCAGAAATGGTCTGTAAATACAGCTTGGAAGTAGATCAAGTTACTCAGCAGATGCCAGAGACCTGGGGACAAATTGTTATTATGCACCAAGATAGTTTGTTCACTCCACAAGCTGAAATCGAAATGTCTAATGCAATTATTGCACGCAGGGAACGCGGCCTGTTAGTTTCAGCTGTTATCATCTCAAACTCCCAGGTACACATGAATATTGTGGCCCAAGTTAGCAATATCTATGAGCGCGCTGGTATCAGCTATGCTTTTTTTGATGACACTGGCGGCGCCGAACAATGGGCACTGCAGCAATTATCCGCGCATAGTGAATCTACAACTGCTCTTTACAACTTCCAAAAGACGCTAGTTGTTTAGGTAACATGAGATTCAATTTCCAACAACTTCGCCCCCATTTGATAGTCTATTAAACGCTCCTGCGCGGGAACCATTGCACCTCCCGTAGCCCAGGCTATGTGGGTTGCATTGTGCATAACACCCTGCAGATGTTGCTCTTTGATATATTGCTGGTCATCTAGCAGTAATTGCTGACCTAATACACCTGCCAGTGCCGAGGGCTCCAACGCTATTTTTTCGCTATCGAAAAGGCGCGCCAGCTGCCGGTACAGTTCATCATCACTCAAAGTATAGATTCCACTGAGTAACTCCTGCATAAATTTTCCGACAAATGCAGAGGGCCGCCCCACTGCCAGCCCATCAGCACAAGTCACACCATCTAAACCCAAATCCTGGACGCTAACCTGATCATGCAAACCTGTGTACATGCCTAATAACATGCAGGGGGCCGCTGTGGGCTCGGCAAAAAAACAGTGCACATGCTCAGCGAATACTTGTTTTAAACCAAAAGCGATCCCCCCCGGTGCCCCACCAACGCCACAAGGTAAGTAGACAAACAGCGGATGCTGCGCATCTATGACTATCTGTTGCCCCTGTAATTGCTGCTGTAAACGCAGCGCCGCCACCGCGTAGCCTAAAAATAAATCCTCAGAATTTTCATCGTCGACAAAGTGGCAGCGCTCTGTTTGCTGCGCCTGAATTCTGCCCTGTTCGACTGCCTTGCTGTAATCCTCGGCGTATTCGATCACTGTTACGCCTTTGTCACGCAGCAGCTGTTTCTTCCAGGCTTTGGCGTCTGCCGACATATGCACAGTGACCTTAAAGCCCAGCTGAGCACTCATAATGCCAATGCTTAAACCCAAATTACCGGTTGAACCAACCACTATGCTATGCCGGGCAAATAAGGATTTAAACTTATCGTCATCCAGCACTGAGTAGTCATCTTCAAGCTTCAGAAACCCCTGCTCTATGGCGATAGTTTCTGCGTGTTTAATCACCTCGTAAATACCACCGCGTGCTTTTACCGAGCCCGAGATAGGCAGTTGGTTATCACATTTGAGCAGCAATCTTGCGCTAGTACTTTGTGCTGGGACTAATGATTGTTGGAAGCGCTCGATAGAGACCAACGGTGATTCAATAATTCCATGGTTAACAGCCGTCTCGGGGAATACTTTGACCATATAGGGGGCGAAGCGCTGTAACCTATCACTTGCTTCGTTAATGTCTTGCATACTTAACGACAAGCTCAATTTAGCATTTTTTTTCAGCTTGGGGTTACACCAAAAAACCGGTTCTTTTTCGGCCAATGGGACTATTAAAGGATGGCTTAGAGACCAGTCCTTTAGAGTCCTGGCCGAGAAGTTGTTACTACTCATAGATCATGCCTATATTGAAATCATAACGCACCTGATTGACAATCAGTGCTACAGAGAATGCTCGAAACGTTTAGCAGCAGTGATACGCTACTATTTATAATCGAGCTGAACATGTATGCAAGTATAGAGGAGCGGGTTTTACAACGATATTGAATTCATCGTTTTACCGAGAAGTTGCCGCTATTTTTTATGGCGTCGGTGCTCTGTGTAAATAACTGTCTTAGCTACAAGATACACTAAAATAGAAACCCTATTGCAGGGTTTCTGGCTATTTTTTTACTGCCGGGCTAGATCTCTCGAGCTTGGCTAAAAGCTAAATGAACTGACTTTTCCATTAAGCATCGGCCCGTGCCCATCAACAACACAACCGACCTATTGCGATGCATTTGTAAACAGGCTATAGGCGAGCGCTGGTAGCTCTAGAGATCGCTGATAGCCATAGAGACTGCTGATAGCCCTAAAGATCGCTGATAGCTAGTGCTGTTTAGCTGAAAACCACTTGTATATTAGTGTACTCTTGCAGCCCTTCCTCGCCAAACTCAACACCAATACCCGATTTTTTAACACCACCAAAAGGCACGTTTGGCTGGATCGCACCGTGCTTGTTGATCCACACAGATCCACATTCCATCCGCGAGGCAACTTGCTTGGCTCTGGCAATATCGTTTGACCAAACCGAGCCGCCTAATCCATTTTCACTAAGATTGGTCTGAGCAATTAGCGCATCCAGGTCGTTAAATTTAACTATCGGAAGTGCCGGACCAAATTGCTCTTCACAAACCAGACTGTCTTGCTCGCTCAGATCAGCAATAATTGTCGGAGGATAAAACA
>ASZI01000184.1 GCA_000416315.1 Osedax symbiont Rs2 | reverse complement strand
ATATTGCGTTGTTCGCGCATATCCTGGCGACAGACCAGCCCCCATTCACCAAATTCTGTGACACAGTGCATTGTAGGTCGGATCAATCGCCCCGCGGCGAGCTCCCTATCTGCAAAGGGGCCGTTGACTAAGGTTATTCCCTCTCCATCAATCGCCATTTCAATCGCCATTACCGTGCTGTTGACGCTGATACTACTGTTGGGAAGTTTATCGACATTACAGCCTTTGAAAAAATCAGCCCATTGCCAGGCCTCAGAGGTAACTTCTATCAGCGGGTAATCTAATAAGTCTTCAGGGCGTAGCTGGGCAGCACTACCAATCAGTGCTGGACTGCAAACAGCAGAGAGTTGGCCTTTGAACAGAGGGCTCCAGCATAGCGGCAACGGCGGTGGCTGAAGACAGAAAACGATGCCGATATCGGCAACTGTTTCATTAAAGTCTTGTTCTTCGATACAGGAAATTATCTGTAAATCTAACTCAGGATGTAGTGCGGTAAAACCTGGTAACCTGCGCGCCAGCCAGCGAATAGACGTTGATACATAGGTCTGCACTCTCAGTGTTGACGGGTTAGCACTGCGCCTGATGGTTTCACTGCCGTTAATCAGTCCCTCTAGTGCCTCTCTGACGATAGGATAGTAGCGATGGCCAGCGGCGGTCAGACTCATTTGTCGGCTGTCCCGGTTAAAAAGTTTGACTCCCAAGTCTTGTTCCAGAGCTTGTATCTGATGGCTGATAGCCGGGTGGGTTAAGTTTAATTCCGCAGCGGCTTTACGAAAACTCAGCTGCCTGGCGGTGCTTTCAAAGCCTTTAAGCGCTTTTAACGGTGGAAGCTTTCTGTAGTTAAGAGTTTTAGTCATAGCCGGCTGGTTTCTACCTGTGCAGTAAACAAGTGATAGGTCGTGGTAACAAAACTTACCATTAATTAAAAAATAGTCAATTGTTAGCCGAACGTTTACGTGTAAATATCCAAAGATTAGATTTGCGCTACGCAGAACAGTTTTCAGCAATTAGCCTGAGATTATTGCAGCTGCAGGTATTGCTGCAGACAGTAGTGTGCAAAACAATAACCAGATCAAGTGACTAAAGGTTTTACTATGACAGATAAAAAACAACTACCGGCTAAGGCGCAAGTGGTGATCATCGGCGGTGGTATCGTGGGTTGCTCAATTGCTTATCACCTCGCTAAACAAGGCCAACAAGACGTTGTGGTATTAGAGCGTAAGCAGCTAACTTGTGGTACCACCTGGCACGCTGCAGGTCTGGTAAGTTTGCTCTGGCCGACACCTTATTTGACCAGCCTGGCCAAATATAGCCACGAACTCTATGCTTCGTTGGAACAGGAGACAGGCCAGGCGACCGGTTACCGGCAAATAGGCAGTTTGTCGCTGGCGCGTACCGAAGAGCGCCTGGAAGAACTGCAGCGTACTTCATCGATGGCCAGTGTCTTTGGAGTGGAATCAGAGATGATTGATAACACTCGCCTTGAGGAGTTATACCCGGGTATAGATACAAAGGGAATACTGGGCGCTCTGTACACAGAAAAAGATGGCCAGACCAACCCGATTGATACCACTATGGCTCTGGCTAAAGGAGCCAAATTGCATGGAGCTCAGGTCATTGAAAATGTAAAAGTAGAGCAAATTCTGACTGAGAACGGCGAAGCTGTCGGGGTGCAAACTGATTGTGGCATTATCAAGGCGGATAAAGTTGTGCTAGCCGGCGGTTTGTGGTCGCGGGATATTGCAGCGCAAATTGGCGTCGATTTACCGCTATACGCCTGTGAACATTATTATGTAGTGACAGATGAAATGGATGGCTTGAGCAAGCGTCCGGTATTACGCGACTTCGACAAAGGTCTGTATTTCAAAGAAGATGCTGGCAAGATGTTGGTTGGTTGGTTTGAGCACAACGCCCGCGGCTGCCCGATGAGCAAAATAGCTGAAGACTTCTGTTTTGACGAATTTCCCTGCGATTTAGAGCACATTGAAGACTATCTGCTGAACAGCATGGATACCTTCCCCGCCCTGCAAACAACCGGCATTCGAACATTTTTTAATGGACCGGAGAGTTTTACCCCGGATAACTTACACTTATTGGGACCAACCCCTGAAGTAGATAACTTCTACGTGGCTTGTGGCTTAAACTCTAAGGGGATTGGCGCAGGCGGAGGGCTGGGTAAGTTGATGGCTGACTGGATTATCAATGGTTATCCCCCGGGAGATATCTGGGACTGTGATGTACGACGTCATCACCCAGTGCAGCGCCAGCAAGCTTACATTGAGGCGCGTATTCCCGAGGCATTGGGCCATACTTACGCGATGCACTGGCCGTTTTATCAATACAGCAGCGGACGTGGGCAGATTAAATCGCCACTGCACGAGGTGCTGAAGCAGCAGGGGGCCTGTCACGGTGAAGTGGCGGGCTACGAGCGCGCTAACTGGTTTGCCAGAGACGGTGCTAAGGCAGAGTATAACTACAGCTATAAACGGCAAAATTGGTTTGATTTCTACGCCCGCGAACACATGGCAGTACGCGAGAATGTCGGCATCTATGATATCTCATCCTTTGGTAAGTTCGAAATTTCTGGTCCCGATGCACAAAAGGCCCTGCAGTGGATCTGTGCGGGGGATATGTCGGCACCACCTGGTGCGGTTATCTACACCCAGTGGCTAAATGAACGCGGTGGCATAGAAGCGGACATAACCGCCACCAGAACGGCACAAGACAGTTACATGATTACCACAGGCATTGGTTCTGTATACCGGGACTGGTGGCATCTGCAGAAAAACCTACAGGGAGATGTGCAAGTGCGGGACATCAGTGCCGATTACTCTTGTCTGGCACTGCAGGGGCCCAATGCACGCGCGGTGCTGGAAAAAGTAGTCGACAGCGATTTAGACCCGCAACAATTTTTATTTGCCAGCGGCCGCTATGCTAATTTAGCCGGGGCAAAGGTCTGGTTGCAGCGTTTGTCCTATGTGGGCGAGCTGGGCTGGGAAATATTTGCCAAGGCCGCCGACACCGTTAAAGTGTTCGCCGCGCTGCAGCAAGCTGGTGCAGAGTTTGAACTCTGTAACGTCGGTATGCACGCAGTTAACAGTCTGCGTTTGGAGAAAGGCTTTCGTCATTGGGGCCATGATATAGGTGCGTCAGATAACTTGTTGCAGGCGGGGCTAGGTTTTGCAGCTAAGCCTGATGCCGCCGATTTTATCGGTCGCAGTGCTTTCATTCAGGCCAAGGCAGCGGGACTGCCCGATCGCCGCATGCTGCAGTTTAAGCTAGATGACCCTCAACCGCTGTTGTATCACAATGAGCCAATTATCATGGACGGGCGAATTGTCGGTTACCTGACCTCAGGTATGTATGGACACTCAGTGGAGGCGGCGATAGGCATGGGCTACGTAGAAACTGCAGGTTTATCGGCAGAGGTAATTAAAGGGGCACAGTTTGAAATAGAAATCGCCAAAACCCGCTTTAGCGCGCAGGCTTCACTGCGCGCTTTCTACGACCCCAGCGGCAGTCGCATGAAAGTGTAGGGACTAGCCTATTTAGGCTATTCATAAAAAAAGCAAAAAACAGATGTCGATTCAGTCTCTGTTTTTTTACATTTTCGCGGCAAAATCGAATATAGCCAGAAGTTAAGGAAGAGCATGAATCAGAAGCTGCTTGTTAATTTGTTTACGCCTATTACTATCGGCCCCGTCACCATCCGCAACCGGATTATGTCTACTGGCCATGATACTACCTTGCCCACTGATGGTACTGTCAACGATGCCTATGTGGCCTACCAGGAATCCCGAGCCCACGGCGGTGTCGGATTGATTGTATTGCAGGTGGCCGCAGTGCATGAAAGTGCGCGTTACTCTTCACATGTACTGATGGCCACCGATGATAGTTGCATTGAAGGTTATCGGAAAATGGCCGATGTCTGTCACAGCCATGGTGCCAGTGTTTTTGCCCAGCTGTTCCATCCGGGACGTGAAGTCATGGAGAGTGACGATGGCCTATTGGGAGTGGCCTATTCGGCGTCCGCTGTGCCTCAAGAGCGATTTCATGTGATGCCACGCCAGGCGTCGGTGCAGCTTATTGGCGAAATTATTGCAGGCTATGGCGCCGCGGCGAAACGCATGCAAAGTGCCGGCATTGATGGTGTAGAAATAGTCGCCAGTCACGGTTATCTTCCTGCTCAATTCCTCAATCCCACAGTCAATAAACGCCTGGATCAGTACGGTGGCAGCGATGCAAACCGGCTGCGCTTTCTCAGCGAAGTAATAGCTGCTGTACGCGAAGCTACCAGCGCTGATTTTGCGGTGGGGCTACGTATCTCTAGTCGGGAGATGGATACACAGGGACTGCAGCTGGAAACTACACTGGCTGCCTGTCAACAGCTGGAGGGGCAGCTGGATTTTGTCAGTGTGATTGCAGGTACCTCAGCATCTTTGGGTGGTGCGGTCCATATAGTGCCGCCAATGAGTATAGATAACGCCTATTTGGCGCCTGACTCAAAACAGTTCAAAGAAAATTTGCATATCCCGGTATTTGTTGCCGGGCGTATTAACCAACCTCAGGAAGCCGAAACGATACTAGTCAACGCTGAGGCGGATATGGTAGGGATGACCCGAGCGCTGATTTGCGATCCGCAGCTGCCGGCAAAAGCTGCGGCTGGGTTGTTAGAAAATATCCGTGCCTGCATCGGCTGCAACCAAGCTTGTATCGGGCATTTCCACCGCGGTTTGCCTATCTCCTGCATCCAGCACCCGGAATCTGGTCGCGAGTTGAGCTACGGTTTTGGTAAGCCCCCCAGGGCTGCTAATAGCAAGCGTGTGATGGTTGTCGGAGGCGGGCCCGCTGGATTGAAGGCCGCCAGTGTAGCGGCTAAAGCTGGTCATCAAGTGACTGTCTACGAAAAATCCACACAGCTGGGAGGGCAAGTGCTGTTGGCGCAGAAACTAATCGGACGGATGGAGTTTGGTGGTCTTGCCACTAACCTGATTAGGGAGTGCAAGCTGGCGGGGGTAGAGCTAATAACCAACACAGTAGTAGACAGGGCGCTGGTGGAACAGCAACAGCCCGATAGCGTAATTGTTGCAACTGGGGCCAGGCCTTATATCCCGGAGTTTGAAAATTTTGGTGCCATGCAGGTACTTAATAGCTGGCAGCTACTCAGTGGGGAAGCTGCTGCTGGAACGAGTGTCTTGATCGCTGACTCAACTTGTGACTGGATCGGCATGGGAATGGCCAGGCAGCTGGCAGAAAATGGCCACCAGGTACAACTTGCGGTCAACGGTATCTGCGCCGGCGAACAGCTGCAATCATACGTACGTACCGAAATGGTGGCAGCCCTGCATCGGCTCGGGGGAGTAGTGATCCCCTATATGCGTCTGTATGGTTGCGATGACGATACTGTGTACATGCAGCACACCGCCAGCGCAGAAGCAGTGCAGTACCAAGGAATAGAAACTCTGATTCTCTGCCAGGGTCATCTGCCAGAATCAGCGTTGGTCGATGAAATCAAGCATCTTACCCAAACGCACTTGATAGGCGATGCTCTGGCACCCAGAACGGCCGAAGAAGCAGTGTTTGATGGCCTGAAAGTCGCCTGGAATCTGTGACTGGCCGCACAGTCCTGAGCGCCATAAATATGAATAGGCTCAGATGATCAGTTATACTGTCGAGTAACAAATTTTGTTAACTTGGGCCAGTAATAACGACGACTGCGCCATTTGCTTGCCCTAGGTCATTATCAAGCTTGATCAGTGTCGTTGCTCTGAGGGTAAAACAATAATACGGCATTGCTCTACCACTATTCAACAGCTACCTATCTTTGACTCCCACTGCATTTAGAGCTGATAAAATCGTCTCTAAAATATTTACAACTAGCCGTTTTCATTAAGAAAATAAAAAAGTGCTGGCAAAAGCCGACACTGTCTTTTGCCGCAAATTTAATCATCCACAACAGACGCAGCAGCTCAGTGATTAGAAATTCTGTAAATGGTTATTCAGTCTTGATAAAAATCCTAAATGCTAGCCATGTTAAAACAAACATCAGCCAAACAGCGTCGTCGAACGGCCAGGCCTTTTTGCATAGTAAGGCACCGGTTTGAAGCGTCGATAACCAATTGAAATTATTGTTAATTATATGTTTGAAATGCTGTTTTTGGATAGACTGGCCAGTTGAATAAAACCAAAGTTGTAAAAATTTAGTAAGTTTCAGTACTCTAGTGTTGGCTTTTAATCCCGGTCCAATAGTGTGTGCTGCTAAGTGATTGTCGCTTTGCATTGCCTTCGGCCCTGTGTAGATAGAGCACTTTGACTGCCTCAAAACCTATTATCTATTGATTAGTATAAATAAATTCCTAATCATTTAATCAATGCCTGCCGATAAACTATTTCCAATAAAACATAAACAAGGAACAGCGATGACTGCATTTAGTATCGGTAAGAAAGTCATGACCATGAGCGTGGTACTACTTATTGCCGCGGCAGCACTGATTTATTCAGTGATGCAGTATTTTGCCCTGCCAGTGATGCAGCAGCAAGTTGAACGCGAAGCCAGGGCACAGGTAGCAGCTACGGCAAATGAATTGAGAGTAGCACTCGCCGATGCATCTTCGCTAACTCAGAGCCTGGCGGGATTGGCGCAATCGCTGCCGTTAGAGCGACAGACCTTCGAAAGTTATTTTCCCGCGCTGGTGGATAAATTTTCAGATGGCAACATAGCCGGTGGCGGCATCTGGCCAGAACCTAATGCTTTTAAAGCGGGTACTGCACGGCACTCTTTTTTCTGGGCCCGTGGCAGTGCCGGCAATTTGAGTTTGTTGGATGATTACAACGACCCTGCCGGCAGTGGCTACCACAACGAAGGTTGGTACCAAGTGGCAAGAAACTTAGCGCCCGGCCAGTGCGCCTGGTCAGAAGCTTATGAAGATCCGATTTCAAAAGTGCCTATGGTGACTTGTACTGTGGCTATCCAAAGAGAGGGTGCCTTTTGGGGGGCTGCAACTGTTGACTTGATGTTATCGGGTTTAAACCAGCTATTTATCCAGCAAAATGACCTCACCGGAGGCTACAGTTTTGCCGTTGATCAGACAGAACAAATTGTCAGTTTTCCAAATGTTCGCACTAACCCCCTGGCGATGACAACCCTAGATAAGGCATTGCAAGCGGACAGCAGTTTGGCGCCATTGGCCAAGGCTATACGCGCAGGAACTGAACTGTCAGTCATGGAGCATGGGGTCGCCCCAAATGATAGCAGTATTTTGATATTGCAAAAGCTAGTGCAACTGGACTGGACCGTCGGCATGTTACTGCCTGACAGCGTTGCCCAGCAGCCAGTGCAAAAGCTAGCCAACAGTTTGTACATCACTATGTTTCCCGCCCTGTTAATCTTTGTTGCTATTTTCGCCTGGTACAGCAACGTAGTGTTGGGATGGATTAAAGAGACCACAGAACAGATCAAACTACTGATTAGCGGTGGCTCTGCTGCCAGCCTAGAAATCCGTGCCATGGATGAAATTGGCCTGTTAAAAGAAGCGGTTAATGAATACGGCAGCTATCTTAATAATTTACTGACCAAGATCGCTGCTGAAGCTGAAGGTCTGCGCCAGGAATCCGATGGTTTAAGCAAACTGAGTATCACTCTCAGTGATCGCGCCACAGCGCAAATGGATGAGAGTAATGTGTTGGCGACGGCTATCCATGAGATGTCCGCCAGTGCCAGGGATGTGGCGCAAAACACCGATGATGCCGCAGCCACCGCAGAGAGTGCTGATGTGCTGGTAACTCAGGGACGGGAGCTAGCGATACAAAACGGTAGCGCAGTACAAAAACTCGCCAAAGCGCTAGATGAGACTTCAGGTGTTATCGATAGATTGTCAGCGGATAGTCAAAAAGTCGGGGCGGTATTGGATGTGATCAAGGCGATATCAGCACAGACCAATTTGCTGGCGTTAAACGCTGCTATAGAAGCGGCCAGAGCGGGTGAACACGGGCGGGGCTTTGCAGTAGTCGCCGATGAAGTGAGAACTTTGGCTGCCAGAACACAAGACTCAGCCGCAGAAATAGAAAGTATGATCCAGCAGTTACAAGAGGCGGCAACCAGTGGTGTAGATGTTATCGCCAGTAGTCAAAGCTTATCCGCTGAGTCGATCGAGCGGGTCCAGAAAGTGGTCGAATCCTTCGAAAACATAGTTGAGGCCTTCGGTAATATCAATCAGCGTACTTCGATGATCGCCCTGACTGCCAATGAACAGGCGAAAGTCACCGATGAAATTCACGAATTAGCCGAGCGAATCCGCAACATTAGCGAGCACAACTCTGAGGATGCCGCCAGGCTTACCGAAATGAGCAAAGTCTCTCTAGAGGCATCAAGCAGACTCTCCGAACTCAGTAGGGTGTAAGGAGACTCTAGTTGTTTTGGCTGCTAACCTATGTCTATGAAGATTCGGTTGCAGCCTTAGCAGCGCTGGCATCAGAATTAGAATGTCTGCTTGGGAGCCTTATTTTACTCGAAATCGATTGCGTTAATAATGAAGGGGCCAATGCCAGACAATTTGATTGTCTGTCATTATCTTCGAGCATAAAATCATTGCTTTGTTAGATTGAAAGACTTCACACATCCAAGTATTAGCGGCTCAATTATTCGCTTTTAGCTGCCCACATCTGTGCATTGGAATTTATAAACTATCCCGACTATAGTTACTTGGCAGCATTAGATATTTTAGTTGGCGTAGATGTTCTGGCCGCAAAATCTCTAGTGTTAGTTATTAAGGGTTTTGTCCGCTGTTGAGTCCGACGCTGCTGTCAGTCACCGACTCAATACCTTAAAGGCAAATAGATTGACGATTAAAGCGGATGATAATTAACAATTTTGGATTGGAAACCTTATGCCACTACTGAAATATGTACTTATTGCTGTAAGTTTGTTCGCATCCTTTGCTAGCCAGGCAAAGGAGTTAAAAATTGCTATAGGTGTCGAACTGCCACCTTACGTATTAAATCAAAACAGCGCCGGGATTGAAGTTGATATCATCACTGAGGCACTTAAAGTAAAAGGCCATACGGTCAGTTTTCATTTTATACCTAATCTGCGCCTGCCAGGGCGACTAAAAAACCGCGAAGTGGATGCCTCTGCGCAAAACGCCTACTTTGATATAGGTAAAGAAATCAATACCCCTGTGTATGATTCCGCTACGACCATCAACTACCATAATTTTGCCATCGCTTTTAGTGATAGAAACTTTCAGATTCAATCAGTGGCTGACCTTGCTGGTAAAAGAGTGCTGGCTTTTAAAAATGCCACTAAGTATTTGGGGACAGAATTTGCTGAAATGGCCAAAGGCAATGACACTTACAAAGAAGAGGCCAAGCAATCTAATCAGGTTAAGCAACTATATGCAGGGCGAGTAGAGGTTGTTATATCAGAGAAAAGGATCTTTAATTATTGGAAGCATCAAGCCGAGACACAAGGTGAACTGTTGCGCAAAAATAAAGGCAAGCAGTTACAATTTCACACAATATTTGATGCTGCACCGCGAAATGTTAAATTTCTCGAACGCGAGACCAGAGACGATTTTAATGAAGGCTTGAAGTTCATTAAAGCCAGTGGTTTGTATTATGCAATTATCAAAAAATATGAAAATATGTAATCTACTTGCTGGGGGTGGGAGGCGCATTTAACAGGCAATTTATTTGGTTTATTGGCTAGCCAATAAAGCAGTCAACCACGGCAAAGAACCCAATTATATTCAACCCACCTTCATCTGGCGTTTATTGCCGCCTAGGGCAAATATCTTAGATACTGTATCGAAGCCAGCGA
The DNA here is from genome assembly GCA_000416315.1 of Osedax symbiont Rs2. Lineage (GTDB taxonomy): Bacteria > Pseudomonadota > Gammaproteobacteria > Pseudomonadales > Balneatricaceae > Rs1. Next base: position 974 of record ASZI01000184.1, on the reverse strand, counting down.
ACTGAGCATTAGTCCGACCGTCACAAATAGTCTCATACGGTCACTCGAAGCCACTATTAAATATTTGTTACACACCCCAAAATGCCCATTAAGCACAGTCACAGCTAATCAACAGAGATGCTTTACAGCTAGAATTTACCGAGATTACTCTTTATACAGAGAAATCTGGTCGAGAAGTTGTTACTTTTAGCGATCTGGCTGTCAAATTCTGGAATTCCAATTTCTTTACAAGGTGGTATATGAATATGTTTAACAAGTTTTCTCTGATCTGCGCAGTGCTGTTGTTACTGTCAGGTTGTGCAAGTAATTTAACCGGCGATAATTACTCTGCCGCAGAGGCCAAAAAAGTCCAGAATGTCAGCTTCGGCCTGGTGCTCTCTGAGCGTCCGGTTGTCATTGATGGTCGACAAAATGGAGTCCTGGGGTCTTTGGCTGGCGCGGGGCTCGGCGGGGGAATTGCAAGTAATGTGGGGGGGGGGAATGGCAAAGATGTCGCCACCGGCATAGGTGCCATTATCGGTGGTATTTTAGGGCAGCAAATAGAAGAGAAAGCCACCCGTAAGCAGGGCCAAGAAATCACCATTAAACTTGACTCAGGAGAAACTGTCTCGATTGTGCAACAAATCAGCCAAGCCAATTTTTTTGCCGTTAATGACCGGGTAAAAGTGCTACGCCAAGGGGATACAGCCAGAGTTAGTTATTAAAAAGGACTATTGGTTATCACTAACTGCAGCGCCACTGTTGTCGATTGGCATGAACCCTAATGCTTGACTTGCATTAGCTGGTTAAACAGCGCTGCTGCAATTGCAAGCTTTAGGATAGCAGGCAGTTAGCAGTGTACGCATTACACAAATTGAAATTCTTTTCTAAGGATTAATAGCAGGCAAGTCGCCGTCAAGGAGGCTTGCTGCGCTCTATCTATAGTCGCGGCTACAAGGTCGTTCTTTGATCTTAAGTCACTAATAAGCCGATAA